>JABMPQ010000040.1 GCA_013202585.1 Parcubacteria group bacterium | reverse complement strand
CACTCCACCTCGATAATCCTCAGCGTAGGCGAAGAGCTTATTAGGATCTGTCTCGGCTACTCCACTAGTAGTAAAAGACCTAATGTGAGGTCCTCCGCCCGGGCCAGCGCCAGTGATGAGGGAGGCGGAAGCGGCTGCACTCACATAATCATCAATAGTATTAGTGGAATTATCATACCCGGCGGTTGCAGCTGACGAAACTATTTCAAAATTGGCGGTAGTATAGGTAGCCATACTAGCATTTTGGCCCTCATAGTCGCCAGAAGCTAGTGGAATGGTTTCCATTTCTTCATTTAGCTTTTCCATAACAACTTGCCACTTGGTTTTGCCAGCTGGAAGAGCAGTGCCGGCTGGTTGACCTATTAGAGCATTTACTTCAGCGTTAGTCATGTCTAGATTAGCAGTGTGAATGTCTTCGCTATAAAAGGTAAAGCCACCAGCGTTGTCGGCTACGTAGCCACCATAGGTGCGGAGTGTGGCCAAAAACATTTGGGTGATGGGGGATAGTTGATCTTCGTTAATGGAATCGTTATCTGTGTCGACTAGCGATTGCTTGAGACGAATTCGTTGACCAGGCGCTAGGGCATCAGGGTTGGTGCTATAGAAATCAGTCTCAGTGGTAGCCATCGGATAAGAATAATCACCAGAGCTAGGAGAGCTAGGATCCACGCTAGTGTTACGCGGACCAGGAATGGAAAAAGCCAAGGCGTGGGCAATAGTACCGCTTTCGACGTCTTCCGGAAGTAGGAGACCAGCTAGTAAGGGCGCCCCAGTGGCTCGAGCGCTGTAGTAAGAATCGGGATTAGCTCCTGCTCCGGTCGTATCAAAGACATCAACTACTCCAGCTGATGAGATTGTGCTGCCAGTTTGTCCACCACGGCGACGACTACTAGTTGTCGCTTGCCAAATGTCGTATTCAACCGAGTTATCGGGATTGTAAATCACGACGTGACCGTCAGCGTCAGCGCTTTCGGGTCCAGCTGGTCGAATAGAACTAGCGGCATTCTGAATAGTAACGGTGCCGTCAGTGTTGGCAGATATTTTGGCGTTATTGGCAGTTGCGCTTCTAGTATAGTCGAGCATGGTGACATCTTGTCCGCCATTACCAGCTTGAAATATGGCAACGCTATAGTCATCGTAGGTGACATCGATGAAAGGCCAGGCTGTATCCATGCCAGTACCACTAGAAAAATCAGTGGTGTCGCCTAGTAATGCTCGGTATAAGGTTAAAATTTGCTGATCATTGCTGGCTAACACTGACGCACTGCTCGCTCGTTGTCGCCAGGCGCTGTTGCTAGCAAAGAGAGGAGTCGGGAGATCAAAATCGCGGGGAATGAGAGTAGAGTCGCTAGCTGGTCTGAAAGCTTTGCTGCTCCCTACCAAATAAACAGTGGTGGCTACTAATACGACCACGAAAAAAACCACCACCAACATTTTTACTGGGACTTTTTTTGAGTTCATAATTTTGTTTTGTTTATTAAAGAAAGAACTTAATCTTTAAGCGCTATTTTTAAATCCTCTACCATTTTTACTGGCGTGGGATCTTGACCGTATTCCAGAGCGAGATGATAGGCAATCCAGTCGCCGAGATTAAGGCCGGAGAATATTTTTTCTAAGGTATTTGATCCCTCAAGATCGAAAATTTCCACCGGGATATTTTTGTCCTGACATAATTTGGCAGTGATTTCGATGCGTTTGAGGTTGCGAGGGTGTTCTTCTGGATCACGGAAAATCAAAATGTGAAAACTTCCTTGTGGATTAGCCCAACCTTGCATTTCGTTATGGTTGAGTTCAGGAAAGGTATTATAAAAAGCGGCGGTTTTAGTGTTTTCGTTGATTTTGATCTTGATAATGCGAGCCAGACTATCTCCGTACTTGGTGGTGGAGTAGATAATAGGAGTGGCTCCAGCAATTTTTTGGGCTAAATCCTTTCCTTTTTCCTCCAGGTTTAAATTTTCTAAAAAAGCAGCCAGATTTTCAATATCTTTAGTAATGTCTTTTACTTTCCCAGAATTAGCCAGGATAGATAGCATTGATGTCAAAATATAGCCAGTAGCATAGCGGGGTTGGAAAGAGGGGCCATCATCAGGATATTGAATAAAGGGGATGTTGTCTTGCTGGCACAGTTCAATTAGTTTTCCCGTTTTAGCCAAGCCAATCAGCTGGTATTTTTTGGCTTTGGCTTTTTGATAACACTCAACTGGTTCTTCTGTATTACCCGAGTAGGAGGAAATGATCACCAGACTATTTTTACTGGCTGAAGCGGGCAAGTCGTAATCTCTGATGATGGTGATGGGGATGTATTGATCGGTTGTTTCAAGATAGGCCTTAACAATATCAGCGGGCAGCGCTGAACCGCCCATACCGCAGATAATAACGTTGTCAAAGTCCCATTCTGTTTTTACATCTTTAGCAAATTCCAGTGCTTTTTTGAACTGCTGCGGGAAATCGAGGATAACTTGGCGCATGTTAGATTTATCGAGGGGGTTAGTCATTTTTAGAAATAATTTACTGATAGGATAATAATAGCTTATTTTTGGGAAATTTTGAAGGTGGGAACCGGAAATGACTGGCGAGACTGCACAAATAAGAGGCTTCGCCTCTTCTTCGCTTGCTCATTCGGAAAAGCAAAAAGATTTTGCTTTTCTCTCATTCGCTGCGCGAAT
>JABMPQ010000039.1 GCA_013202585.1 Parcubacteria group bacterium | reverse complement strand
GCGATCATAGGACAAGAGATTATTTATTACTACCCGTATTATACCTCTTGTTCCATTTGATGGTGGATGCCCCGCCAAAACCAATTGACAACTTATCAACATTTCAGTATTGTATTAATACAATGGTTAATCAAATAATGTTACAAGTTAAGAAGACAAAGAACGACCCCAAGCCTCGTTGTGGGACTTTCTTTGTTTTAATTTGGTAGCTTACTAGCTTAGCCTAAAAAACCGAGAAGAAACGCCTCCCTGACGGGGGGCGTTTTTTGTTTTGTTCTTGTTTTGTTCTTTGACAACTAAAAGGAGGATGCTATGCCAGGAGAGAGGATCAAAGTAAAAGAGGTAAATCTAGAAGTTCTCGAGCCACCCTACTGCTTACGATTAGCGAGAGGAGTAGATTCCTCTAACTGTCCGGAGGATGGGGTTTGTCTTGGCTTCCATTTTGCCCCGGCTGATCTGCGAGAATTCTTCCTCACCACTATCGTCGATGAGACGACACCGAATGTAAAAGATGAGAAGGGGAAATTGATGGTCTGCACGGGTACTCAGTACGGGTGTTCTGTTAAGGCCTGTCCCTTCTGTGTCTACTGCCACTTGCCCTACTACCGCAACTTGAGCGTGGCCGAGATGGTTGATCTCTTCCGAGCGCCACTGTTTCTATACTCGCGCCACCACGACTTCCGCACCGACAAGAGACAACTCTCCCTTAAATTTACGGACAACGGTGAGCCTTTGGAGAATCCCTTGCTGCCGGCGGTCTTAGATCAGTTGGTTGGGTTGTTTGGGATGAAAGGGAAAGTGCTGGGAATTAAGATCAGTACTGTCCTCAAAAATGACCGGCGAACGCGGGAAGCCTTCGATAATCTTCTGCGCTGGCAACGAGAGAATCTCTCCCAGGCTTCGATTCATCTCCAGATATCCGTTATCCCCGGTGCTCGAGGACTAATGTTGGCTTCCGAGACGAGAGAGCTGGTTGAAGCTTGGATGGCCGTAAATCCCCACGACCAAGTCTGCTTCGCTCCCGGCCTCTTTCGCGGAGATGACGAAGAAGTTTTCTGGAAGTTCTGCGAGACTCTGAAGGGAATGAAGGGAAAATACTTCTTCCGCTTGTCGATCATTAAACCCTCTTCTCCTGGACAAGAGGAAATGGCTCTGGACGAAGCTACCTTGACCACGATCTACCAGAAAATTGCGGACATGGAGTTTAGGATTAATCCTTTACCACCAAGGTATTTCGCTTTCAGTGACCACTTGCGAGTAGTAGGGACACTTTCCCACTTACCGGATGGTCGATTCTACGATCCGGCTACTTACCGAATCTGGAAATACGAATTGGGCAAGGAAGATCCTAACACTCCGCTCTAGCATTCGCACCTAGCCCTAGTAAGCATTAAGCTGAACGGGCTTTTTTATTTCGCTGCTAACAAAAAAGCAAGGTGAAAGACCCTGCTTTCTATACCAGCAAATAGAGATATGCTAATTATTTAAAAACTATAAGCATACATATCAACCAGCGAGCCTGTGGAGCCATACAAGAAGCAAGTATCGCCGTCATTATTCCAAATAGCTGTGCCACTATCAAAGGAAAGATCGCCCGTGTTGGTAAAAATTCTGACAAATTCACCAGGCTGGATAGTATATCCTCCGGGAAATTCGAATTCGTGTCCATCACCATCCTCTATCGTCCACTGGCCAACATCCTGAGCCATCCGACCATTATTGACTAGCTGGACAAATTCATCCGGCTCAGCTGAGCCAGTGCCATCATAACGCACACCGGAAATAGATATATTAGGAGTGATACCCATCACTGTGCTATCAGTTGCCCCTAGTCCGGTATTACGCATAACCTGAAAAGCGGTGCCTGGACGATCGAGATAGTAACCCCACATATCCCCTGGATAGATATACCAAGCCTCGCCATTACGTTCGACATCTAGTAATATTTCTCCGATATGCATGTTGGCGAACAATAAATCGCTATCATTGTGTAAATTAGATGGGATTTTTTCAATGTCGGCGTGAGTAGCTCCCAAACCCAGTAAACGCATTATATTAAAAGCATCTGTCGGACGAGCCAGGTAATAACGATATCCATCTTGAGGATCGATATACCACGCTTCGCCATTATTCTCTACTTGTAAAAGAATGTATCCCTTGAGATGTTCCGAAGCTGGACCGGAAGCTTTGGTTTGACTTGGTAAGCCGAAAGCAAGAACAGTTAGGACCACTAATCCGGCTAGTGTCAGGAGAAGTGATTTTTTCATTTGTTTTGTTATTTGTTTAACGAGAGAGCGCCAAGTAATAATTTATTTTTACTTGGCCGAACGAGTAAGTAAACAAAGGGGTTTTACCCTTTGTTTATGTTTGCCCTCATTATAAAACAAAATACGCATTTTGCGTATTGTTTGTCCACAGGTTTGATCTAAATATGATCTTCAGAGCATTTTTTACACCCTAATACTGCAAATCGTGGACAACGTTAGAACTATAATTCAGAGACAGGGTGAGTATGTTTATGTTCCTGATTTACGTCCACAAGTCTAATTATATATTATCAGATTTTACCCTACCCTGCTACTTCACTATATAAAAAAGACCCACGCTAGTCGGTAAAACTAACGCGGGTTGAATGTTCGAAATCCAAGGGCAGAGTTCAAAGGTCAGAAATCAGAGACCAAAGAACTAAAGCCCAAGGGCTAAGCGCTTGCGGGAACGGCCGCCGGGCCGCTACCGCGGAAGACTTCGTCGAACCAGCGGTAGCTCCAGTCCCACCGATCGCCGTTCCAGATGAGGCAACGGATCACGAGCCTGCCGTGGGCGTTGCGGTAGATGGTCCCCCAGAAGCAGATCGCCTTTCCTTTCCACTCCTCGGGGATGTGCTCGGGATGCACCAGATACCAGTCGAGGAGATTGGCGTTAAAGACCGGCCTGTCCTTCAACTCCTCGCGGAGGTCGTGACCACCGATAACCTTCCCGCCCTTCTGGCGCTCGCTTAGGTAGAGCGCGACCTGGGTGGGGTCAAACTCAAACTGGCCGCCCTTCCGATGCTCCTCCACACCCTTCCAACCCTTGGGCAGAAAAGGGTCGGCGTCGAGGTCGATGATGTGTTGTTGTTGCTGAGTCATTCCATGTCTCCTATTTCTTGGGTTGGGCTCAACGTAAAAAGATCATTCGTGATTAGTAGCATTTCATTAAAACACAAACAACGATAAAATACAAGTCACTTTGGTAATGTGTACACACATTTGGCACTTTTCTAGTAGTCTGATCCCACTTTCCCCCAACCAAAAAAGGCTTGAATAAGCCTTAATAATATCTACTGCAAATCGTGAACAACGTTAGAACTATAATTCAGCAACAGAGTGAGTATATTCACATTCCTGATTTGCGTCCACAAGTCTAATTGTATATTATCAGATTTTACCCTACCCCGCTACTCTAGACAATATCAAGGAGATATGTAGAATATAATAATTGCACTTTGGTGAGATTAGATAGTCCATAAATGGAATATCTTTGTTGAGGAATGATTGTCCAACTGCAAACCTGGAGGTAATTATGGATACTGGATCGTTGATGACAATGGCTGGGGTGACAGGGAACTTCGATGGGGAAGTGCTCAAAGTAGAGTTTAAGGATGGTTCCCCCGCACGTTATCTACAATGGACCCTTGGAGATTTCGGAGGGTGGTGTTTCGCTGGCGAAGGCGTTGGTGAGCAAGGATGGCAAAAGCAAGTTAAAGGTGGCATCAAACTTCCTGGAAGAGGAGT
This sequence comes from Parcubacteria group bacterium, assembly GCA_013202585.1. Taxonomy (GTDB): domain Bacteria; phylum Patescibacteriota; class JABMPQ01; order JABMPQ01; family JABMPQ01; genus JABMPQ01. Next base: position 47,637 of record JABMPQ010000039.1, on the reverse strand, counting down.
TATCAAGTATGCGCCACTGAAGTTAAATTCGCCAGGAGATTTGCCAACTTTGGGAGAGTAGTATCCTGATTCGCGTTCTCGTTGAGTACATTGTGCCCACCAACAAACTACTGTTCTGACATTGTTCTTCACGCTGCTGCCACCCACGGTGAGCAGTTTTTTTATCCATTCAATTCGACATCTCACGGTGTCAAATTAACTTTATTGATTATTCTATACAAATAACCCATTCATGTAATATACTGAATACGCTTAGCTTACTAGTTAACTAATATGAACTGGAAAAAATATATTAATGGGGGCACTTATATAGGACTGGGGGTTGGAGTTTTGGTAGTTATATTTGTAAATTTCGTCCCTATTGTTGTAGATCCTATCGAATCTATATGGCCTTTCTATCCAGAGGAAATTATAGCTGATTTGTATATATTCAGTCTTTATATAAGTGGTATGGCTTTATATATTGCTATTCTATGTGATCCATTATTCGAATTTAGCGATTTAACTTATTCAGTTTTTAATATAATTATTGTTACTATTACTGGAACTGCTTCCAAATTAATAATCGATAAATTTAGAAAGAAGCTGACAAAGATATTGATTTTAACTTTAATTATCAGTACATTTGTCTTGATTAATTTTCTTTGTCTTTTAGCCACTACTACGTATTAGTAGTAAATTTGCAACGTGCTGCCCACCCACACGGTGAGCAGTTTTTTATTACCCTACCCTGCTACTCACTATATATTGAGGATAAAAAAAGAGGTCTTCAGTTGAAGCCTCATATACTGCTTGCGAATGAACAAGTGAAAAGAGCTTTAGAAAAGCGCCCCGCAGGCAGTCTTCGTGCATGAGAACACTAAAACGGCGACGACGAGAAGTACTAATCCGATAGGAGCATCGCCGCCCTCGAACGCCTCAAACGCTAAAAGTACGAATGCTAAACCTGAACAGACAAAAAAAATCATTACGATCAATAACACGCCACCTCCTTTACTAGAACATTGCTCTAGCTTGACATCTTGTACTTTGAAAATAACGTACAGCGTGTCGAGAGTCAAGTCGTTGTGAGCAGTTTTTTTATCTAGTAGTTCTACCGTCCACACTCTCCCCCATCAAAAAAAGGCTTAAACAAGCCTTAATAATATCTACTGCAAATCGTAGACGACGTTAGAACTATAATTCAGAGACAGAATGAGTATATTTATATACCTGATTTGCGTCCACAAGCTTGAGCTTATAATATCAGATTTTACCCCACCCCGCTACTCACTATATATTTGGATAAAAAAAGAGGGTTATAGTTGTAGAAACTATCCCCTCAAGCAATCTATCTTTTTTCTCCTCGCACCAGCTGAGGCCAGTCACTGCGATTCGCGTGAATAATGCACTGATGACGACCCGCTAGATCTCTAGCACTTACAAACCAAGGATTATTCTGGAGTGTTTCCAGTAGAGTAGACGAGCCATCAACACGAAAGGTGATCGGGACTGATACCTCTCCTTCCATGAAGACACAAGGTGAAATACGTAGGCCGCCTTTTCCATCTGGCGCCACAAAGAAACTACGCCGCCCGCCCGCCAGACAAGGATAACCCACTGGCGCAGTGATATAGTCGAAAACCACTATACCTCGCTGCTGCGCCTCCCGAATATTACTTCCCACCTGCGCCATTTCCGCCAGCGACAATACTTGGTCTTCATCTGATCGTCCCACTGGCATCCATGGCATGGCACGGATAAAGTAGGGCTGATAACTCGCCAGCTTGTCCAGCAGTCCACCCTTGACCAGTTGTTGGAAATTGATCCGTGATGAAGTCAATGACCAACCCCAGGGAAGCTGATGAGATTGCAACCGTGTCCGGGCTGTCATAATCCGCTGAAAGCTTCCTGATCCCCGAATATAATCATGCACCTCCGGATTGACATCCACAATAGTCAAAGCTGGAATGATGTTACCCAACTTGACCATTTCTTGGCAAGCACGTTCGCTGATATTCCCACTGGTGTAAACGAAGAAGGTGAAGTCAGGTCGTCTTTGAGCTAGCTTCAGCACATAGGGAAAAGGTTCTCCCCCAGTGATGACAGCAAAGCGGATGCCAAAAGCCTTTTTTACCTCATCCAGGATTACATTCAACCGATCCAAATTGATGTAGGTGGCTTTACACTCACCCTGACCAGAGCGATTGTAGCAATAGCGGCATTGGTGAGGACACCAGTCCGTGATAGATACTAGCAGCTCGACGGGCGAGAAGCTTTTTCTCACACGGATCAAATGACGACTGAGCAAACCCCAGAAGAAGTAAGCTGCGCTCAGATTAACTACCGTTCGCTGGTAGGCGGGAGGCAGCTGACCGGCTCGCACTCTCCTATCTATCTCCCAGATCCAGCCACAGCGCGTTTTAAAGGTGCTACCAAGCATATATCCCCAGTCCATGAAAGAACCTCCCTTGACTGTATGTTTCTCTGACGGTTATTGTAACGTTTTTTATTATTTGTTTCCAGAGCCAAACTCTGTATCAAAAAAAGGCTGATGTAAGCCTTAAAATAATCTACTGCACATCGTGGACAACGTTAGAACTATAATTCAGCGGCAGGAGGAATATGTTTATGTTCCTGATTTACGTCCACAAGTCTAATTATATATTATCAGATTTTACCCTACCCTGCTACTCACTATATATATTAAAAAAGGCTAGTACGTATGGTAGCGTGCTAGCCAGGGGGTTGAAAGTTCTAATCTTCTGAGCTCTCGTCTCCATCACCATCATCGAATGTTTGGGACATTGTACCGAGAATAACTGGAGAGTGTCCTCTCCAGATCTCGTCAAGATCCTCGGCGTGTCGACGATAAAGCTTCATAGACTTGGGGTCATCAGGCCAGGGTGGTCGTTCGGGGCGAAGAATGTTACGTTTCAGCGGTTCAGTTTTTTTGGTCACGACAGACACCTCCTTTTACATAAATCATTTGTGTGTGTCTTTGAAGATATCTATCGTTGACCATACCGATCGCGCTAGGAACGTGGTTTTCCTTCACCCACCAGAAGAAGTTATTGCTCGACATTTTTTAATAACTCCCTTAGTTCATCGTCCGGAATCTGTATTAGTTCGCCAAGCTCAAGGACAGCCCGACAGCGCTTGCAGGTTTCCAGATGTTCTCCCACTTGTTCTAATACTTCATCAGATATGGGTCCCGTATTACTTAAAACACGATCGACGTCTGAGCAATTTGCTCCTTGTGACATAATTCACCTTCCAAGATGATAAATGTTCATTTCCTTCTAAAGCTCATTCTTTAGAAAGACACGCACATTCACTAAGATTACAGGACTTAAAATGAACTCCATAAAGAAAAAGGGTGGTACCAGAACGACTATTTAATATGCGATAAATATATAATTATGTCAACACAATTTGCTCGAAACCAACCCAGTTCTAAATCCCACTCTCCCCGCTCAAACCCCAATTAGAACTCCCCCTTTCATCATAAAAAGCCCTTTAATTAGGGCTTTCTCGCTCCAGACTGCCGAGTTCTAATAGATAATATTTTCCTGGGGAGGAGGGATTCGAACCCCCGAATCACAGGATCAAAACCTGGTGCCTTACCACTTGGCTACTCCCCATTTATTATTTAAATTCTTATCCTTCTTTTTAAATAGGCACGGCCGAAACCAGTCTTAAACTGTTTCTCTCTTTTTATCGCATCTTCCTTCTCCAAGCAAGCCTCATAGTACACTAATTGCCATGGCCTATAAGACTTGGTCGACCTAACTAATCCTCGTTGATGCTCTGCTACTCTTTTCCTAATGTTCTCAGAGTAACCGACATACAACCTACCATCTTTGCTCGATAGGACATATGTATAATAGAATTTCATACTTGATATATGTTGCCTTACCTGCCCGCATCGCTACGCGAGCAAGCCCGCCTGCAACGCTGTAGCACTGCGGGCAGGCTCGCTTGCGAAGCGTTGCGGGCGGGCCACTTGGCTACTCCCCATTGTTTGCTATCAAAGTACAAAAATCGTAACTGACTTTTACTCCCCGGTCAAGTCTGTATTTTCTTTCCATCCTGCCGCCTCGCCTTCAAAACCAACACTAACCCTAATCCAAACATAAATACAAACAACACCGCTAAAACCAGAAATTTATACCTACCCTCGACCAACAAAGCTACCGAACCAAATACTGCACTGATAATATAGAAAAACACCACTGTCCCCCGATGAGTAAAGCCAATATCCAGCAACCGAAAATGTAAATGCTTACGGTCAGCTGATTTAAAAGGTGACTGCTTAGACCATAGTCGTCGGGCAATCACCCAGCCGACATCTAGAATAGGAATGCCCATAATTAATAAAGCGGTGGCAATTTTCCCGCCACTAATGATTGCTAACACGCCCAACATAAACCCGACAAAAGTGCTCCCACCCTCGCCTAAAAAGATCCGCGCCGGATGAAAATTTAGGAACAAAAATCCTAAAGACGCCCCCGCCATGATAATACACAAGAGGGCAGTTTCCGGCTGCATTACCTGGGGGGTAAGACTAAGAAAAAACAACACCATCGCCCCAATCACCGTAATCCCAGACACTAGACCATCAAGACCATCAAGCAGCTTAGTCGTATAAACCATCCCTAAAAGCCACACCAACGTAAAAATGTCAGCCAAAGGCGTAAAGTAATATGGCACTCCTTGCCAAGTAAGCACTTTTATATTGATCAAATCAAGCGCCAAAGCATTACCGAAAGGATTGGAAATAAAATCAATGCCAATGCCAGACGCAATTACAATGAAAGAAGCAGCTACCGGCCAGATAATAAGTTTGCCGGGTGATAAATTATACTTATCATCAAGAATCCCACCAATCATTAGTACCAGCCCACCTAAAATAATACCAATAATATGCTTGGGCAACATGTAGCCGGTGAAATAGGAATCGTTCCACAGCAGAAAAATAATGGCGGCTAAACTAAAAGCGCCAAAAATAGCCAACCCACCCAACAAAGGCGTAGGCTGGCGATGGATTTTTCTCGCCTCAGTCGGCTGGTCAACAATCTGCCAACGCAACGCTAATTTTCTCACTAACAAAGTAAACAAGGCTGACAAAGAAACTGCCAGTAAAAAAAGGATTATAAATTGGGGAGTATTAGTTGGCATTAGATTTACGTTTTTTCTCCGTTACCCAAAAACCCATGTATTTACCTAAAATCATTCTGGTCTGTGACTCGAGGGCCGGCACTGATCCTAAAAAGATAGCCGCAATTGGCAGTAGCAACCATTGCAAAAGCATACTGATAACTAACGCCTTCGTCTTGTGCTTAGGTCTTTCGGGAATAATCAGCATATTAATAGTAGCCGAAATAAAGATACCAATCATGGCCAAGGTCATCAAAATCTGAGTGATATAAGGCAAGCTCTGAGCTAGTACAGTTTGGGTGAAAGCATCTCCTCCGACAATTAGGGGCAACCATCCTAAAGAAAATATGATGATGGCGTTGGTGGCCCAAGAATGAAAACCTTCTAGTGACCAAAAACTAAACTTGATTTTTTTCCGGAGGCTAATCTTTTTGTTGCCAATAAAATTGGTAAAAATATAAGGGATGTCTTCAATCCCCCAGGACCAACGTCTTTGCTGCTTATACTGATTGATAATACTTTCCTTGTAAGTGCTGGCTAAGACCGTATCCATATAGACTGGAACTAATAAAGGCTCCACTCGATATTCTCCGTTGTAGTGCATTAAACATTGCCAGAAGACATGCGCGTCCTCAGACACTATATCAACATCCCAAAAACCAATATCAACTAAAGTTTTAAAACTCATACTATGACTAGAAAAAGTTACTAGTTTATCGGGCTTACCTTGCTCCATCATCATCCAAAAAGTGGTGTGCATCGCCACTACCCTCATTAGAGCTGGCGAATCCCAAATATTATTGAAAAACATCGGCACTGGCTGATAACTAGCTTGGTGTGGATTCTCGGTAGTCAAAAATTTATGGGTCAAGGCGCCAAAGTACTCTGGATGAACACAAGTATCAACATCAAAGACAGACACCATCACATTTTCATAGGGTATGCCCTTCTCATCGATAACCTTTTTGGCTTGCTTGGCTGCCCAAGTCTCATTTGAACCCTTGCCAGCAATTTCTCCAGGAATATCCTGAGGGTGAATGGTCGTCAGAAAGGTGTTAAATTTATCGCCGTGTAAGTTTTTGATAGCAGCTGCATTTCTCTCGGCTCTTTCTTTATCCCTCTCCTCCCCCGCAAATACTACAATCATCTTATCAGTGGGATAATTAGCGTTAGCCAGAGCCTCAAAGGTGGGCTTAATGACATCCAGCTCTTCCTTATAGGTAGGCAAAATAATCAGATGGTAAATATCATCGCACCGCTCAATAGCTCGACACTTTTTTAGCCAATTTACCTTAACTATTTTCCGGAGATTTCGATAAGAAGAAATTAAGTGGACGGCGGAATAAAGAGCTTTAATCAACCAATAAATATCAAAACAAATAATAAACAAGGCTACCCAAACCGGCTTAATAAAAGATAAGACGACACTGCCAATCAATGTCCCCCAAGATAACAAACCAGGCAAAATCTCAAAAAAACGCCAGATTGGCATTTTTCTTTTTTGGTGGATGCTTAACCCCTGTAGATTCTTAATCATTTTATATTTCTTGGATCATCACAATGCTGGCTGCTAATAAAAGCAACTGAATAACAACATTACTCACTGCTAGTAAATGGGTAATGAACTTTTCCCGGCGATAGAAAGCGAGGCTAACTACAAAATTAAGGAACAAGAGAAAAAAACCAAAGGCCGGAATAACAAATGACTTGTACCATAGGTCAATAGCGTCAATCCCGCTATAGATATTGTAGTGGAGTGGAATGGGATAAACGCTGGGTTTGATTTTTAAGGCCAGCACCATCCAAACAGCAAAATTAATCAAAACACCTAGCCCGACTAAAACGAGAAAAAGCTTATCGTGCCAGATATTTACTTTCTTGGCTTTTTGAATGATTTTACCTAACATATTCGCCTTTAGATTTAAGACTCTTTATACTTGTAATAAGCCCAATTGTCAATACGAAGATCAATATAATCGACTCTTTCGATTCGCGTTTTGATCTGTTCATCCATGACAATCTTCAAATCACCCAACTGAGATTCAACGCTGCGGTCGATACTAAAATAAACTCGCCAACCCGCTTCTGTTTCCAGGTGGACTTCTTTAGCTAGAATAGAAGGCGCCCAAAACTTTTTAATTTCCGCATCAACTTGCTGTGGGAACTTCTGATGCAAATCCTGCAAAAAACCAACAAAATTACGGGTAACTACTTCTTCTCGTAAATATACCTCTCGATCATTAGAATCATAGACCAAGGGTAAATCCCGCTCCACTACCTCATCCAACGTCGCTCGACAACAAACACTGCCATATTGATCGACATAATGTAACTCATTGCCAGCCACCCAAACCAGTAATAGCTGCCGCTCTTTAGCTTTGACTTTTACCATATCAGTCAACTTTTTTTCTATTTCTACTTGTTCCAAGCGAGGTATCTCCGCTATTAAAAACTCATTTAGATCATCCTTGTTCAACAAAAAAATATTATCCGCTGGCAGTATCCATAACCTTTTTCTCTCCCGAAATTTATCAAACACCTTTTCGACTTCCGTCTGGCTCACTTCAACATTGTCAATGAGAATTATTTTATTTACCCGGAAAAAATTAGTGAAGAAAAGAAAATAAATTAAAAAAGACAAAGTGCCGATGCTAACAAGTAAGTATACTTTTTTCAGGGTCGAAGAAAGCCACTCACGCTTTTTTCGTTGAGTAGCGCGATTACGGTAATAGAGATCATTCCGCAGCTTCTGCTTACTCCATAATTTACCTTTTTTCTTATTAAAAGTGCCCCGACGGGACTTGCGTCGAAATAGCTTTTTCTTCCGTTTATCCATATTGATCCAGGCCATCTCAGTTTATACTACTACTCTCTTAATCAGAGGATTAATCCTAGTAACAAATTCGTAATTGATTGTCCCAATCCTATCAGCCAGTGAGTCGGCTGTAATCTCGGCTGAGCCTTGTCTGCCCAATAAAACCACCTCGTCCTCCACCGTTACTTCCTCGCAATCAGTTACATCAACTACCGTCATATTCATAAATACTCGTCCTAACACCTTACAACGTTGACCCTTAATTAACACCTCACCGACCCGGGATAATTTTCGATCGTAGCCGTCCCAATAGCCAATTGGCAACACCGCTATTCGGCTATCCCGTTCTACTCGTTCGGTACAGCCATAGCCCACCGCCGTTCCCACCTTGACGTCCTTGACCTGAGCCACTATCGTTTTCCAAGTAAGGACGGTTTGTAACGAAAAATCCTTTAGAACACCCCCTTCTTTCTTTTTCTCTCCGACGGTTTGTTGTGCCTCCGGTGATGGCCAGAAACCATACAAACTAATACCCACTCGTGCTATGTCAAAGTGAGTTTCGGGAAATAACATTGTCGCGGCCGAGTTGGCAGTATGCTTAAGAGGAATGTTGACGCCTTCTTTTTCCAAACTGGAAACAACTTCCTGGAAAGTCTTTAACTGTTTTTGGGCATAACTATAATCCGTCGTGTCCTCAATATTGGCAAAGTGAGTCGAAATTCCTTCAATATTAAGGTGAGGAAATTTCTTGATGAGTTTGACAAACTTAGGAGCGTCCTCGGGCATTACTCCCTGGCGCGATATCCCTGTTTCGATTTTAAGGTGGATATTGATCTTTCCTTTAGAATTTCTATCCTGAGCAGAATTTGCCCTGAGCCTGGTCGAAGGGTCAAAGGATGTAATTTTACCCAACTCCTCAATCGTCTCGCGATTATAAACAATCAACCTAAATCCGTTTTCCACCGCTTCTGATAATCGTGATCGCAATACATAGCCGACTATTAAAATAGGGTCATTAACGCCCGCCTGACGTAAAGCCAACGCCTCATCAATTGAATCCACTCCCAGCCAATCAGCCCCAGCTGCTAGCGCAATTTTACTTACTTCCACTAAACCATGCCCATAAGCGTTGGCTTTAACTGCTACCAGCAATTTTACTTCCGGCTCAATAATATTTTTAAACTGCTGTACATTGTGGGCAATAGCGGCCTGATCAATTTCTACCCAAGTTTTCTGATTAACGCTAGCCATATCAATCAGCTATTTAATAACTTTTGTCCCACCCATGTATTTTTGTAAAATCTCCGGTACCTTCACGCTGCCGTCTTTTTGTTGGTAGTTTTCTAATATAGCAATAATTGTGCGGCCAACAGCAAAAGCAGTCGCATCGTTCATGTGGACTAGTTCTTTCTGACCGTTATCCCTTTTTGCCTTGATATTAAGTCGTCGCGCTTGATAATCAGTCATCAGGTCTGAAGTGTGGGTTTCGCGATATTTATTTTGCCCTGGCAGCCATACTTCCATATCGATCTGTCGGGCATCAGGATCCCCCATGTCACCCGTACAAATATTAACTACTTGATAAGGTAGCTTGAGCTGACCCAGCAAGTACTCCTGAATGGCAATAATAAAATCCTGCTCCAGCTGAGAATGATCAGCGAGGGTAAATGATTCCATCTCCAGCTTGTCAAATTGATGCACCCGCAAAATACCTTTGGTGTCCTTACCATAAGTGCCTGCTTCACGCCGGAAGTTGGTTGAAAAGCCAATATATCTGATAGGTAAATCCTTTTCTGCTAAAGTTTCGTCCATGTGCAGCGGCCCCAAGGTATGTTCGGCGCTGCCAATCAGATATTTATCGTCGCTCTCGATATGATACTTATCATCTTTGTCCTCCTCCGTTAGCCGCCCCATCCGAGCAAAAATATCAGGATTTATCATTACTGGAGGGAAAACTGGTATGAACGGTTTGGCATTGTAATCTTTTTTGACGCTATCAGCTATCTCCCGTAATTTTTCTTCCGAGGTTAAAGTGCTAATGACTAGATTAATAAGGGCTATCTCCAGCATAGCAGCTGCTCCTTTTAAATAAGCGAAGCGAGCACCAGATATCTTGGCTGCCTTCTTCATATCAATGATGTCGAGCGCCTCACCTAGCGCCATGTGATCCTTGGGCTTAAAATCAAACTTGGGAAGTTCGCCGACTGTCTTAACTACCTGATTTTCGTTCTCATCCTTACCAATCGGCACATCCCCCAAATGAATGTTAGGTATTTTGCTCAAAAGATCATTTACCTGTGCGCTGATTTTCTCCAACTCCGGCTCATGCTCTTTTATCTTCTCCGAGATAGCCTTCATTTCTGGAATTAATGCTTTCTTAATACCGTCTTTTGCCCGAGAAATTTCACTGTTAGCCTTATTTTGTTGAGCTCGCAAATCCTCGACCTTTTGCAATAATTCTCGCTTCTCCTTATCTAGCTTCAACAACAAATCAACGTCAACTTTTTTATTGCGCTCTTTTAAAACAGTCTTGATTTTTTTGGCATCCTTGCGGATTAGATTAATATCGAGCATTTTTGTCTAATATTTTCGATGATTTATATATCTCTGGTTTATATGATTTTGTTCGTATTATTTTAATATCCTGACCATTATCCTCAATATACTTCTCCAACTCACCGACGAATTCCCGCTGATCGTATCCCAAGCAAATCCCAGCTGGTTTGTGTTCTCGAACAACTTGCAATTTATCACCGCTCGAAGCTGCAGCCACTACCTCATCAACTATTTCCTGTTTATTAATCTCCGCCATTCGCTCATTTTGTTTATTAACTGGGTATTTACCTTTTATCGACTTTACCGTCCCATCGTGGGCTACTACTACCGTCAGATGATCACCATGCTCCTTGGCTTGTCGAAAAAAGTCTAGATGACCCGGATGAAGAATATCAAAAGTGCCAAATACCATTACTTCTATCATAGTCCCAACTCATCACTTATTTCTTGCATCGCTCCTAAGCTCAGCTCAATAAACTCATCTAGCGATAATTCTAATTGCTCGCACTCCTTGATCATCTCGCGTGATACTTTGGCTGCAAAAGATTTATCTTTCATCTTTTTCCTGATCGATTTCGCTTTGACGTTAGCTAACTTTTTATCCGGATGAACTAGGGCGCTGGCAAAAATCAAACCCGTAATACTCTCCGCGCAAGCCACGGCGTAGTCCAGCTTAGTCTGCCGCTCAACGACCTTATTATATTCATAATTGTGCGCTTGAATGGCATTGATACCCACTTCAGGAAATTTTCCTTTCAAAAGCTCAGCAGCCACTTTCCCATGTTCCTCCGGTTTTTCTTGTGTCTCTTCCCAATCAAGATCGTGCAGCAAACCTGATATTCCCCACAGCTCCTCGTTCTCACCTAATTTTTGCGCGAGCGCTCGCATTATTACTTCCGTTTCACGCGAATGGAAAATGTTTTTTTCGTCTTTGATGTGCTCCTTAAGTAGAGCGAAAGCATCGTCGCGAGTCATGGATAAATCGACTTTTTCCATTTTATTAGGCTTAGTTGTTTTTTCTTTGGCGTTAACAGTTGGCGCAGACTTATCATCACCACCGCCACCTCTCGGCCTCATCGTCGGAAATAAAATGACTTCCTTGATCGATTTCGAGTTAGTAAACAACATCGCCATCCGGTCTATCCCAATACCAATACCAGTCACGGGCGGCATCCCGTGCTCAATCGCCTCGACAAAATCGTTATCTGTTTGGTGAACCTCCTCCACGCCCGATTTTTCTTTCTTCTTCTCATCAATAAAGCGCTGCTTCAAATCAACCGGGTCGTTAAGCTCAGAATAATGATTGCCCCCTTCGGAACCAACAATAAAATGCTCGAACCTTTCTACTAGGCGTGGATCGTCAGCACATTTTTTAGCTAGAGGAGATATCTCAACCGGATAATCATAAATAATTGTCGGCTGGATCAGCGTTTCTTCCACCTTTTCCTCAAAAACATAAGCAATGATCTCACCCGTTGATTGATATTGCTCCAATTCTTTTTTATCAATTCCAGCTGCGATAGCTTTTTTGGTCGCTTCCGTCCGTGGATCATCTATGGCAAAGTCCTGACCGGTAACTTTGTTAACTGATTCAATCATTGTCATTCGCTGCCACGGTCTTTTCAAGCTTATTTTACTACCCTGATATTCAATTTCCGTTGTCCCGAGAATATCTTTGGCTGTTTCCTCGTAAATTTCTTCCACTAAATCCATACTGAATTTATAATCCTGATAAGCCGTCATAATTTCTAGTAAAGTAAATTCAGGATTGTGGCTCAAATCTACTCCTTCATTGCGAAAATCTTTACAAACCTCAAAAACTTTTTCCAGACCGCCTACTATTAACCTTTTTAAAAATAACTCATCCGAAATACGCAGATACAAGGGGATATCTAGGGCGTTGTGATGAGTCTGAAAAGGCTTGGCAAAGCCACCGCCATAAATAGTCTGCAATATAGGGGTATCAACTTCAATGTATCCTTTTTTAATCAGTAATTGTCTTATTTTTTCAATCATAGCTGAGCGCAGTAAAAATCTCTGCCGTGTCTCCGGATTAACAATTAGATCCAAATACCTTTTTCTAAATCTTTCCTCAACATCTTTTAGCCCGTGCCATTTTTCCGGCAGTGGTTTCAGGCTCTTGGTTAAAATATTATAACTGGCTACTTCTAATGTTTTTTCTCCCTTTTTCGTTACAAACATCTTACCTTCTAACTGGATAAAATCTCCGACATCAAAATTATTAAAAAACTTGTATTCCTCCGGACCCAAAATGTCCTTCTTTAAATAAGCTTGCAGCTGGCCAGTTTCATCTTTGATGTGAATAAAAGTGGACCCACCATGTGATCGAATAGTCATAATTCGGCCAACCAAAACGGCTGGCTTGTTTTTTAGGGTCGCAAAATCATCAAGCGCTTCTTGGCAAGTATGCGTTCGCTTGGTACTAGCCGGGTAAGGATCCATCCCTTTAGCTTTGATGTTGGCTAGTTTTTCTAGACGCGCTTGACGAAAATCTGACTCTTCAGCCATAGGTATTTTTATTTAAATATTAGCTAAACAAAAGCAATCCACTATAGGGAACTGTTATCAAGCACGCTTTCGTAGCGAAATTTCTCAATTTTGAGTCAGAATCGTTGAACAAATCTTGAGGCCTATCTGCTAAGATAAGCCGAAAGGTTTTGAAACGATTATGGCCGAAATTGAGAAATTGCAGTAGAAATGGTGCTTGGTAACAGTTCCCTCTGTAGATTGCTTAAATTATAGCAAAAACTGTACTTATTTAAAGCTATTTACTCAATAGCCGTGATTTTATAGCTTTTGGGGCCAACCGGAGTTTCTACTTTCACTTTTTCTCCTACCTCTTTGTCTAAAAATGCTTGCCCAATCGGCGATTCATTAGAAACCTTACCTGCTACTGGATCAGCCTCTTCTGAGCCCACTATTTTGTATTTCGTTTCCTGGCCATTACTTTTTACTACCACCACCGACCCGATTTTTACCTTATTTCCCCGACCGCTTTTCTTAATAACTACGGCATTTTTAATTCTTCCCGTCAATTCTATTATTTTCCCTTCCACAAAAGCTTGTCGCTCCTTGGCCTCCGAATATTCACCGCTCTCCGAAATATCACCTTCTTCTACGGCTTTACGAATACGGTTAGCAACCTCCTTACGTTCAACTTTTTGTAGCTGTTCTAGCTCTGCTTTCAATTCTACTAGACCACTTTTTGTTATATAGTTCTTTTTTATCATTTTATTCTCTTTAAACCAAAACTGGAACAAGTCCAGCCTCTTAATAAAACACAAGGATTGTAGCTGCGTACCCCTCCGATTCTAGCTCCCCATGCTGTTATGTCAACAACAGTTATCCACAATGGAATGGTTACTGACAACTAAATAACTATTTACTACTAAAATACGCTTCTAATATTTTGCCGGCGATCGGCACCGCCACTTCATCTCCCCCTCCTCCTTCTTCCACTAAAACTGTCACTACTACTTCTGGGTCTTCATAGGGGGCAAAGGCGGTATACCAGGCATGATAGTCACCGCTACCGGAATGTTGGGCTGTACCAGTTTTACCCGCTGAGGAGACAGGTAAATAGTTTAAAGACTTACCCGATCCCGTCAAAACCGTTTCCCGCATCGCCCGCTGCACTATTTTGATATTGTTGCGGCTAGCTACACTGTCTTTGATAGACTGAGGAAAGTTTTCCTTAATATTGCCACTGTCACTATCAATAATTTTCTGGATTAAAAATGGCTGATAGACTGTGCCGCCATTGGCAACAGTAGCCGTCCAACTAGCTACTTGCAGTGGGGTAGTCAAAACATCTCCCTGTCCAATAGACATATGATACGTATCCCCTAAATACCACTCTTCTCTCTTTTCTTTTTCCTTCCACTCGGGTGTAGGAATTAAGCCTAGCTTTTCACCAGGCAAATCAATACCTGTCTTGCTTCCTAGACCAAATTTCTGATAATATTTTTCTAATTTTTCCGCTCCTAACCCCTCTCGACTTTCATAACCACCACCTACCACGTAGAAATAAATATCGGACGATTTAGCAACTGCGCTATATACATTCATCGGTCCCAAACCGGACAAATCCCAGCCAACAAAATTATAAACAACATCGGGATTATACTTATTGGGCACACTAATTGATCCAGTGTCTTCAATAACGGTATGCTCATTAACAATTCCTTCTTCGAGAGCAGCGGTGGCTACTACCGGCTTAATAGTAGAACCAGGGGGATATGTACCATTAACCACCCGATTAAAAAGGGGTTTATTCTCATCATTGATCAAACGGTCATAATCCTCCGACAAAATGCCCCCCGTGAAAACATTGTTATCATAAGTAGGCATACTCGTCAAAGAAAGTATTTTACCACTATGAGGCTCTAACATAACCACCGCTGCTCTTTTGGCTCCGATTTCTTCCAGACTATCAGTCACTATTTCATTGACCTTAATTTGCGTCTCTTTATCAATTGTCAAAATAAGATCACTACCCGCTACCGGCTCATTGACAGCCACCACTTCTTTGACTTTCCCGCGGGAATCTACTTCCACTTGCTCTTTGCCATGCTGACCACGCAATTCTTGTTCATAGTAATTCTCCAGTCCGCTTTTCCCCAGCCAGTCAGTGGATTGATAATCATCTGTTTGTAGCTCGTCGAATTCTGCTTCCGTTATCTTCCCTACGTACCCCAAGGTGTGAGAAAAGGCTAAGGCATCTTCATAATGACGTCTGGCATTGATTTCAATATCGACTCCGGGCCAACCCTGCAACCGGGGTTGGAGATATAAGCTTTTTTCTCTCTCCAGATTGCGCTTGATTAATACTGGATTGTAAGAAGTAAAATTAACATTTTCTAAGACGGCGGCAAACTCGGTAGCTGGGATTCCGGATTGAGACTGAACTTGATCCAAGATCCTGTTTCTTTCCTCTTCTTCTTTAGGTAAATCGGCCGGGATAACAACTAAATCAAAGCTGGGTATATTGCGCACTAATATATTCCGGTTGGCATCATATATTATGCCTCGGACCGTCTTTTTAATATTTATTCTAAACCTGTTCTCGGCAGCTGCTTGCTTGAATTCGTCACCGGCTAATACTTGTAGCTGAGTTAATCGTCCCAGAAGTAGTAAAAATACAGCTAAAATCAGAGCCGAGAATATTTTGATCTTGCCATAATCAAACAAGGGATTAACAGTTCTAACCTCTTTAGTGTCCTGGCGACCAGTCAATAAAGCTTCGTCCCAATTTTCCATCACTTCACCACTATTCTGTTCCACCGCCTTGTCTTCCAAATAATCGACGTTAAAAGGATCCTTTTTTTTCATAATCTATTTTTAACGCTAGCCATAAATCCGTTAATAACTTTTTGGTATTTAGCTAGGAGGGGGAAAATGATCAACATTGCCGCTATATTAACTATCACACTGATTAACATAGTCAAAAAAACATGGGCCGAGAGATCAATTTTAGCCTGAGGGGAGAAAATGATATAAAGTAACCACGGTAGTAAAACGACCAGTAAACAATAAATTAAAGAAGTGAGACCACATAACCAGGCTCGCATGTAGTATTTATCAAAACTGACCACCGTATTTGATATTAAATACAGCATAAGAACAACCAGCAGTAGAGAAATCATGAAAACACTAAAATTAGCTGAGGAAAAAATATCTAACAACGCGCCGCCGCCAATTGCCCAAAAAACTGCCTCCTGATAATCACCAAGTAGACTCCAGCAAAACACAACTACTAATATGATGCTAGGCAGAAAGCCGCGGGCAGAGAAATGAGGGAGGAGAGATGTTTGGATAATTACAACTAGAAAAATCCCTATTAGTGATATAAGCCTTTTCACCAGTTTGTAATTACATATACTAAGCGCAAATCCTGAAAATTGAACATCGGTTTAACTTTGGCTTTCTGAAAGAGGGCATTATTGCTAGTACTGATTTCTTCTACTTCTCCCAATAGCAACCCGCGCGGAAATAACTGGCCAATACCAGAAGTTACCACTAAATCACCTACTTTTACTTCTTTATTTTGCGGAATCATATCCATCACTAAAGCTAGGTTATGCTCACCAGTAACTATGCCAGTAGCACCAGAATTAACCACCTCAGCGTTAATCTTACTGCGCGAATCAACCACTGGCAGAATGCTAGCTGTTTTTGCTTCCGCTTCAAGGATTTGACCTATCAACACACCATCAGATAAAACTACTGGCATACTTTTATCAACACTGTCTTCTTTCCCCCGGTCAACTCCTAGAGAGAAAAACAGATTATTTGGATCCCGACTAATCACAAAAGAGGGAACCATCTCTTCTTCTCGTTCGCCGACAAATCCCAATTCCTCACGCAGCATTTTATTTTCACTCGTCAAAGCCTTTACTTGACTTTTACTGACATAAAGACTCCTCACTTTTTCCTCTAGAGCCTTATTTTGCTGCTCTAGTTGGCGGATAGAAACCACCAAACGAGAATAGGTAGAAATTTTTTCTCCCACATCATAAAAATAAGACTGGATCGGAGAAAGACCAGCCTTTAAAACATTAGTAAGTGGCCGCAGGAGATTAGTGCTATTCAAGATAAAGAATAGAACGACCAGAACCGTACTGACAAGTAGAAACAGGGAACCAGGAAAACTTTTAAACTTCATACTATTAGCCCCTTTATTTCTTTATTATCATACCGTCTTCGGGGGAAACTAGGACTTCTTTTAAGCTATCGATATCTTCCAGAATTATGCCTGTACCACGCACTACACAGGTTAGAGGATCATCGGCCAGAAAAACAGGAATTTTCGTTTGTTCGGTAATTAGCTTGTCTAAACCTCTCAGTAATACCCCGCCCCCAGCTAAGACAATCCCTTTACACATAATATCAGCCACCAACTCCGGCGGAGTTTCTTCAATTACCATTTTAATATTATCAACAATGGTATGGACCGAGCGAGCGATTGCTTTTCTAACATCCTCATCCAAGACCTTAACTTCTTTAGGTAAGCCAGTAACCAAATCTCGACCACGCATAACAGTCTGCAACGGTTTTCTTAGAGGACTAGCTGAGCCCACTGCTATTTTAATTTCTTCGGCTGTCCGCTCTCCTAGTAATAAATTAAGCTCATCGCGAGCAAATTGAATGATATTTTCGTTCATCTCGTCCCCTGCCACTCGCAACGACTTAGCCACCACCACTCCTCCGAGAGATAGTATTGCGATTTCGGTAGTGCCTCCGCCAATATCAACAATCATACTACCGGCCGCATCCTGGACTGGTAACCGAGCTCCAATAGCAGCCGCCATCGGCTCTTCTACTAGAAATGTCTGACGAGCACCAGCACTCTTGGCGGCGTCTTCTACCGCTTTTTTCTCCACCTCAGTTACTCCGGAAGGGATACCAATTACTACTCGAGGACGGGGCAAGAGAGAAAAACTGCCTTTGTGCACCTTTTCCACAAAATATTTGAGCATTTGCTCAGTGATTTCAAAATCGGATACCACTCCATCTACCAACGGACGACTAGCAACAATATGAGCTGGGGTCTTCCCAACCATTTTACGAGCTTCAGTGCCAATAGCTAATATCTGACCGGTACGTTTATTAATTGCTACTACTGACGGTTCGTTAATGACAATGCCTTCGTTTTTTACGTAAACCAAAGTATTAGCGGTACCAAGATCGATACCGATGTCTTTGGAGAATTTACCTAAGATGTCACTGATTATGGGCATGAGACAGAGTTGGCTTATTATTTTTCTAAATGCTCTACCAATTTATCAAACGGCATAATTTCAACTTTATCACTATCTCGCCTTTTCACCTCGCAACCGCCATTTTCCAGTGTTTTTGCGCTTATAATTAAGCGTACTGGCATCCCTAAGAGATCTGCATCAGCTAATTTCTGACCTACTCCCATATCTAAGCGGTCATCATATAGTACTCCAATATTCTTTGCCTGTAAAGCCTTATACAGCTTGTCAGTTTCTGATTTTACTTCATCATTTTTATCAGCTCCGATTGGGATCAAGTGCACCTTAAAAGGCGTGATGCTAGCTGGCCAGATAATCCCCGCTTCATCATGGTGCACCTCGACAATCGCCCCCATTAATCTAGATATTCCGATACCATAGCAACCCATAACTACATCCTGTTCTTGGCCTTTCTCATCTGTATAAGTGAGACCAAAGTCCTTGGCATATTTACTACCCAACTTAAAGATATTACCGACCTCAATTGCCTTATTTTCTTCTAGTTTACCTTGGCAATTGGGACATTTATCACCGGCAAAAATTTCTTTGTTTTGATGTAAATCACACTTGGAGCAAGAGAAAACAATGTCTTCGCCGTGAGGAGTAAAAACCTGGAATTCATCGGAAAACTTAGAAAAAGTACCACCGCCAGATTTCACCAACTTGGCATCTAAACCACAACGACTAAAAATATTCTTATAAGCGGCAATAAATTTCTCATAATATTTGTCTAAATCGGCTTGATCACGATGGAAGCTGTACAAATCCTTCATGCTGAATTCCCGCCCGCGCAACAAGCCTGATTTGGGACGAGGTTCATCACGAAACTTAGTTTGTATCTGGTACAAAGATACTGGTAAGTCCCGATAAGAATTAACGTATTTATCTACTAACGGGGTGACCACCTCCTCATGACTAGCTCCCAGGGCATATTCTTTATCACCCGAACCTTTTAATTTAAATAAAACATCAAACCCTTCCCAACGACCAGTCTTTTGCCAATTAGCTTTGGGAGAAAGAGCTGGCATTAATATCTCTTGACCACCAATCTTGTTCATCTCTGCTCGCACAATCTCCTGGATATTATTGAGTACTTTTAAGCCCAAGGGTAAATAGCTATAGACGCCAGCTACTAATTTATCAACGTAACCAGCCTGCAATAATAGTTGAGCGTTCAGACTAACCTCATCTGGGGGAGTTTCTTTTTTGGTTTTGCTAAATAAAGTAGACTGATACATTCGTTTATTTTATTTAGGATTTACGTGTTTGGATGCAGTTCGAGGCGGAAGCGAGGAGTGAAGTGAGACGTATCAGGCATACGTCGAACGAGCACCGCAGCTTCCAACGAAGAAATGCGTCAAACACGTAAATCCTATTATTGTCCGATTATTTTCTGTCCAAGGCCAATAAAAATATCTCTAAATTTAAACACATCTCGAAAAGTAATCGCTAACATCAGAAGTAATAACAGAATAAAACCAATCATGTGGATAGTGTTCTCTAGCCTACGTCCTATTTTTTTGCCCCGAATTTTTTCCACTGCTAGGAATATCAATCGCCCCCCATCCAACGCCGGAATAGGAAATAAATTAATTATCGCCAAATTTACACTCAGGATAGCAATAAATTGCAGGATATAAACATAGCCCATCCGAGCCATTTGGCCGGTCATAACAGCAATACCAACTGGTCCACTTATTTCTTCCGTCACTCCAGCACCAACCAAAAGATTTTTGATAATATTAAATAAAGCCAACACAATGGCCACCAATAGGGCAAAAGTGCCAACTACGCCCTTTATTATCGCTTGGTGCCAGGGATAGGAAACAATGCCCGTCTCCACCAAAGAAACCCCAACTGGTCCATCGTTCTCAGGAAACGAGCTACGTGGCGTCAAAGACAATTTCTGCTCCTGTTCTTCTCTTTTAATTCCCACGGTAATCTCTTGATCCTGGCTAGCTTTGGTTAATTCTTGTACTTGACCGACATCATCCACTGCCTGACCGTCTACCGACAAAACTTGGTCACCGACCTGAACACCAGCCAGCGCGGCTGGAGAATTATCACTAATAGCCATTACTTGAATCTTTCGGTCCCGCACTTGACTATCAGACACACTCTCGTCGATAGCTACTGGCAAACCCATCTTAAAACCAGCAATCAATAAAACCATTGCTAGTAAAATATTCATCGTTACACCGGCTATCAGAATCAGACTTCGCTGCCAGATTTTCTTATTGGCGAAACTATCTTTATCTTTTGAACCATTACCATCTTCGCCTTTGATTTTGCAAAAACCACCAATTGGCAACCAGTTGAGCGAATAAACTGTCGGGATATTAGGGTCTTCTGGCTCTTTATTACCGATAACTTTCTTCCACTTACCGTGACGATCACGATAAATTCCGGCAATCCGGGGCGGGAAACCCATGCCGAACTCTTCTACTTTAACGCCCATCCTCCGCGCCACAACAAAATGACCTACCTCATGGACGAATATGAGCAAGCCGAGTATTAGAATAAATAGAATTATTGTTGTCAGCATAGGATGAGTAAGGGGTTATTTTACACTGTCATCACTTCCTGCTCCTTTTTCTTTTCCGCGTCTCCAATTTTATCATTAATCTCGCCCACTGTTTTATCAAGTTCTTCTTGAGCTTTGTACTTGTCGTCTTCGGTAACTTGACCGCTATTTTCCAGTTCCTTAATTTCTTTCCAGGTCTTTTCCCGAGCGTTCCGGACAATGATCTTAGCTTCTTCTGCTTTCTGACCAATGACCTTAGCTAGCTCCTGACGCCTCTCTTCATTGAGCTCCGGGAATATCACTCGCACGACGTCTTTTTCTGCCATACAACTTAGACCCAAATCAGATTGAGTAATAGCACTTTCAACTGCTTTGAGCGAACCTTTGTCATAAGGCTGAACAGTCAACATCCTCACGTCAGTCACGTTAATAGTCGCCAATTGTTTCAGGGGCGTTTTGGCGCCATAGCAATCAACTGCTAGATCTTCAATTAGAGAGGGAGAGGCCTTCCCGACTCGCAATTTGCCAAATTCCCTACTCAAATAATCCAGCGCTTTTTCCATCTCTTGCTTAGACTCAGTAATTTTTTGTTGGTACATATATTTTTAGTTAGATTGTAGTGAGTAGATAATTACTACTGACCCGCCAAAACCGTTGTATACAAGACTGAGGTGTCACTCGGATCAACTACTAACCCACGCAACTTGCCAGTAGTAAACTGTTTGACTGACCAATTCTCCCCGCCATCAGAAGTTTTATACAGATTAGAATCAAAGGTGAAATATATTTTTTGGGCATCCTTAGGATCAACAGCAACATTGGTAACTGTATGCATATTTGGACTAGATAAAATATTAATTTTCTGCCAAGTCTGACCCCAATCCTGGGAAGTCAAAAGCCCAACTTGACCAATGAGATAGACATATTTTTCTTCTTGCGGATGAACAACAATATCAAGAATGTAGCTTTTTTCACCAATTGGTTCTATTCTATCACCGATATCAGTCACTGTCTCACCACCATCATTGCTTTGGTAAAGACTATCACTGGAAACTATTATAAGTTGTCGACTATCCTGATAGCTAACGGCAATTTTTTCTACCCACTCATCTTCCTCAAACCACCTGATCGCTACCCAACTCCGGCCACTATCTTTACTCTTAAGCAAAGCGCCGAAGCTTGTACCAGCATACAATGTGCGAGGATCATACCAATCAACTGTCACATCATTAACTATGGTGTCGTCACTAGTCTCTGCATAAACTTCTTCCCAATTGCTGCCGCCATCTGAGCTTTTGTAGATCTGGCCAATTTCATCTACGCTACCGGCAGCATAGATGACTGAGCTATCATTTGGATTGAACTCTAGCGCATATATTGCTCCGGCTTGCAAAGATGTTTCTTGCCAAGTCTCCCCGCCGTCAGAGCTTCGATAGATGCCATTTTCCCTAGTGCCGATAATAACATTATTTGAATCATTGCCATCAATTACCACCTCATTTACGCTTAAACCGGAAATATCATGTTTGTCATCAATCTTTACTTTCTGCTCCCAGGTTTCCCCACCATCAGTTGATTTATAGACGCCCGCATCCCTGGGCTCATTGTTGCCACAACCCAAACCCAATAATGGCAATGAGGCGCATAATAATGAAATTAAGATAATTTTATGTCTGGTCATGATGTAACATTACAATAAAATTTTCGATAACAAGTTTGGGGTTTACGTTTTGTGATAATAAACTACTCGCCTTCACTAGATAACTTAGAATATCCTTGATCTGACATCCAGAAAATCGGTCAGTGATCGTCGTGTCCTTTTCCATTAAAGCCAACTCTGAACATTGAACTTTATTAACAGCTAAGTCCCGGAAATATTCTGTCATTACGCTGATAAACTCGCGCGCCTGTTCGTTTTTGACTTTCCAACTGCCAACCAACTGAAAGGACTGATTAAGATCTTTATCTAAAATTTGTAGTAGCTCTTGCCGACGCTCCTGCTGCCGAGGTAATTCATCACTGTTATTAAGATATTTTATGGCCAGTCCCGGTCGACCAAAAGCAGCTTGGGTTATTTCCGCCAATACTGATGGGCTATTTTCATCCGCTAAGCCCTCGGCTATTTCTGATTTGGCCACCAAATTAAAATTGAAAATGACGGAGCGAGAAATCACAGTTGGGATAATGCTTTCAATATTCTCAGCTAGTAAAATAAAAACTACCTTATCGGCCGGTTCTTCCAGAATTTTTAAAATGGCGTTGGCGGCTGGCAAAGTAAAACAATCAGCTCCATCAATTATACATACTTTATGTCCTCCAGTATAGGATTTTAGAGCCAGGCGATGTTGTATTTTCCGTATTTGATCAATACCGATTTTGCCCTTCTCTTTACTCACTAGAGTGACATCGACCTTCTGGCCGGCTTCAATATCTAGACAATCTTTACATTCGCCACAGGGCTTAGTCGCTCCTTGGCAACACAAAGCCTTAGCAAATTCGGTAGCTACTTTCCGTTTACCGACTGATTCCGAACCGACAAATAGGTAGGCGTGATTGACCTTGTCGGCTGCTAAATGACGCTGTAATGCCTCGATGACCGATTGATGACCAATGACGTCCCAAGTTTTTGCTTTTGTTTCTTTCCCCATGGCCCCAATATAGCACATCTAGCCAGTAAATTCTATTATTTTGTAATAATCTCTAGCAGCTTCTTATGCAGATGAGGGTTGGCAGCTATCATGCCTTTACTCTTAAGGGTCCAAGGCTTTCCCTCATGATCACTCACTATACAACCTGCTTCTTGTAAAATAATTGCTGGGGCAGCATCATCCCATATTGTATCGTGAAGTGACATACACCAATCACGCCTACCGCTAGCAACTTGCATGGTGGCAATAGCTGTAGCACCAAAGGAATTCATCCAAAATGGCTCTTTGGAAGCAGCCTCTATTAATTTAGAACTTATCTTGGCTGTTTTCTCATTAATATTTGCAAAACCCATGCCATAACTCCGCTCCCATTCTCTGATATCGGAGCATCGTATTTTCTTGTCATTTAAATAAGCTCCCTGGTCTTTCTCAGCAAAAAACAACTGATCATGAGTAGGATCACATATTGCTCCCATCACCATCTCACCTTTCCGCGCCAATCCCACCATTACACCAAAAAGTGGTGTACCCAGAGAATAATTCCTGGTGCCATCAAGCGGATCAATTATCCAGACATATTCGGCGTCCGTTTTACTCTCGCCTCTCTCCTCAGAAATAATTCCGTGCTCGGGGTATTTGCTGTTTATTTGCTCAACTAAATAGTCATTGGCAGCCAAATCGGCCTCCGTAACTACATCAGTTGCATCACTCTTAGTATATTTCACTCCCACTTTGCCAAATTTTTCTAAGATAATCTGGCCAGCTTGGTAAGTGATTTCTTTGATGAATTTTTGCATATCAACAAAATAATTATTTACTTGCGACTTTTTCTATCGCCGCCAAAGTTTCCCGCGTACATTTTTCCCAACTAAAATCTTTAACCCGACTAATGCCTCGCTGCACCAAGTCTACCCTAAGCGTTTCGTTACTGACAATCATCTCCATTTTCTTGGCCATATCAGGTACGTCATAGGGGTCAAATAGTAAAGCCGCTCCACCCGCCACCTCCGGAATCGAAGCCGCCCGAGCAGCTAAAATTGGCGTCTGGCAACTCATGGCCTCGAGCAATGGTAAACCAAAACCTTCATAAAAACTAGGGAAAACAAAAGCCAGACTAGCACTTAATAAAACAGGTAAGTCTTCTTCATCTACCCAGCCAGTCTCAATTACTTCTCGTTCTAGCTTGTGTTCTTTTATCAGTTCCTGCACCTGCTCATAATTGTGCCCTGGGCTGCCGACTAGAACTAATTTGTGCTTGGATTTATTACTCTGCTTAAACTCCGCAAACGCCTTTATCAGCCCCGGCGTATTTTTCTTTTCCTCCAGGCGCCCGATATAGAGAAAATAGGGATCTCGCGTTGGAATTTTATATTTCTGCAACACTGACTCGATCCTAGCCTGATCCCGCTTTGGTTGAAAAATACCAGCGTCAAATCCCAGGTATATTACTTGAATGCGTTCCGGATCAATCCCACAGCGCTTGACCATTTCCTGTTTGGTAAAATTTGAAATAGTCAATATTTTGGTTGCTTTTTTGATGGCCTGCCGCAAACCAAAATTATGATATTTAAGCTCTTTTGACGAATATAATTCCGGCTTACTAACAAAACCAATGTCCATAATCGTCGTCACGGTTCTGGCCGGACTGATTAGGGGAATGATATGGGCGGGGACAAACAGAACATCCGGGGCATGCCACTTCATTTCCCACGAAAGTCGCAACATCGTCCAGAGATACTTCGGCGGCCAGCGCAATACTTTTTCCTGAAAATTATCTGATAGCGAGGCCAGTTTCCCACTCAGAACATCCGGAGAATATAAAAAATATCGATTGCGAGAATCGATTTTAGCTAACTCAAGAATGAGGTTGTAAGAGTACCACTCAGTGCCTGTTTTTGCCGCCCGGTTAGCCCGAGAAGCGTCAACGCCGATAGTCATTGCTTAGATATAAGATTGTAGATAATAGATTACAGATAAAGTAAGCTGCAGTTTTCCTACAATTTGCAATCTACAACCTATTATCTGTCATCTGTAATCTAATTTACTTCTTCGCCGACAACACACTTCTCTTATACGAATCCAAATTTTCTAAAGCAATTCCATTACCCTTGGCCACGCACAACAATGGATCTTCCGACACATAACATAGTACTCCAATTGATTTTGTTATCAGGGTGTCCAATCCGCGCAGCAGAGCACCACCACCAGTCAACACCATTCCCTTATCAATAACGTCAGCTGATAATTCCGGTGGGGTATCTTGAAGTACTGATTTGATAGTTTGTAACACCTCGCGTAATTCTTCCTTGATTGATTCAGCCACTTCATTTGAGCATATCTTGATAGTCTGGGGTAAGCCAGAAACCATGTCGCGACCTTTAATCTCCATGCATTGTTCCTTCTTGGCGGGGATAGCGGAGCCAATCTTTATTTTAATTTCCTCGGACGTGCGATCACCAATCGCCAAACCATGTTTTTTTCGAATATAATCAGCAATCGCTTGATCTAGCTTATCACCGGCCACCCGCGCTGAACTAGCAGCCACAATTCCCCCTAGGGAAATAACAGCCACTTCTGTCGTACCTCCGCCAATATCAATTACCATGTTCCCGCTGGATTGAGCAATTGGAATTCCCGCCCCAATCGCCGCCGCCACTGGTTCTTTTATTACATAAGCGGCCTTGGCACCGGCTTGAATGGTGGCGTCAATCACTGCTCGTCGCTCCGTGCTAGTAATACCGGCCGGTATCGAAACCATTACCTCTGGACGGAACATGCGCACGTTGCCGATCGCCTTAGTGATAAAATATTTAAGCATCGCTTCGGTTACTCGATAATCAGCAATGACGCCATCTTTAAGTGGTCGGGAAGCAACAATAGTGTCCGGTGTCCTCCCCAGCATCATTTTGGCTTCATTACCCACTGCTAAAATCGAATTGTCGTCCATCGAGACTGCTACCACTGATGGTTCATCAATAACAATTCCCCTACCAGGCACATATACTAATGTATTGGCGGTACCGAGATCGATACCTACTTTTTTGACAAACATGTTTTAGGGTTAAACGCAGATCTTAACGACTATAGCATCAGAACGGGAAAATGCAAGGGTAATAAGTTTTATTTCTCTCTAGTAATATCCGCCCCCAATGCCTTCAATCGCCCTTCGATATCCTCATATCCTCTATCTATCTGATAGGCGTTATTTATCACACTTTCTCCCTCTGCAATCAAAGCAGCCAGCACTAAGGCAATCCCCGCTCGTATATCAGGACTGGCTAATTCGGTACCATATAATTTAGTCGGCCCATTGACTACCACGCGATGCGGATCGCACATAACTATATTGGCTCCCATTTTGTTAAGGCTGTCGGTATAAAAAAGACGTCCTTCATAAATAGTCTCATGTACTAGGCTAATACCTTCGGCCTGGGTCATCAACACGGTCAGAGGAGCTTGTAAATCAGTGGCCAGCCCCGGATACTCGTGGGTTCTAATTTCGCCTGCTTTCAGCTCTTGGGCAGCCTGAACGGTAACCGTGCTATCACCAATCTTATAGTCAACTCCTGCTCGAGAAAGCATTTTCCAAAAGACTTCCAAATGACTCGGATCACAATTAGTAATTTTGATTTCTTCACCTGCTAAAGCTCCTAAGATGGCAAAGGTGCCAGCTTCAAGTCGATCTGGAATTATTTGGTAATCACTGCCTGATAACTCAGCTACTCCCTTTATTTTAATCTCTCCGACATCTGAACAATTAATTTGTGCACCACCTTGTTGTAAAAATTCAATCAAAGCTGCTACTTCTGGCTCACCGGCCGCATTCATCAAAGTAGTTTCGCCTTCAGCCAACACAGCCGCCATAATCATACTCTCAGTAACAGTATGGGAAATCCAAGGAAAAACATACTTGCAGCCCGTTAGCTTGTTTGCTTTTATATGATAATAGCCTTCATTTTCCGTTACTTCTGCCCCCAACGCCTGGTAGCCCTCCAGAAACATATCAATCGGCCGCTTACCTAAAATGCAACCGCCAGGATAGGGAAATTTTACTTCCCCAAAACGAGCCAATAATGGAGCAACAAACATAATTGACGATCTTATCTTAGACGCTAATTCAACTGGTAGCTCACTTTTATTAATACTCTCACCATTAATGATATACTCACCCTTGCCTTCTTTCTTCACTTTAGCCCCCAGAGACTCTAATATTTGAGTAATTAAAGTGACTTCTTCTATTTCTGGTACATTGGTAAATCGACATTCTCCTGGTATTAAAACGGAGGCAGCCAAAAGCTTCAAAGCACAATTTTTCGCTCCAGCTACTTTAATTTCGCCTTTTAATTTGTTCTGTCCTTGGATAATAAACTTACTCATATGTTAAATTAACTTACTACATCATTATAGCCAAAAATAGCTACTTGGCAATCGAAAACCCCACTATTGACAAGCACACCAGTTACACATAATATTTAAAGAAGTTGACGAAAACTACGTACCTTAATTAAAAAACGCAAGCCAACTACCTGAAAGGGAGGATATGGATCATGGAAGAGTCAGTCGACTCACCCCGAAGCGCTAGACGTCAAGCAAAGTGCTCCTTTTGTGGGAAGGACCAGAAGGAAGTCACGCAGATGGTTGCCGGCCCGAATGTTTACATGTGTGGTGATTGCATAGAGTTGGGCCTAGAGGTAATAATGGACTATGGCTATAACATAGCGGAGGATATGCCTCTCTCCATGTTTATGGGTGTGTTTGGTGAAGCTGGGAAAGGAGCAGACTCTGTTACCATTGGAGACCTTTGCCGCCTTATCTTTTCTGTTCTGCGCATGGATCCACCGGCCAGAGAGACAAAAGAGGCGGAATGGGCAGCTCGACAGCATGGTTACGAAATAGTTGATCCAGCCACAGTCGAAATTGAGCATGGGGTTTTTAGTCTTTTCACAAGCGATTTCTGCTGGGAACACCTCGTGCTGCCCTGCCGCCGGAAGGGAAATTCATTGGTGGTTGTTGTGGTTAACCACCCCGATAAGAATATTGCGGCAAAGCTTACCACGATAGCTGAGGTTGAAGGCCTTTTGGTGCAAGTGGCGTTGAAATCCCAACTTCGTGACGCCATTACAGCAGCACTTCGGGGAATCCGAGAAGGAAGAAGAGTAATGTAATCGCCCTTTAGTAAGCCATGTCTCCGAACATGGTTTTTTCTTACAGTCGTTGAAACCCACGATTATTGAAACATTGAAGAAAAAAACAATTCTGCAATTTTTATTTTAGTGTTCTCGTCTGTTCCGAGTTTGTCCACCCGCTGCGCTCTCGCCAGCCCACAAAAACTACGCTTTAGCGTTGCCAGCAGACACAAGCCGAGGTGAGCGGGGTCAAAGGGTGTTTCTATTCTTGACTCCTGTGGTTCCCCGCAGGCTTTGACAAATATCGACTACACTGCTACTTTATAGCTAAGTTAACACATCCAATGAAACGTTGGAAACGAAGAGTATTTTTTGTTTTTGCGATAGCCATCTTCCTCATGATGGCTCCTTTGGCAATTTTGTATACCAGCGGCTATCGTTACAATTTCAGCGACAAATCCCTTAAGAAAATTGGGATGGTTATTATTGAGTCAACACCGGAAGACGTTAATGTTTATATCAATGATCAACTAGTAACCGATAAAACTCCCTACAAGCAATCTAGCGTCTTTCCTGATACGTATAATATCAAGCTTACTAAAGACGACTACACCACTTGGGAGAAAAATTTAACGGTCGAATCGAAGCTAGTTACCTGGGTAAGTCACGCCCGGATATTTCTCCTTGATCCGCCAGCCAAGATTGTTGCCCAAAAATCGGCGATAACTAACTTCGTACTAGCACCCGATTATAAAAAAATAGCTTATGTTGCCCCGGGAGAAG
This sequence comes from Parcubacteria group bacterium, assembly GCA_013202585.1. Classification (GTDB taxonomy): domain Bacteria; phylum Patescibacteriota; class JABMPQ01; order JABMPQ01; family JABMPQ01; genus JABMPQ01. The sequence continues at coordinate 18,268 of JABMPQ010000039.1, read as the reverse complement.
TGGGATCGGAACTGTGGTTAGCTGATATTGATAGTGCGGAGCAAAAAAAGTTATTCCCGTCAGAGCAAGCAACAAAGCAGGGCTCCATTTCTAACCTGGAATGGTCGCCAGATAGCCGTAAAGTCCTTTTTAACTCCAGTAGTCAATATTTTATTGTCGACGCCGAAAAATCAGCTGAGTCAAAAGCTATTCCAGGATCTGATCTAGAAAAACTTAGTTGGGATACTCAAGACTCCGACTTTGTTTATTATCTCCAGCAAGGTAAGTTGGTTAGTGCCAATATTTCTATGTCAACCGAGCCCACTGTCATTGCCCAGAACGTGGTCGACTATGAAGTCAGACCACGCAGCATATTTTACTTAAAGCAAAAGCCGGACGAAAACGGCCTCACTATTTGTAATATCACTAAAAATAAAATTGAGCAGGAAAGTCAGCCCACGGAAATTTCTCAACTGCCCGGTAATAGTTATATCCTCAAGGTTTCTCCTAATAACAAGTTGGCTCTCTTAGCCGATAACAAATCGCTTTTCTTGATAAATGAAGGAGAATTTAGCAAGTTAAAAGACGGGGTACTTAATTTTACTTGGACAAAAAAAGACGAGGGGCTAGTTTTTCACACCGAAAATGAGATTTGGTTTTACAAAGCCACGGAGGACGATGAATCGGCCGCTGCCCATTCGCAATATAATCTTAACAAAACCAACTTACTTACTCGCTATAGCACTAAAATAGATTTGGCCACTTGGTATCCCGACGAAGAACATATCATTTTTGCTACCAATAATAAGTTATATATCAAAGAGCTAGATAGTCGCGACCAAGCCAATGGGACTGAACTAGTGACGGATTTTCTAGCTGACCGTTACCAGCAAGTATTTACCGATAAGAAGGGGCAAAAGATTTATTACCGGGATAAAGAGGGGAAATCAGGTACGATTGTCGAGAAAGAGATCTATTAATTTTTAGTGAAATATAAAAGCCCTTCTAGTGAGGGCTTTTAAAATATAATGGTAAATTCTCTACCGCTTCTGCCACTGCGGCGCCCGTCGCGCTTTCTTCAGACCTGGCTTTTTTCGTTCTTTCATGCGAGGATCTCTCTTTAAAAATCCGGCTTGCTTCAGGGGTGTTCTCAACTCTGGCTCAACTGTCTCCAAAGTCCGCGCCAATCCATGGCGAATCGCTTCCGCTTGACCACGTACCCCACCGCCATTCACTTTGACCGTAATATCAAAATCATCAGTTTTGCCTGTTAATACTAATGGTTGTCGTACTAAATACTGCAGCTCTGTTGTCGGAAAGTATTTTTTGTAATCCTTATCATTAACAGTAATATTTCCTTTGCCTTTTTGATATAGACGCACTCGCGCGGTTGCTTCTTTGCGTCGCCCAGTTGCATAGATGTAACGACCAGTAGGTAAATTTTTCACCTCTGTCTTGTCATCTTTCTTGGCCTCAACAGCTACCTTTTTATCAACTTTAGCTTTAGCTACTGTTTTTTTAGTTTCTTTCGTACTCATAAATTATTACTTTTTTATCTTATCTTGGTGAGGATGTTCAGTGCCACCGTAAACTTTTAATCTGGCCAAACGACCTTTGCGTAATCTATTCTTAGGCAACATTCCCCGTACCGCCTCTCGCACTACCCAAGTTGATCCGTGCTGCTCTAACTTTTCCGCCAAGCTCTTTGTCTTTAACCCGCCTGGATAGCCAGAATAATGATGATACAGCTTGCCAGCCGATTTCTTAGCCGAAATATTTAACCTATCAGCATTAATAATTACCACGTAGCCTCCTTTGTCTTCATGAGGTGAATAATCAGGTCGATTTTTTCCAGTTAAGTACCCCGAAATCTGAGTAGCCATTCTACCCAAAGAGGCTTGCTTGGCATCAATCAAGTACCAATTGCCTTCCTCGGACTGCTGCTTATTTTTTGCTGGGGATTTTTTCATAATAAAGTATCAGATTGTAATCACTATACTAATTCGATTTGCACCACCTCGGCTCCATCACCTTGACGACAACCAAGCTTAAGTATTCTGGTATAGCCACCTTTTCTGTCCTTATACTTTTTACCCAATTCAGTCAGTACCTTCTTTTCCGCCTCTTTACTCCTAAGCATATTGTGTAAACGTCGCTTAGTACTCAAATCACTCTGGCGACTAATAGTAATAATTTTTTCTACTAAAGGTTGAACTAAGCGAGCTTTCTTAGTTGTAGTCTTTACTTTTTCATTAACAAGCAAAGAAGCCGCTAGATTACGATACACTAGATTTTCTCGGCCAGTAGTAGCCTTCCCTTTAATTTTTCGCTTATTTTTCCGGTGTCGCATCTTTTATTCTGGTAGAGTTAAATCAATCTTTTTGAGAGCCCGTTTGATTTCGTCTAAAGCCGTTTGTCCCAAGCCATCCAGTGACAATAAATCTTTCTCGGTCTTTTGGGCTAGATCATCAATAGTTCTGATTTTAGCTTTACTGAGAGCATTAAAAGTCCGGGTAGAAAAATTGAGTTCCTGGATTGGTGTTCCTGTCCCCTCATCTCCTTTTTCTTTGGCCTGCTTCTCCTCTAGTTCCTGCTTTTCAGCCTCTTCGCCCTTTTTGATAGCTTCTTCGGGACTAGCCAAAAAAGTGAATTGGTCTACCAATATTTTGGCGGCATCATTAAAAGCGTCTAGAGGGGCTACAGTACCATCAGTTTTTATATCTATAACCAATTTGTCATAGTCAGTTCGTTTTCCTAATCGGATATTTTCTACTTCGTAACCGATTTTTAGTACCGGGGTAAAAATAGAATCCACTAGTATTGTCCCGACATCTAGATCTTTGGCGCTTTTTTGTTCAGTGGGCACATAGCCTCTTCCTTTCTCAACTGTAATTTCCATTTCTAGTTCGACGCTCTTATGAGTACCAGTAGCAATTACTAGGTCAGGATTGGCAATCTTTACGTCAGCGGAAGTTTCAATATCACCTGCTTTCATCTCCTTAGAACCCTTACCTACTAATTTTAATTTTATTGGTTCTTCTGTAAACAATGCTAAGCGTAGAGACTTCAGATTCATGATAATTTCGACTACGTCTTCCTTGATATTTTCGATGGTAGAAAATTCGTGGTCGACTCCTTTAATCTTAACGGCTGATACCGCCGCTCCTGGTAACGATGACAATAATACTCGGCGCATAGCGTTGCCCAGTGTGGTACCATAGCCCGGATAGCAAGGCTCAACAATAACGGCTGCTTCATTATCGCCTTTCTCTTCTAGCTTTATTTTGCTGGGTAAAGTGATTTCTTGCATAGTGTTTTTCTTCTTAATTGAGTTATTGCAGCAACTAGCTGCAGAATTGTAAATATATATGATCTAATTAGAACAATTAGCGAGAATAATACTCCACAATGATACTAGTATTTATTTTATGGCCAATGTCATCAGTCACGGGCTCACGTATTACCGTCCCCTTAGCCCCCTTAGAATCAATTTCGAGCCATTTGGGGATCTCTTCTTTACTAATCTCTTCAACTAAATTGGCAAATCCCTTCTTTTTTCTAGCGCCTTCTCCTACCTCAACCACATCACCAACCTTTACTTGATAGGAAGGAATCGAAACTCTCTTGCTATTTACTAAAATATGACCGTGCGATACCATCTGCCTCGCTAACGAACGCGATTTGGCAAAAGATAAACGAAAAACAGCATTGTCGAGTCGCATTTCCAAAAGACGAATCAAAGTTTCGCCAGTAGCTCCCTTTTGCTTGTTTGCCTCGCGAAAATAATTGCGTAATGGCTTCTCTAATATGCCATATAATTTCTTGGCTTTCTGTTTCTCTCGTAACTGTATGCCAAACTCAGACACTTTATTCCTCGTCTGGTTTGGACCAGCTTGTCCGGGGGGATAATTTCGTTTTACTACCGCACATTTTTGCGTAAAACAACGTTCCCCTTTCAAGAAGAGTTTCTCGCCCTCTCGCCGACACCGTTTACATTTAGGATCTAAATTTCTGGCCATATTGTTCTGTCTGGTAAATAATTAAACGCGACGCACTTTCTTAGGACGACAGCCATTGTGTGGTACGGGAGTGACGTCCTTAATAGAATTAACTACCAACCCATAATTATGTAAAGCTCTCACTGCCGATTCTCGTCCGCCACCGATTCCTCTAACAAATACGTCAACATCGCTGAGGCCAGTGTCCTTTACTTTATCAATCACTTGTTTAACTACCTGGGTAGCTGCATAGGGAGTAGATTTCTTCGCCCCCTTAAACCCGAGAGAACCCGCACTTTGCCAGGCCACCGCATTTCCTTGTAAATCTGTGACGGTAACAACCGTATTATTATAAGTTGATTTGATAAAAACCTTACCCCGAGTCAACTTTCTCATCTGACTCTTCCGGGCAGGACTCTTTTTAGCTTTAACTTGGGTCTCCGTCTCAGCTTTAGCCGCCTTTTCCGGCTTAGCCTTAGTCTTTGACTGGGACTGAGTCTTAGCTTTATTTTTATCATCAGTAGACTTCACTGGTGATTTTTCTTCTTTTTTATCGGCTTTTTCGGCCATAAATATTATTATTAACTAGGTCTTTTGGGCTGACTGCTTACGCCCACTACCAGCTGTTTTCCTAACATTGCCCCGAACAGTACGAGAATTAGTTTTGGTTCTTTGTCCCCTAGACGGTAAACCTTTAACGTGTCGTCCACCCCGATAACAATTTATTTCTTTCAGACGCTTAATGTTCAATAAAATAACTCGTCGCAATTCTCCTTCTACCTTGTAATTGCTCTCAATTGACTTTCGCAAATCATTTATTTCTGGTTCGGACAGTTCTTTAACTTTTTTCTCCGGATCAACGTCTGCCTTGGTAATTATCTCTTTACTTAAAGATTGACCAATACCATAAATGTAGGTCAGAGCCACTTCTATTTTTTTATCTAGGGGAATGTTAACCCCAGCAATTCTCGCCATATATTATTAGATTTCAGATATTAGACAATAGATCGCAGATATTAGACAATTAACCTTGCCTCTGCTTATGCCGAGGATTATCGCAAACTACATATACCGTCCCTTTGCGACGAACAACCCGACACTTATCACAAATTTTTTTTACCGAAGTTCGTACTTTCATACTAGCATCTTTTAGTTATTCTCCCCTTAGTTAAATCATAAGGGGTCATTTCCATTATTACCCTATCACCTGGTAAAACCTTGATTAAATACATCCGCATTTTCCCCGAGACATGTCCTAACACCTCTTGGCCATTATCAAGCTTAATCTTGAACTTCGCATCCGGTAGCGTTTCTAACACTATTCCTTCTACTTCAATAACATTCTTCCGAGCCGGCTTCTGGACCGGTTCTTCCACCACTACTGACTTATTCTTTTTATTGTCTTTCTTTCTTTTTCGGAAGCGACGTTTTGCCATAAAAAAAGGTAAAGGTAATTAAAAAACCCTTTAAACGATTTCAATTGAACTATTTATCGACTGCTTTACATACTATCAACAATTCTGTCCTTGTCAAGCATAATTTCAATTTTTTTCTCTGTTTTTGGCACCTTATTAACCCAAAACGGCCAGAAGGAAATTTCCACACTTATTATGTTGGAATCATTCAAAATATAATCTTTAGCTTCTTGTTCACTTTTACCTTTAATATCTCTTTTTATTTTTTGCTCATTTACCTGCCAAGCCACTTCTTTATTCACCACTACTTTAGTAGTCAGAGCTTCCTCTTTTCCAAAATCCTGCTCGATCCTCTCGAAAGCGATACCTTCGGCCACGCTCTGATCGACAACATATTTTTCCGATGGTAACAACTGATCAAATTTTCCTGACAGTAATTGGGCCAGGTCATCTTTCTGGAAAGCAAAACCAGAGACTTTAACAGTCACCTTCATTTCAAAGTCATCCCCTTCCGTCTCAGCTTCAACACTTGATTCTGTTTCGACAATTTCCTTCTCCAATAAATCTCGAACTAACATCTTATCACTATCCCATCCTTCTTCCAACTCTTTAATGGCTTCATCAACTGCTTCGACAAATAAAGCGTCACGGGCATGATCCAAATCTTCAATCGAAGCTACTTTTACTTTTTGCGATGAACCACCAGTGAATTGAGCTGTGCTTTTACCATAAATATCACTTTGTTTACTTTTAGGTAGACTAGTGATAACAAAACGGGAGGCACCGATATTGTAATTATCGCCAGGTGTTTCTGCTTCTACCCGTACCTTAACTTGTCCGGAAATGGCTTCTCCTCCTTCTACCTGCGCCCCAGGTACTACCACATCCTGCAAAGTCACAAAAATCAATCCATTAGTCATAATTTGGGTTGCGGCGGGCAAGGACTGTGATTCGGAAGAGAAACTATTATAAAAAGTTACTTGACCACGAGCTTTATCACCTACTTCTTTTTCACCAGTGGCGGCAAACTTTTTTTTATCACTCTTGCTTTCGGCTGATACTAATGTTCCCGGGATTATTGTTTTGTCACTGTCAATACTGGAAATATTTTGACTGACTACCAGGTCAAAAGAAGTAGAAAAAGGCTCAGTTTTGGAAACCAGTGAGATTTCGGCTTTGGGTAGCACCAGGAAAAAAACGACCCCTAAAACTACCAGACTAGTAATAAAAAAGAGGGAGAATGACTTAATACTCAGAGAGGGCAGCAAAAATACTTTTCCCGAACGACTTTTTTTAGATTTTTTAGGCGAAATGGGGTGAGATTTTTCTGGTTTAATAGCCTCTGGTTCTGGCGATTTTTTCTTAGCGACTGAACGCTGAGATTCTTTTTCTTGCTTGGTAACAGCTAATATTTTACTCCAAGCAGAAGGTTCTTTGGTTATTTCGGGCGGGGGAGACTCCTTGATTGGCTGCTTGATTTTCCGACTTAAACCACGAAAACCACCTAGTTCGATTTTTTGGGAAGTGTCATCGTCAACCGGTTCAGCAATAATATCTTCGTTGTTTTCGAGGAAGTCTTCTTGCTCAACATCAGTATCATCTTCTTCAATTGCCCCTGGTGATAAAACTGGCTCTCCTTCTTTCGCCTTATCTTTTTTCGTCCAGTTAGAAAGCTTGGTTTGAGTAGCCAAGCCGGCCTTACGAGCTAAACCTCGACCCGCCGCGTCAGTTGTCACCAAAATTACTTTTTTCTTTAAAAGACTAGCTTGTCGTTGTAGTAGTTTTAAATTAACAATACTTTGGACAATCGAAGCTCGCCGCGGTACTAAAACATAAACAGTGCTACTGGTAGCACTGGCAACTTTATCTATCGCCGAAGTTATTTCTTCGTCTGTCTCTAAATATACTTTATCGTTCATATTGAATTTAGGTCTGCATTATCCTTACTACTTTGCGTAGAGCCCGATGCAAGATATCTTCTTCGCCAGCTAAATCGATGGCTAAATTTGCCAAAGCCATTGGCGTAATGTCCTGTTGATTAATCAACTTGCCAGTTTCATCAACAATATTAGCCACATCTTTAGGTTGGATAAAAGAAACTCGAGGCGGCTTAGCAAAGGGCAAATTTTTCGTCCAGGTTTCGGATAATAGGGAAGACTTGATCCCCGGCAAAACACTGCCTCCACCACAAAGTAAAATACGAGCTGGCAAAAGATCTATGTTAGAAAACTCACTTAGAGCCAGTTCTACTCCCGATAACCAGACTTTACAATCAGCGTCCAAAATATTTTTTACCTGGCGTGTTTTTTGCGTTGTTAAAGATCCTTTAGAATAATCGATTTTTACCTTTTCCGCTTCGGTGAAACTGATGCCTAGCTCATTCGCTACTCGTTTGGTAAAAGCTCGTCCGCCTAAAGCAAACATCTTAGTTCCTTCTAATCCCCCGTTTCGCACTACCGCAATATCAGTCGTACCGCCGCCAACGTCCATAAAGACAGCATTGAATTCGACTGAGTCTTCAGAACCAACACAACGCGCTACAGCATAGGGCTCAGCCGCAATCGAAAGTAGATCCATATCTAGCTCAGTAGCAATAGTTTGTAGTGCTCCGAGATGAACTAGAGGAGCATAGGCATCAAAAATAGAAATTGAAACGTCCTTACCTTGAAAGCCAAGGGGGTTAGTAATTTTGTAGCCATCGATTTTCACATCAACAATGGCCGCGTTGATAAGACGAACATCCATCTCGTTGTGTCCGGTTTCCCAAGAAAGCTGTTTGCGTACTTTATCAAAGGCTTTCCATTGCACCTTGTGGATAATATTTTTCAATTCAGATAGGTCAATCTTCGACTTTGGCTTTAGGCGCTCATAATGCACTGTGGTGGTGGTACCCTTGACCAACTCACCCGCAATACCCAGAATGATTTGATCAGGTCGCACTTTAGTTTCTTCAGCCGCTTCTTCTAGTGCTTTTTCGCAAGTACGCACCACTCCCTCAATGTCAGTTACTCCTCCCGCTTGCATATCGCCCAATCGTTGCTGTCGACGACCTACTCCGACCACCTTTCCTTTGCCTTCAGCAGCGTCTATTTCGAATATTAAAGCTTTTACCACTTCGGTACCAATGTCTAAAGCTAAGGCGTGATGCCCTACCTTCTCCCGCCGAATTATTTTATCAAAAATTCCCATAACTATATTACAAACTGCCCGTAGTTAGTTACTACCAGCTGCCAGGATATTATACCATGAATGCTGGTAAATAAAAATAACAGGCGGATCAAATAGCTGCCTGTTATATATAATGTGTATTTATCCTAATACGGCCTTAATCCGCCTTACCCCCGCTCCCGAAGACTGTTCTTTCTTAATCCTAAATTTACCTAATTCCTTAGTATTTTTCACATGTGGACCACCGCAAAGCTCGCCAGAAACATCGCCCACACCATAGACTTTTACCTTATCGCCGTATTTGTCTTCGAATAATCCAATTACATCGCGCTTTTTAGCCTCATCGTAAGGCAACTCCTCACACTTTATTTCTAGTTCGGCAACAATCCACTCGTTGACTAGCTTTTCGGTAGCAGTTAGCTGCTCCGGGGTCATTTTTTCCCCATGACTAAAATCAAAGCGCAGCCGCTCAGCCGTAATATTACTGCCCTTTTGCTGAACATGGTCACCTAGCACTTGCCGCAGCGCTGCTTGAAGCAGGTGAGTAGCGGTGTGCAGCTTGGTAGTTTGTTCATCGGCATCGGCCAGTCCCCCTTTAAATTTGCCAGCGGAGGCGGAACGAGAGAGGGCTTGGTGCTTTTTCATTTCTTGCTGAAAGCCTGTCTCATCGACTTTGAGGTTTTTCTCGTTGGCGATTTCTTTGATTAATTCGAAAGGAAAGCCATAGGTTGTAAATAATCTAAATGCAACAAAGCCCGGAACAATTTTATCGGCGTTCGCAACTTTCTCGCTGACTTTACCAGCAGACTCATTTTCCCAATAAACCACAGGGTCTGAATGCCATTTTTTAAATTCCTTGAGTCCTTTAGCCAATGTCTTACTAAATTTTTTCTCCTCTTCCTCTAAGCTACTAACCACAAACTCCTTCTTCTTCTCCACCTCCGGATATACAGCCTTGTAATCGTCAATTATAATTTCAGCAATTCCTTTAGTCCAGGACTCTTCCTCAATACCAATCTGCTTACCATAACGTACTGCCCGCCTAATCAATCGCCGCACCATATATCCCTGATCAGCTTTGGAAGGTTCCACGCCATTCACATCGGCCATAATCATCGTCGCTGCCCGGATGTGATCAGCAATAATCCGCATTGCTTTCATAACACTCTCGTCACCAGCATCATAACTCTGCCCACTAATTTCTTCAATCTTAGTAATAACCGGCACGAAAGTATCAATCTTAAAAACATCGGGCGTATCAATGCTCGCCATCACCATCCGCTCCAAACCACCACCAAAGTCAATATTGGGATGCGGCAATGATTCAAAGCCACTATCAGTCTTCCTGTACTGCATAAAGACACTATTGCCAATTTCATTAAACCGACCGCAATTGCAGTTAACATGGCAAGGTTGATCTTTGTATTCTGACTTTTCATGAATGCCAAGTTGTTCCCCAAAATCCCAAAAAATCTCTGAGTCCGGCCCACCCGGCTCACCCGCTGGCATATTGCTTGTCACCCCACTGCGCGACCACCAATTTTCCGTTTCGTCGTAGTAAAATATTCTTCCCTTTTGCATCCCCTTTTTTTCTGCTCCATCAACTATTTTAGCTTCAATGCCAGCCCCCGCAAAAACATCCTGCCAAAGTTGAGCCGAATCTTCATCCCGTGGAATATCAATTTCATTTTTACCTTTAAAAACAGAAACGTAAATTCGCGCCGGATCCAATCCAACCACGTCCGTCAAAAACTCAAACAACCAGGGGATTTGCTCCTCTTTAAAATAATCTCCCAACGACCAATTACCTAGCATTTCAAAAAATGTCGTATGGTGATTGTCGCCCACCTCATCTATATCCTGGGAGCGAAAACACTTCTGCGAATCAGCTAAAAGTGCTCCCTGCGGATGCTTTTCGCCCAGCAAGTAAGGAATCATTGGCTGCATACCGGAACCAGTAAAAAGAGTAGTCGGATCATTCTCCGGCAACAAAGAAGCGGAAGGGATAATAGCATGCCCTTTCTGCTTAAAAAAATCTAAGTATTTTTTTCTTAGCTCGGCCGTAGTCATGTTTCTAACTTTGTAACTTCATTCTAGTCGCATCTTTCTCCAATCTTTTTTCGTTCGTATACAGTTCTTCTAGCTCACCTTCGAGTAATTCTTTTTTTCTTTCCAAATCACTAATATCTTTTTTTAACCCTCTAACTTCTTTCTCTCGTTTGCCAATATCTTCCCGGAGGTCATCTATCGCTTCTTGAATTCTTTTTTGCGGGTCGTTGAAATAAGCCATAATTTTATTTAACTTCTTTAATTACTCCTCCGCCTAATAATTCATCGTCCTGATAAAATACAATCGATTGTCCCGGCATCACTGCTCGCTGGGGAATCTCCAACTGGGCTCGATAGATTTCTCCGTCCTTCTCGACAATCTTTGCCTCCACTGGTTTTGTATTATACCGCACTACCGCTTCAGCTGCTAGAGGCAAGGATGACTCTTCACTATCTACCCAACTAGCCTTAGAGAAATTTACCACAACTGAATACAGTCTTTTGTCCTGCTTATCACTCGTTACGATTAGGATATTTTTGGCAAAATCACGATCAAGCACATAATAAGGTCCACTGCCGCCAATCTTTATCCCCTTCCGCTGACCAATAGTGTAAGCTCGTAAACCTTCATGTCTTCCTAGCTCTTGACCATCTGTGTCAATAATGGGGCCTTCCTTACCTGCGCCCAAGTTGCGAGTGAGAAAACCATCTACACTATCACCGACAAAGCAAACATCCTGACTTTCTTTTGATTTTGCTACTAGTAAATCAAGTTTCGCGGCTATCTTTCTAACCTGACTTTTTGTGTATTTTCCCAGCGGAAATAATAAATGCTTAAGCTGTTTTTGATTTAAATTATACAAGAAATACGATTGATCTTTTTTAACGTCCTTAGCCTTAAAAAGTTTATACTTACCCTCTTCCTGACGCTTCCCCACGTAATGTCCAGTAGCTAGATAATCAAATCCCAGCTCTCTCACTTTATCAAGCAGTCGGCCAAATTTTATCTCGCGGTTACAAACCACGCACGGATTAGGAGTGGATAACTGCTGATATCCTGCCAAAAAATCATCCACCACTTGCCGCTTGAACTCATTTTTAAAATCCAAGGTATAAAAGGGGATCGCTAACTGCTTGGCTACTGCTCTCGCTTGTTGTTCAGATTCACTCGAACAACAACGATTAACTGGCTGCTCCGCCCGCTCATCATGCCAGAAATACATAAAAAAGCCCGTTACTTCATAGCCTGCTTTTTGTAAAAGAGCGGCCGCCACCGAAGAGTCTACCCCTCCCGACATGGCCACCGCTACTTTATTACTGTTTTTAGTCATTACCGGCTCTGGTTGTTAACCTTTACTACCTGCCCTGGTTTTACTCCTGAATTTCTGCTCTTATTCCGCGGGGGTCTGGCAGTCTGTCTACTATTTTTTCCCGCGCTAGCTGTATCTGCGCCCTTGAGAGCAGTGGCAAAAGCTTTCTTGAATGGTTGGTGAGATTTATCTTCTGGCTTAGCTCGAGATTGAGAAGATCGACCACTACTCTGGCTAGAGGAACGACCGTCGCTCTGACTGGAAGAACGACCACTACTTGATCTGCCAGAAGATCGCGCCGAAGATTTCTCATCATCATCCATTACCCCACTCCACCGCGCAATTTTGTCTTCAACTACGTCTCGCTTTTTAGCATAGCGCTCGCGAGAGATTTCAACAATTTTATCTCTGTTACCCTCAGTATCCCATAGCGGCGGTAACGTCGTGGCTGAAAAAGCCTGACTAGCCACTCCCTCTATCATCAACTTCAGATACACATGAAATTTAGTTAGATTGACTAGGTCAGTTTCATCAAAAACTGGTTCAAATTCCTTAACTAGCACTTCGGCGTCGGCTGCTCCAATTCGAAAACAGACAATAGTGCCGACATTACCAAAGACAGCATAGCGAACTTCCTCGGCTAGCTGATCAATATACTGGTGAGCCATTATCAAATCTAGATGATACTTACGCGCTTCAGACAGGATATCAGCGAAACTCTCGGTGGCAAAATTCTGGAATTCATCAACGTAAAGATAAAAGTCGGCTCGTTCCTCCTCGGGTATATCAACTCGACTCATCGCTGCCAGCTGAACCTTGGTAATCACCATCGCTCCAAAAAGAGCCGAGGCATCCTCACCTACTCTTCCTTTAGCTAAATTAAGCAATAATATTTTCCGATTATCCATGATGTCACGCATATCCAGAGTTGACTTAGACTGCCCGACAATATTTCTAATCAAGGAAATTGATAAGAATTGTCCAACCTTATTCTGGATCGGAGCAATCGCCTCTGTCATGAATTTATCAGGATACTTGGAAAATTCATCCACCCAAAAAGACTTTACAACTGGGTCCTGCACCTTCTTGATCACTTTATTGCGAAAAGCTTTATCTGTCAGCATTTTCATGATACCGAGCAAAGTGCTGCCCGGATAATCCATCAAAGCGAGGATAGTATTGCGCAAAACATATTCCAAACGCGGACCCCAAGAATCAGCCCAGATCTTTTTGAATACACCCAGCAGTCCTGAAGCCACCAAATGCTTATGGTCAGGATCAATATTCTCCATCACATTAAAAGCAATCGGATTATCAACATCACCCGGATTAAAATAGACAACGTCGTTGATCCGATCGGCCGGAACATAATCAAGCATTTTGTCAGCAAACTCGCCATGGGGATCAACCACGCAGACCCCATTGCCAGCTTTAATGTCAGAAATCACCATATTCTCCATCATGGTCGTTTTGCCCATGCCCGTTTTTCCAACCACATACATGTGCCGCCGACGATCGTCTACCTTAATACCAAAACGGCGACTCTGACCACGGAAGTTGGTTTCGCCGAATAAGGTAACGTCTGATTGTGGGTTTTGGTTTCCCATTGATAATATAGATTACTCCATCGGCAAATCACCCGGTGGCATTCCTTTACCAGCCTCGGCCGTAACCACGGCTGGCGACTTGACTGTGATATAAGGAAAGTGGAATACCGTAGCGATCTCTTCTACGCTCATGATAAACGGCTGGGCTCCAGCATCAATGTCACGTGACTGATAACGACGAATTAAATTGGTTTGACGGGGAGGAATACGGGTTTTCTTCCAATAAGAGATAAAGGTCCAGTATTTTCTATGGGGCTTGAAAGAATTAAGATTATTAGAATTAAAACCTTTAAAGGTCCCCATCATAGGAAAACCAATTCGCTTTTTATTAAATACATCCTTACGTCCTAAATATAACGTCCGAACTTTTACTTGAAAGCCACCTTTGCTAATATTCTCCTGAATAGCTTTAACTGCATCTTGCTCGCCCGGTGATAAAAACAACATTTCACTGGGCGGAGGATCCTTAGTATTTGTTTTGCCTTGAGCTGCGTCAGCTGGCTCGATAGTGCTCACCGCTGTTTGTACCCCTTTTAAAAACAAAGGATTATACGGTTTCCCCTTTCGCTTGATAAGTTTATCGACAAGTTTATCACCCTCTTTTTTCCACTTATCACTGACTGGACGGAGAATAAACTGATACCAGATTTGTTCTCCATCGCCAATTCTACTCATCACTTCTAGGGCATTAGAAAGGGGATCAATGAACTTCTCTTCGCTGATATCATCCAAAAAATGTTTATAAGTCCGGATCGGATAAGCGTCTTCTCTGGCCAGCTTCCATTCCACCCCCACCATATCGTACTGATCATTGGGAAATTTACTGGGAATGAATGGCGCATAATCCTCCACTTCCGAAATTTCTGCTTCTGGATATTGGGCATAAACGTTAGCCTCGACATGATCTCTTAAAATGGTCGGCACCCGAATAATAAAGCGGACCTGACCAGCAACGCTAACAATCTCCAGACTAAATGTTTTTTGCCTTTCACCCTCGAGAAATATTTCTTTCAAATTTGGTGGCGAATAAATTGTCCACAGGCCATTCAAAACCTCTTCCATCGATTTTGGGTTTTTCTCGTTGTCTTCAGGAACACTAATAGCTATAAGTATATATTCGATGGAACGAATATACTTTATCCGTTTAAGACTAAGCCAAACGTAATATACAACGGCCATGAACCCTGGAATAACTAACCACCACACTTTCCGAATAACAGAAAAAAACATGTACCAAAATTCGTACAAATAACTAAAAAAATCAAGTGGTGGTAACTCGTCAAACACAAATCAAGATTAATGCCTTTATTTTTGTATTATATAACACCTCGTTAGCAGAGAGAAGAGATAAATTTAGGCTAGAGTATAAGATTGCTTATCAACTCGTTGGAAACGTTTCGTATTTTGCAAAGCTAAGGCCACTGTATTACGTTTGACTATTCTTTGCTCTAAAACCTTAGAAATAATTTCGTCTTTGGCCATTGGTTTTCCGGCTTCTTTCAAGACGTGTCCTACCACATCAGCTACTGTACCTGAACTATATCCCCATTCAGTTAGTCCATAAATACCGCGACCAACTAAGACAAAACGTTCATCCTTAATCAGCTCATTATGCACAGTTTGAGGAATCGCCTGCCGACCCCCAAAGCTTATTTTATTGATATTGTCCGTGATTTCTTTGAAGTGGAGAGGCTCTTTGTTCTTTTTGAGTACTAGAAAAGCTTTATCTTTCACGCCCTTAGGTACTATTTCATTCCAGCTAGTAAATCCCCATTCATCAAATGGGTTTTTTAGCATTTTCTTGCCTAATTTCAGATAAGATTGAACGTGTTTAGGGTCAGAGACATCGTGTTTCTGAACTGTTTCGTGTTGCAAAAGATGTTTTACGATTTCTGGCTCTTGTAGAGGCTTGTTTTGCTTTTTTAACACTTGGTGAGCAGCCTCAATAACCTTTTGTGGTATTTCAATGGAGCCGCCTTTTGCCCCCCAGGCCTTATAAGTATGCTCTGTATTGTCATGACAATCGAACTTATTGCTGAGATTTAAAATAAAATCGACTACATTGCCATTAGTTTCAGCTGGTGATATTTTCTCTATAAAAGTATCTACCAAATGATTATGCTCCATAACCTGACCATGTTCAGCGATAACTGATTTCAACAGTGACTCACAGGGCTCAATCGCTTCTATCTTATTTCCTTTTTGTAAATCCTTAAGAGCAGCTGACTCAATTTGTCGAACCCGCTCCCTGGTAATATCATGATTCTTACCAATCTCTTCCAGCGTCTGACGACGATCACTGTCTAATCCAAAGCGTTTAACCAAAATATCTTTGGTTCTAGGCTTTAAACTAGAAATTAGTTTGAACACAAAATCGGTGGGAAGCACCTGCACTTCCACTTGACTGTTAGGGTTATTATTTATCTGATTAGTCATTGGTTTACTTTCTTTATATTAAACAATTTATTAATACGTCTAACTTATCTTCTTATCAGAGTGTATCACAAACTCTCAACATTGTCAACATCAATTTTGCCTTTTCTGAATGATCATGACATAATATCAGTTTTTCGTTTATCGTCAAGGGGTTTTGGCTAAATTTAGCACCTAGCTGACTGTATTGCCCTTATATTAAACAAAAACTCCATTTACAATTTTTGGAGTTTTTGGTCTAATTTGGCCGACTGGAAAACAATCTAATGGGCGGCTTCCGCTTGCAAAACAATCTTGACAGTACGCAATAAAATCTGCAAATCCATTTTTAGCGCCCAATTTTCGATATAATAAGTATCTAGCTTTACTTCTTCAGCAAAAGAGAGATCCGAAGCACCACTCACCTGCCCCATGCCAGTCATGCCCGGCTTAATAGCTAATACTTTTCGCTGATGTTTCTGATATTGCGCTACCTCTTCTGGCTCGTGGGGACGCGGACCAATCAAGCTCATGTCATCCTTGAGCACATTTAACAACTGAGGCAGTTCATCGATCCTAGTTTTGCGTAAGAACCTACCTACCCGAGTAATACGCGGATCATTTTTCATTTTAAATAACGGACCCTGACGCTCACTAAACTTGAGCAGGTCTTTTTTCATTTTGTGCGCATCTTTAACCATCGAGCGGAATTTGAACATATCAAATTCACCATCTCTGCCTACTCGCTTTAATCTGACTAATACCGTCCCTGGCGTATTTAATTTAATAGTAATGGCAACAGCCACAAATAAAGGCAGTAAAAATATCAATCCTAATGTCGCGCCCACTACATCAATGATCCGTTTAATGATCTTTCCCCAGCCATCTAGAGGTGTTCGTCGAAATTCTACCAGGGGAAAGCCCGCTACCGCTCTTACTTCTATATTAGTAGCCTCCGTGCCAAATAGGTCAGGAATGTACTTCATGTCAATTTTGCGCTCATCAGCAAAGTCAATTAGCTCCAGAACCTTGATTTTAGGAATGGCCGGATCTGTCTGAATAATTTCATCCACGCCTTGATCTCGTGATAATTGCTCCAGTTTTTGCAACGTGTCGCCGTTTACTTCATCTAATATACCCACTATCTTATAACCAGCCAGTGGGTTTTGGAAACTATCTTTGATGTGTCTAGCAGCTGAAGTATCACCAATTAACACGACTCGATGCACCCCGTAGTTATATTTATACAATCGGTGCTGTAGCCAACGAATTAGTGATCGACCTAGCACTATTAGAATTATTGCTAGCAACCAAGTCACTAATACCAAAAAACGAGAGGAAAAAAGTTCCGCTCGTAAAAATATATATAACACGATTCCCATTACTCCGGTGGATACTCCCACAAAAACGCTATATAAGTCATCAACTAGCCGACGCTTTTTCTTGGGGTTATAAAGACCCAGCAAGGCGAAAATAAGCAGCCAAACGGGAGTGACTACTATTGCCAGTAAAAGATACTGACGCAAAGGTAAATTAAACTGCACCGGCCAAATCTCCACTACTCGATCAGAAAAACGAATAAAGTAGGTGATGACTGCCGCCAAAATTATCATCAAGAAATCAACGGGAACCAACGCAGCGGTAAAAGCTAATTCGGATTTTTTCATCGGGGGATATTACTTTGTACTTGGGTATAAGTATATACCAAAAAGTCCAAGCAAACAATAAGCCGAGTTTCGTCTGAACGCTGAGCGTTCAGGATGATCATCTATCTAGCCCTACTATTGCTAGCAGGGTCAAGCGACCGATAATTTGGTCTTGCACCAGGCAGGGTTTACCAGGCACTCATGTCACCATGAGGCCAAACGGGTAGCTTTCATGAAAAACATCCCGTTTCTTTTCACCTTTGCCCCGCTTAGCGGGGTAGTATTGTCTCTGCGGCACTCCCGTGTCTATCCTATTGAGATAGTACGGGACCACGACTGCTGTCGAGGTTTCCCTAAAATTCAAGCTAATCACAAGTCCGCGGGACTCCTAATTACCTTTCTTTCGGTTGCCGTTAGCAACTGCCATTTTTGATGGTGCTCGGACTTTCCTCCCACTGCAGCCTTTCAGCTACAATAGGCGATCATCTCGTTTGCTTGGACTGGGACATAGTAACAGGATTCGTGGCAAAAGTCAACTCAAACAGGCTCTTCACCAATTTGGGTGGTGCATAACTAAAACATGGTAGTCTAATTAGGCAAAAAGTGACTAATCCCTAATAACAACTACCATGTCTAGCTCTAAATCTACTCTGAACAAGCTTTTCTGTCTAGAAGGATTACTAT
>JABMPQ010000005.1 GCA_013202585.1 Parcubacteria group bacterium | reverse complement strand
CGATGGTCAAGCAGAAATTATCACTGGTACTGGCTATGGTGGTGGCCCGCAAGTGAGAATATTTAATAGCCAAGGGGAATGGCTCGGCCAGAACTTTTTTTCCTATGAGGCAAATTTCCGGGGAGGAACTAGCGTGACTACGGGTGATCTCGATGGTGATGGTCAAGCGGAAATTATTACGGGCTCTGGTCCCGACGGTGGTCCCCAAGTACGAGTTTTTAATCAAGCGGGGCAAGTGTTGCTTCAGTTTTTTGCTTATACGGAAAGTTTTCGGGGCGGGGTAAATGTCGCGGCCGGTGATGTGGATGGTGATGGTCAGGACGAAATTATTACTGGCGCTGGTGTGGGCGGCGGTCCGCACATACGGGTATTTTCGGGTGCCGGTCGAGATTTGGGCATAAATATTTTTCCTTATCCGACGGATTTTCGCGGTGGGGTAAATGTGGCGGCTGGTGATGTGGATGGCGATGGTAGCGTTGAAATAGTCACTGGCCCGGCTTCCGAGGCAGCAGCGAGGGTAAAAATTTATAGAACCGATGCCGCTAGGACAGTCTTGGGTGAATACGTTATGTATACCGAGAGCTTTCAGGGGGGAGTCAATGTAGCGACTGGCGATCTCGATGGTGATGGTCAAGCAGAAATTATTACGGCTCCGGCGTTTGGCGGCGGTCCCCACGTACGCGCGATTCGTTATACCGGACAGCCTTTAGAGGTGGATTTCCTGGCTTACGCCGCCGATTTTCGGGGTGGGGTCAAGGTGGCAGCTAGGGATCTCGATGGCGATGATCAGGCCGAGATTATTACCGCTCCAGCGCCAAATATCCAGCGCGACCAAAAGTGCGTCAAAAACTGCGTTGCTCTCACTTTCGATGACGGATATTCTAGTGGTGGCTCCTTCGAGCAGATTCTAGATGTGTTAAAAAAGCGTGATGTTAAAGCTACTTTTTTTATTCTGGGTGTAGCTATGCAGGCCAATCCGGCGTTAATGCAGCGGATTGTAGACGAAGGACATCAACTAGCTAACCATAGTTACAGCCACGATGCTTTTACCCGGATGTCGGCAGCGCAAATTCGGCAGGAAATTATTTACACCGACGACATTGCCCGGAGCATTATCGGTAAAACAACAAAACCTTATTTTCGTTATCCCGGCGGTTCTCACAATGCTGGAACTGACGCCGTTGTCCACAGTCTAGGCTATCGTTATTATATGTGGACAGCCTCGACCGGCGACTCTTCGCCTAATCGATCAACAACACATTCGCTACATGGAGCATTAGCTGGACTTCACGACGGTTCGATAATTTTGGCGCATACTCAATCACCTTATACCGCCCAAGCTTTGGATCAGATTATTACCGCTATCGAGAATGGGGGATATAATTTAGTGACAATTGCGGGAATGCCGGAGTAAGTTAAAAATTACATTTTATGAAAAAATTTCTAGTTTTGACTGCCTTTGTTTTTCTCGGCGCGTTCCTTTTTGCTGGGAGTGTCCAGGCAGCCATTCTGACAGCCGCCAGAGAAGGGGGCGGGCCACACGTCCGGTTTTTTGATGCCGATGGTGAGTACACGGAGAAAAACTTCTTCGCTTTTGCCGAGGATTTTCAGGGCGGTGTTAATCTAGCGGTGGGTGATGTTGACCGGGATGGTTATGAGGAAATTGTCGTGGCGGCCGGGTCGAGTGGTGGTCCCCAGGTGCGGATTTTTTCTCAGGAGGGAGAACCAAAATATCCCGGGTTTTTTGCCTGGGAGCAAAACTTTCATGGTGGTATTACTTTGGCGGTCGGAGATATTGATGGGGATAAACAAGAAGAAATTATAGTGGGACCGGCCAGTGGCAAGGAATCGGAAATTAAAATTTTTGATTACTTGGGTAATGAGGTAGCCGATTCTTTTGTAGCCTTTGGTGCTAATTTCACTGGAGGTGTTAGTTTAGCAGCGGGCGATGTTGATTACGATCGGCAGGACGAAATTATCGTGGGAGCTGGCCAGGGCGGTGGACCACAGGTGCGTATTTTCGATTCTGACGGAACGGTGAAGCCATTTCAGTTTTTCGCTTTTTCCGAGGAGTATCATGGTGGTGTTAACGTAGCGGCTGGAGACTTTGATCTCGATGGCAAAGACGAAATTGGCGTTTGTCAGGCCGAGGAACAGGCTTGGTGCAAGATTTATCGCTATAATGTAAATAAGGTAGTTTTGGCTGAATGGAAAGCGTACGGTGATTTTACAGTGGGAGCTGACATTAGCTTGGCGGACGTCGATGAAGATGGGATGGCGGAAATTATCACGGCGGCGGGCGCGGGTGGTAGTCCGCATGTGCAAGTTTTTGAATTGTCGGGAGAGGAGCCGGAAAGAATATCCTCTTTTTATAGCTACGATCAGAAATTCAGAGGAGGAGTGAACGTAGAATATATTAATGAAAATAGAAGAGACCATAATTTCATCAAAGGTCTAAGCTACGCTGGCTATTATGACGAGGTTTTTCTCGAAGATGCTTCGGATGCTTCGCTGGAAGCTTTGGCTAAAACGGGAACGGAGTGGGTAGCGGTGGTACCAGTCTGGTATCAAGAAACAAAAAATTCAAATGAGATTTTTCGCTATTACACTCCTACGGATGAGTCGGTGCGTCACGTCATTGATAAGATTCACTCCTTAGGGATGAAAGTGTTATTGAAGCCTTTCGTTGATAGTCAAGATGGCACCTGGCGGGCTCTTTTTGAGCCTAGTGATTGGGATGCTTGGTTTACCAGCTATCGGAGCTTCATTAACCTCTACGCCCAAATAGCGGAGGAAAAGGACGTGGAGATGCTTTCGCTCGGGGTGGAATATAATTCGAGTGAGGGACGGCTGGCAGATTGGCGAGCGGTGATTGATAGCGCGGAAGAATATTATTCGGGACCGCTTACCTATGCGGCTAATCATAGCGCTGTTGAAGGATATGGCGGGGGTTATCAAAATATTGGTTTTTGGAATGAGCTTGATTACGTTGGCATTGATACCTATTTTGTTTTGACTGATAAAAATGATCCCAGCCTGGCGGAGTTGGAAGCAGCTTGGCGGGGGCATCTTTCCGAGATAGAAACTTGGAGGAATGGTAGTCGTTTAAACAAACCAGTCATTTTCACCGAAGTTGGCTATGGATCTTACGATGGGAGCAATAAAACACCTTGGAGTTATGACTTTACTGACAAAGTTGCTGACTGGTCAGAGCAAGCAGACTGTTACGAAGCTCTGATAACTGAGTCGGAAAAAAAATCCTGGTTTGCCGGACTATTTTTCTGGTGGTGGGATAATCCGAGCACTGACGATTATTACCGGGGTGGGGAGAATTACAATTTGGGCTTTACACCTCGCGGCAAAAATGCGGAGGATGTATTGAAGGAATATTTTTGGTTTAGGTTATAAGAGTTGCTAATTAGCTTCTAGAACGGCAGTAATACCCTGTGGATAATTCATTTATAAGATTCCCCATTTTCCACACATCTGCTATAATTAGAATGATTTAAGTTTAAATTGTCAAAAACAAAATGAAAACGGAACCAGAGATCCAAGCTAAAATTAAAGAGATCGAGGAAGCTTTAAAGGGAGTCGATGAAGAGTTAGAAGAAGCTTTGGAAGATGAAGACACCGATGAGTTTTCTGATAAAGGCGCAGAAATCGAAGCGCAATTTGAAGCCAAAAAAGATATTATTCAGGAAGAAATTGATTTGTTGAAATGGGTGTTGGAATAATGGTTCGACAAGCTCACCATAAAATTAAAATAAACAAATAAAACAAAATGAAAATCATAATTAAAATTCTCGGAGCGTTTATCGCAGCCTGTGGCTTGTTGGCTGTTGCCGGAGTAGCCGTGGCCTCCACTGCCGACACTCTCCAACCCGCCTCGATTATTGCCTATACTGAGCCAGTGACAATTTCTGAAACCTTGACGGTTGCTAAGCCTGGTTATTTTCGACAGGGAGTACATATTGGATCAACAGAGGCTGATGTTGGTGGTGTTACTTATTTCAATGGCACCA
This sequence comes from Parcubacteria group bacterium, assembly GCA_013202585.1. Classification (GTDB taxonomy): domain Bacteria; phylum Patescibacteriota; class JABMPQ01; order JABMPQ01; family JABMPQ01; genus JABMPQ01. The sequence continues at coordinate 14,106 of JABMPQ010000005.1, read as the reverse complement.
TTGTTAATGCCGCCTTAGACTCGTCTGGCGATAGCACGATTCCTGTCACTTTTGGCGACGATGTGCGAATTGACGGAGAAATTTTTCGCACGGAAGTAGGTGGGGATAATCCAGTCAAGCTGGCTGATACTATAATACCGGCAGCCAATAATACTTATGATTTAGGAACTTCAAGTAACAAATGGAAAGATGGATATTTTGCGGGAACAGTAACTGCTGGGGGGCTTAGTGGTTCGGGCATTGTGTCTACCAGCAATATAGCTAGCGGAGCTGTCACGCAAACAGCCGAAAGTAGTGGTAATTTTACAGCCACGCAATCAACCATCAAGACCGGTGCCAGTTATGATGTGGCTGACACGGTTACAATTACAACTGGAGCTAGCACTCTCTTTTGCATGTATAGTAATCTGGTTTCTTCTGATGCCTTTTTCCAAACCACTAATATGGCTTTATACGTTGATGGGCAAGCAATCTCCCATACTTACCGTCGGGAAACAACTGGCCAAGGTGAGGGTCAATCTTCCCTAGCTGCTTCTGCCTTGGTTAATGTATCAGCTGGTTCGCATACGATTGAGGTACGTTGGAATACCAGTGCTGGCACTGCTACTATGTATTCTCATACCTTAGATGTCATTGAGTTGAAGAAGTAAATAAGATAAAACAAAATGAAAATTGTAACCAAAATTATCGGGGCGTTTATCATGTCTTGCAGCCTGTTAGCTATTGCCGGCGTAGTCTCTGCTTCCCCCGCTGACACTCTCCAACCTGCTTCAACCATCACCTATTCTGAACCAGTAGTAGTTAATAGTACCCTAACAGTTTCTAATCCGGGCTATTTTGCCCAAGGGGTACATATTGGCTCGACGGAAGCAGGCGTGGGCGGTGTTACTTATTTTAACGGTACTATTCGAAATATTGCGGTTGATTCCGATGGCGCTGACACGATCCCAGTCACTTTTGGCGATGATGTCCGGATTGACGGTGAAATCTATCGTAGTGAAGTCGGTGGAAATGATCCCTTAAAGCTATCCGACACTCTAATGCCAGCAGTCAATAACACCTACGATATTGGAATCTCAAGTAGACAGTGGAAAGATGGCTACTTCGCTGGAACGTTAACTGTTGGTAGTTTAAGTACAGCTGCCGGTGGGGCTAATTTACCTCTAGCTTATGGCTTTTGTGATTTGGATGGCACGTTGCGTAGTGGGACTTCGAATGTAGCCTGCGAATGGGATGCCACTAATAGTCGCTATGAAATCACCATTACTGACGAAACGTATTATTATCTAGATTATGTAACTTCCGTCACTCCTTCGGTAAATGCCTATACACCAGTGGTGGGAAGTATAGATGGTAAACTAACTGTTTATTTTACCGATTCTGATGGTACCGCGGGTCAGCAAACTCACTTTCAGTTTGTGACGTATAAGCCAAGTACCGAATAATTAATAAAGAGCCTCGTTTCTTGCTCACTCCCTGCCTGCCAGCAGGACTACGTAAATAATTAATAACAAATTAAAAAATCAAACCATGAAAAAACTAACTAAAATTTTCGGACTGTTAGTAATGACCCTAAGTATGTTCGCGGTAGTCCCGATGGGCATCGGGATAGTATCGGCTGCTCCAGCTGATGTTTTACAACCTGCCTCGATTATCACCTATGACGAAGAGTTTATTGTCAATCACACCGGTCGCTTTGACTCGGTTTATATTGGTAAGCAAGATGTGGGTGGCGTTACTTTTTTCAACGGGACGATTGTAAATAGTACTACCACTACCACTGACGATGCTGCTGGAGCTGAAGTTGAGAATCCAGTTACCTTTGGCGATGATGTTAGAATAGACGGCAAAATCTGGCGTACAGAGGAAGGCGGGGATAATCCACTCAAAATTGCTGACACGATCAGGCCGGCGGTTAACAATACCTACGACCTGGGAACTTCGTCTTTTCAGTTTAAGGATGGCTATTTCGTCGGGACGTTGAACACGGGGACGTTGAGTGCTTCTAATATCTACACTAAGGGTGAAGTATATAGCCAAACAGAAGTTGATGCGCTGGTAACCGGTGGGGGTCATAGTCATGTGGGAGAAACTTGGTCGGGGAGTGTGCAAGGTAGTGCTACTTCTGCTGTGTTAACAATCGCTAATACTGGCAATGGATTTGGACTTGCCGTGGCCACCAGTGGAAATTATTCAGCTATTGCTGGTGTGACCTCGGGGTCGTCGGCAGCTATTAATGGCACCAATACTGGATCGGGTCGAGGTGTAAGTGGGGTTAGTGCTTCAAACGATGGTGTCTATGCTATGAGTGTTTCGGGAAATAGTTTATACGTAGACGGCCGGTTAGGAGTAAATGCTTCTTCGAATAAAGCGGCTGGTTTTAGCACAATAGCTGGCGGAACTGCCAGTATTTCTGTTAGCAACACGCTAGTAACGAGCAATAGTAAAATATTACTAACGGTGACAAATATTCCCGGTGGAGCGGATGGAACCAATCAAAATGGCGGTATTCGTTTATGCGGCATAACCTCAGGTGCTAGCTTCAGCGTTTGTACTATGGACGGAGTGGCTGCACAAGAGCCTGTAGATACAAATGCTGACATTCCTTTTGACTATCTCATTATCAACTAGATTTCTACTATAGATTTCTGTTATAATCACTAGGTGATAAAAGTTTAAAACACAACGAAAGGGGGTGGAAATAAATGAAAAAATTAGGAATTTTGCTTGGTGCACTTGGATTGTTTGCTTTAGTAGGTGTAGCTTCTGCTTCTCCGGCTGACACTCTCCAACCAGCACAAACCATTACTTACGACGAAGAAGTGGTGGTAAATGATACTCTCAGAACCGATTCTATTGTCATTGGCTCAGCTGAGGCTGGTGTAGGTGGAGTTACCTTCTTCAATGGTAGTATTGTCAACAACTCAGTTGATGAAGACGGTGCTAGTACTATAGCTGTTACCTTAGCTGACGATGTCAGAATTGATGGTCTAATTTACCGGACAGAAATAGGAGGAGATGATCCTCTTAAGCTAGCGGATACCATTAGACCACAGCCGACAGCTACTTATGATTTAGGTACTACGACTAATGAATTCAGAAGTGCCTATTTTTCCGGTACTGTAAACACAGCCGCCCTAAGTGCTGAAACACTTGCCTTAACTGGAGCTCTAACCGGTACAACCGCTACTTTAACTGGAGCTTTGACTGGTACAACGGCTACGTTGACCGGAGCCTTAACTGGTACCACTGCTACCTTAACTGGAGCCTTAACCGGTACCACAGCTGCGTTTTCTGGTGATGTTGCCGCTAGTGGTGATATTAATCAGGATATAGCTGATAATGGTGCCGTAAAAGCTATGGTAGAAATGGATGGTAGTGTTGCTGCTGAGGGTGATTGTCTGGTGAAATCATGGACCATTGATGATACAGTTCCAACTTGTGCAAAAGCAGTTGCCGGATCAATACTTACTTTAACTTTTGATTCAGGTATTGATGTGGATGCCCGTTATTATACAGCGACGTCTACAACAACATCACTCACAAGGGCTGTAAGCGCGGTGGCGACAGATAATGTTGTCAGATTTTATCCATATGATGAGGATGGAAACGAAGCAGATACTGATATTATGTTTGTTGTGTATTAGTATTTGAATTGGGTTTTAAAAAGACAGGATGTAGTTCCTGTCTTTTTTATATCTGCTTTTCTATAGCGATAATTATTGTTACACTGATTCTAGTATTCTTTTGATAGCTTTAATACTAGAACATGAAAAGATACTGGCTAGTTTTTGGTTTCTTGCTGGCTGTCGGGGTGGTGATCTTCGCTTTCACCCGTCCCACTTCAGTCGAAATAATAGCTTATCCTTCTGACAGCGCCATTAAATTTGGCGACCAATCAGCAACTGACGGCAAGCTGACCGCGGATTTCAAGACCGGCGCTTACGATCTAGAAATCTCTCGACCGGGTTTTAAAACACATAGCGAAAAAATTGAATTAAAGCGAGCTAAGATATTTGAGAAAGAGTTCGCGCTCGAGCCGCTAAAACATGAATTTAGTCTAAAAATCCAACCCGAAGAAGCACAATATCGCTTAACTTTATTCGACGCCTCACTGCGGGAAGGCGAGTTTTCGTTTTCTGGCGAATTACCAGCTGGTTCATTAAAAGTGAAACTAACGGCTGACGGCTATCAGGATCTAGAGAAAGTGATTTTCCTCGACCAAGATACTGATCTCACTCTCTGGCTGGATCAACCCGATCAGTTGTTGCATAATTTGGGTGTTTTTAACTCGGGACCAGCGCCGAAAGGGGTGGCTTTGACACCCGATAATGAAGAAGCCTGGGTGACACGCCTGGTTACCTCGCCCGCGGTGGGAATTTATGACCCGTTCACCGGAAATATGCTCGACGAAATAGATTTGGGTGGTGATGGAGGAGTGGAAGTTGTTTTTAATGCCGACAGTACGAAAGCCTACGCCAGCCAGATGCAGACAGCCAAGGTTTATGAGATCGACACGGCGACACGCCAAGTAGAGCGGATCTTTGATACCGAGAGCGCCTGGAGTAAGGTTATTGAATTGTCACCGGACGGCCGGACGATGTTTGTCGCCAATTGGTCGGGGGATGATGTAGCTGAGTTTGATTTGGAGAGCGGTCAATTGCGTCGTCGTTTACCAACCGTGGACACTCCCCGTGGGCTTTACGTCACGTCGGATAGTCAACAACTTTACGTTGCCGGCTTTGGTGCCGGCGAGTTAGAGCGGATAGACCTGAACGATGGCTCACGTCACTTAATCCACACCAGTGGCGGTGCCATGCGTCATTTTGCGACTGACGAAGCCAAAGGCGTATTATATATCTCTGACATGGCCGAAGATGCTATTTGGCTGATGGATTTGGCTACCGAAGAGGTAAGTCAGTTTGTCGATACCGAGAGCAATCCCAATACCATCGATCTCAGTCCCGACAAAAAAGTGCTTTATGTCTCTAACCGGGGAGTCAATGATCCGGAGTCTTACTACAATGCTGGACCGGAGTGGGGATCAATCTTAGCTTTTGACACTGAGACGGGAAAGATACTAGATGCGATCGTGGGTGGCAATCAATGCACAGGCCTAGATGTTTCTCCCGACGGTCATTATCTTATTTTCACCGATTTTCTCGATAATCGAGCCCGCTTTTACGAGATTCCGGATTATGAGATCTTAGCCGGCGGTGGCGGGGGGCGAGCAGGGAGTTATAAGCAGGATTTGCGGAAGTAACTTAATCGCTTTGGAAACGAAGAGAAATATGTTAAAATGGATTAAGTAAGAAACTTTATTTGCGAAGTGAACGAGTGAAGAGAAAAGACTTGTCTTTACTCTTCCGAGTGAACAAGCAAACAAGGGACGAAACCCTTATTTGCGAAGTGAGTGAGATCCCGACCTGCATCGGGACGAGCGAACGAGTAAACAAAGATTCTTGATTTTTATTAATTAGTAAAAAACAAAATGAAAACCCTCACCAAAATCCTCGGAGCCTCTCTGGCTACTCTAGGTGTCCTAGCAATTGTCGGAGTAGCCTCCGCTGCCACCACTGACCAACTTCAACCGGCAGGGGATATTACTTACACCGAGACAGTAATCGTTCCCTCAATAAAGGTCGGTGCCCAAGGCGTTGGTGGTGTCACCTTCTTTAATGGTACTATCGTTAATACTACTACCAACAGTGGAGTTGATAACCCGGTCACCTTTGGTGATAATGTTAGAATAGATGGTCAAATCTACAGAACAGAAGTAGGTGGAACTAACCCTCTTAAACTAGCTGATTCTATCAGACCCCAAACTACCAATGCCTACGATCTGGGGTCGTCTACCTATCAGTTCAAAGATGGTTCCTTTGCGGGTGATCTTAATGTAGGTGGTACTGTAGATGGAGTGGATATTTCAGCTATCCCTTCAACATACCTGCCTTTAGTCGGTGGAGTGTTAACCGGAACTGTTAATGTTTCAGGAGATATTGTTCAAAATGTTGGTTCAGACGGGGCAGTAAAAGGATGGGCTTATGTAAGTGCTGATGGTACGTTGTGGGCTGGTTATAATAGTAACAGTGTTACGCGGACTAGCACTGGACAATACGAAGTTTATTTTAATTTTGCTGTTAATGATGGTTCAGGTAGAGCCACTCGGGGATATTCCGCTACGGCTAGTGGCGAAAATGGAGTAGTTGATAACGGCACGGTTGGCGTTGGTCCAGATAGTAACAACCCGCAAGTTGTTGTGGTTAATACACAGAATGCTGCGGGTAATTTAGACGATGGTGCGTTTATGATAACGGTGTTCTAAGTGAGTATTCCAGCTAGAAAATAGATACTTAAAAGCAAGGTTTTCACCTTGCTTTTTTGTACCCGAGGATGGCTTTTTAGAAATAGACAATATGTGGTAGAATGAAAGAAATAAAAGTTTCATTAAAAAAACAATGAAAATTCACCTAAAAATTCTTGGGATGTTTATCGCGTTTTTTGGTATTTTAGTGGTAGCCAATTCAGGTCTAGCTGCCCCCGCCGACCAAATCCAGCCCGCCCAAGACGTCACTTATACCGAAACAGTAATTGCGCCCTCAATTAAAATTGGGGCCGAGGGAGTAGGTGGTGTTACTTTTTTTAATGGTAGCATCGTCAATAGCACCACGAATGATGGAGCCGACAACCCAGTTACCTTTGCTGACAATCTCAGGATAGATGGCCGGGTTTGGCGGGGAGCGACTGCTGGCCCAGAGGCAGATGACAGCACCCCCTTTATTATCAATGATAATCTTCAAGTATTAGGTACTATCCAGGGCTCAAATCTCATCGGAGCTGGTCAACTCACTACTACTAACAGTGGATCGACTGGACAAGTTTTATCGCTTAATTCTAGTGGAGCCTTAACCTGGGCAGATGATGCCACTGGCAGTGATACTAATTCTGGTGGTGACATTACGGCCGTGGCGGCTGGATCAGGTCTTACTGGTGGAGGAACTTCTGGCAGTGTCAGCCTGAGTGTCTCGGGTGTCACTTCGGCGATGATTACTGATGGCACTATTGTGGCTGGGGATATAGCCAGTAATGCCGTAACATCAGCTAAGATATCTGACGGCACAATAGTCGCTGGAGATCTGGCCAACAATGCTGTTACATCGGCTAAGATCAATGATGGAACGATAGTTTCTGGAGACATCGCCAACGACACTATTGACTTCGATAAAATTGTTGATAGCCCTAATTTAGATGCGGATTTGAATATTGAGGGTGCCACCTTGTTTGTTGGTAACGCAGGTACCTATGATGACAGAGTTGGCATAGGTACAGCCACACCCACTAATACGATTGAGGTGAATAAGCTTATTAATTTTGACAATACTGGTGGCACTTTATATTTAACCGCTCTAGGCTATGAGGCTGGAGATGATGTTTCAGGGGCCAATAACACTCTAGTTGGTTACCAAGCAGGGGATGTCATTACCACTGGCACAAATAATACAGCGCTTGGTTATAATGCTCTCGGCACTAATACTGATCAGGCTAATAATACCGCAGTTGGCAGTGGTGCTTTGGCTACGAATGATGAGGCCAATAATACGGCGGTTGGTTATAATGCCTTGACTGATAACGATACGGGCAATGGAAATACGGCAGTGGGCAGTGAAGCTCTGACTGCTAATGACACAGGTGATTTCAATGTTGCAATTGGTCGTTATGCCTTGGGAGCGAGTACTGCAAGTAGTTCTAATACTGCCATTGGATATAATGCTATGGTAGCTACCACTATCGCTGGGGATCAAAATGTTGCCGTAGGCAGAAATGCTCTAGATGCTAATACGACAGCTGATTACAATGTTGCAATTGGCTATGAAGCTCTGACAACGACTCAGACAGGTCACTCTAACACTGCTATCGGACATAATGCTCTAGCAGTCCTTGGAAATACCGGAAACATGAATGTCGCCGTAGGTAGAAATGCCCTAGATTCCAGTACTGGTGGAACTTGGAATGTAGCTGTTGGTTATGCAGCTTTAGCAACTGCAACAAGTGCCAGTGAAAATGTGGCGGTTGGTCATATGGCTCTCAATGCAGCTACGGTGAATGATCTTACGGCCGTAGGCTTCGAAGCCCTGGCTGATAATACGGACGGTTCTAATGGGACAGCTGTCGGAAGTGGGGCCTTGGATGCTAACACGGAAGGTGATTCCAATACCGCAGTGGGTGCGCAAGCTCTCGGAGCTAACACCACAGGCGGCAATAATACCGCGGTGGGGTATATGGCTCTTAGTAGTAACGCCAATGCCAATGGCGGTAATAATACAGCTATAGGGATGAATGCTCTAAAACTACTTAACGGGGATGCGGCTCAATATAACGTGGCTGTGGGTTCTAACGCTCTTGTTGCTGCTACTGATGTTAGTTCTAATGTAGCGATTGGGGACCAGGCTCTTGAAGCTCTGAACGGGTCCGGTGGTGCTGGGAATAATACAGCTATCGGTTGGCAGGCCGGAAATGCAGCTACTAGTGGCTATAGTAATATTCTGATTGGTTTTCAGGCAGGGGATAGTATTACCGAAGGGGATAATAATATTGTGATAGGTATACAGGCGGATACTTCCGGCGCAACCGCCAGCAATGAACTGAATATCGGCGATGCCATAACAGGAAATTTAACTACCGGAAATATAACTCATAATGAAGTTAAAACTGTTACTAATGACAATGACGGAAAGACTTTAAATATAAATGAGTCAGGTTCAATTCAAACTAATGCCGGTGCTATTGGCGGCGGCGTTTGGATTTTACCCGAAGCATCCACCGCAATTGGCACATATTTTACTTTTGTGGTAGCAGTAGCTCAAAATCTTGATGTAGACCCTGCTGCTGCTGATCAGATATTATTTCCAACTGACGATCCGGGAGATTACGTAAGAAGTTCTACTCTTGGTTCGTCTCTTACGGTACTGGCTATTGATGGTGATTATTGGGTAGTAGTAAGCAGCCACGGTACGTGGGCTAAGGAGGCTTAAATACTTAGCTAGTTAGTAAAATAAAAATTTAAATAAAATAATTAATCTTGAACCCATGAAAACAGGAGCTTCCGTAGACGTTGATTTTGTACTAACAGTTTACTAATTTAAAGACTAAGAGTATCGAAAAGACAGGATTATTGAGTCTTGTCTTTTTCGATTGTGAGAACTGCCTCTTGCCCTTTTATCCCTTTTTCTGCTAAAATGCCTGCATTATGAGCAAAAATAGCTTACAAAATATCCGCAACTTCTCGATCGTGGCTCACATTGATCACGGCAAGTCGACTTTGGCTGATCGTCTTTTAGAATTGACTAAAACAGTCTCCAAACGGGAAATGAAGGAGCAAGTACTCGATCAGATGGATCTCGAGCGGGAAAAGGGGATTACGATTAAATTGCAACCCGTGACAATGAAGCACGGAGAATATACTCTTAATCTCATCGACACCCCTGGCCACGTCGACTTCTCCTATGAAGTCTCGCGCTCTCTAGCCGCCTGTGAAGGTGCCCTACTCCTTATCGACGCCACTCAGGGCATTCAGGCGCAAACGCTAGCCAATCTATACATGGCCATTGAACATGACCTGGAAATCATTCCTGTAGTCAATAAAATTGATATGCCCAACGCTGAGATCGATAAAACAGTAGCGGAAATTGTCGATATCCTCGGTTGCCAGCCCGAAGAAATACTAAAAGTAAGCGCCAAAGAAGGGACCAATGTTGAAAAAGTCCTCGAGACAATAATCGAGCGAATTCCGCCACCACAATCAAAGGGCGACCAATTCCAGTCTCTTATTTTCGATTCTTACTACGATGATTTTCGGGGAGTAGTAGCTTGTGTACGTGTTTTTGGTGGCAGTGTGAAAAAGGGCGACCGAGTAAAATTTGTGTTCAGCAATAAAGAAATAGAAGTGTTAGATTTAGGAATATATACTCCGCGCCTGAAGTCATGCGAGCAGCTGAACAGCGGCGAAGTAGGTTATCTTATCACTGGCCTCAAGAAAGTGTCTGATTGTCAGGTGGGTGAGACCATTGCTGGTTTAAAAGTTGATACTTCCCTACCGGGTTACAAAGAAATGAAGCCGGCCGTTTTTGCTAGTTTTTACCCAACTGACGCTACTGATTATCCTAAACTGAGAGAAGGGCTGGAAAAATTGAAGCTTAACGACGCTGCTTTAACTTATGAGCCAGAAAGCTCCTCAGCGCTCGGGCGGGGATTTCGCTGTGGCTTTTTAGGCTTGTTGCATCTGGAGATTATTCAAGAACGTCTCAAGAGAGAATATGACTTAACCTTAGTTATTACCGCTCCTTCGGTGGCTTACCAAATAATTACGTCAACTGATCAGAAAAAAACCATTTATACACCTAGCGAGCTGCCAGAGGCCAATCAAATCAAGGAAATCAGAGAGCCGTGGGTAAAAGTTGATTTAGTCATGCCAAACCAATACATTGGCGATGTGATGGAATTAATGCAGCATTATCGGGGTGAATACCAGACAACCGAGTATATCACTTCCGAAGGCGAGCAAGCGCGGGTTATTTTACACTACGAAGCTCCCCTAGCCTCTTTGATCATGGATTTCTACGATAAGCTCAAGAGCGTCAGTTCTGGCTATGCCTCGATGAGCTACGAAATGACGGGTTATCGGGCGTCTGACCTAATCAAACTTGATATTTTGGTAGCGGGGGATTTGGTTGAGTCGTTATCCCGCATTATTCCTAAAAATAACGCTAACCGAGATGGCAAAAGGGCTGTCACCACCCTAAAAGACGTGATTCCGTCGCAAAACTTCCAAATAACTTTACAGGCAGCGGTGGGAGGTAATATATTAGCGCGGGAAAACATAAAAGCCCTGCGTAAGGACGTTACGGCAAAATTGTATGGCGGAGATGTGACCCGTAAACGGAAATTGTTGGAAAAACAAAAAAAGGGAAAGAAGAAAATGCAAGTCATGGGAAAGGTAGCCATTCCGCAAGAGGCGTTTTTAGCGGTGTTGAAGGGGTAGCCGGTTGCGCGTGACTGGTTAATAAAATCTATGCTATACTTACTGAAACAGGGGGAAAACTACCCAGACTAGCATGCAGAGTAATCCGATGCCGACGAGACCAAACATAGCAATTTTTTTTACAGTTTTTTGCTTCATAGGAGGGTAAATATTAATTTACTCCCAGCTTAGCACAACAGAATCCCAAATTCAAGCTCATGTTCAAAGACTATTTTTCCCAAGATCTAAAAAAAGGAGAAGGAATAATCAAAGTTGTCCGCAAACACGGCGCCAGTTTTCTCTGGCCAGCTTTTAAGACTTTTTTGATTTTGATAGTTCCCTTCTTTTTTGTCTCCTGGCTGTTTTCTAATCTAGTTGGCTTGTTGATATTTTTGGCTTGGTTAGGAATCGGGATTGGTTATGGCCTACACCAGTGGGTGGAATGGTATCTTGATCTTTTTATTCTAACTGATCAGCGAATCATCAGAATTGACCAAAAGGGCTTGTTTAACCGCAAGGTGATGGAGTACAGTTATGACAGTATTGAGAACGTGACCTATGAGATCTCTGGCTTACTAGCGATGGCTTTCGGTTACGGCGATGTCAAAGTGCAAACCAGTGACAGCAAGGACGGGATAGTTATTGATAAAATACCTGATCCCAAGGAAGCCCAGGAAATGGTCAAGACTGTCCAGGCCAAAATGGCTGAGGAAAAAGGCTTCAGCGCTCAGGAATTGATTGAAATGATTACGGAGAATAAGCAGGTAAGCGAGAATAGCGAGGAAAAAGAAGAGCAGGAGGAGTCATTTAAAGTGAAAGATCTTTAATTTTTATGACCCCAGGAAATGGACAAACAATTTGGCGCAGTAAAACATTTATCAGAGCCCTAATGGCTTCCGGTTTAGTGCTGGTTGTTTTTACCTCTTTCGGCCTGGGCAAAGAAATTGTTAGGCGAAAAGAAATCAATCAGGAAATAGATGATACGAAAAAAGAAATTGAATCCTTAGAAAAGAAAAACAAGGAATTGGCGCAAATGATTGAATATATAGGAACAGACTCGTTTAAAGAAATCCAGGCGCGGCAGAATCTCGGTTTCCAAAAAGATGGCGAAGTAGCCGTTTCTATAGAAACTAACAACGAGGGCTACAAGCGGGATAGTGGCACCACTTTCGATAAGCCACCAGAGGAAATACCTTCTAATTCTAAAAGGTGGTGGCGGTACTTTTTTGCAGCTAGATAAAGGGCTTTGCCCTTTGTTTACTTGTTCGTTCGGAAAAGCAAAAATAAATTTTTACTTTTCACTCACTCACTGCGTAAATAAATTATTAAAATATGAAAATGCCAGAACAAGAGATCAAGAAGAGCGAGGAAAACAAGAGTAAAGAGGAAATAAAAAAATCCAAGCCGAATAGGAAAGCCATTATCGGCGTATGTATTGTAGTCGGGTTAGCTATCGTTTTTGTGGCTGCCAACGGCCTGGGTGTTTATAAGCCCGAGTGGAACAACGGCTTTAGTGCCACCGTAGCTAATTTTATTCCCTACCCAGCCGCGACCGTCAATAACAGTATTTTGACGATCGAATCTTACAAGGATAATCTAGCGACTATTGACCATTTTTACCAAGGCCAAGCTGGGCAATCAGAACAATACACTTATGACGCTGGGGAAGTCAAAAAAGAAACACTGAACATCCTCATTGAGAATAAAATAGTTCAACAGCTAGCTAGTAAACATGACGTTGGGCTGCCCGAGGAAGAAGTACAGACTGAATATGATAAAGTGGTAGAGCAGGTGGGGGGAGCAGCTGAGTTTTCTGAAAGAATCAAAACAATTTACAACATTACGCCAGAGGAATTTACCGAGAAATCGCTTCGCCCGAATTTATTGCTGGCCAAGTTGCAAGAAAAATATTCTACGGACGACAATATTGATCAGGAGCGCAAGCAATCTAGTGGAGATGCCAAACAAAAGGCTGACGAAACATTGCAGCAAATCAAGGATGGTCAGGATTTCGCGGAATTAGCTAAGGAAAAGAGTGACGATACGTATTCGGCCGAACAGGGTGGTGATCTTGGGTTTTTCGGCCAGGGCCAAATGGTGCCCGAGTTTGAGGAAGCAGCTTTCGCTTTAGAGAAGGGTGCGGTAAGTGAAGTAGTCCGAACGCAGTATGGCTATCACATTATCAAGGTTGATGACAAGCGAGTCAATGAAGAAGCTCAGGACGAAGTTTCTGTTCGTCACATTCTATTCACCACTGAGAACACTTTTGCTGAATGGTTCGCCGAGCAGAAAAAAGCGGTCAATGTGCGGATATTTATCAAAGGCTATTCGTGGAATGAAGGGGAAATAAAAACAGACTAAGAATTATAGCGTTTTTAAAAGCTCGGTTCTTATAGCCGAGCTTTTTTTATCCTTTGAATTTTATAAAGTATTCTTTCGGTTTTAATTCTTGGGCGACAATTTTCTTCCATTTCCCATCGACATCAGACACTCGTTTAACTTTTCCTTCGTGTTGACAGAAGGGATCGACGATACGTGATTTAACGTGGACTAGCTGATCATAGTTGGACGGATCGCTAGTGAAGTATTTAGTGGGAGTGTTCATGCGTTGCCACCAGGTGTTGAGTACCTCGTCTTGAGCGAGGTGCTTTTTTGTTTTATCTAAAACTGCCTGGTCGGTGGAATAAAGATCTTTAGCGGTAATATATTTTTGGGTCAGCGCCTGTTTGAGAAAATTGCCAACCGTAATAAACATTATGGCTGAGGGTAGGCCAGACCAGTATATTTTGTTGAGTTTAAAAAATAGCTCGGCATATTCTTTGGCGACGGCGTAGTCTTTGAATATCCAATTGTTATCTTTTACTGTCAGGTTGGCGAGAAATTTTTGCAGTTGTGGCTGGCTGATTTCCTTGAATATTGTCCCTTCTCGTAAAAAATAATCAATCCGGTCAGCGCAAATATCAGGAATATCATTTTCTTCGAGCGGGAAGTTTTTTTCGTCGAGGATGTAGTTGACATCAATGTTGTGTTTGGCTAGGATTTTCGGTATTTCGGGTTAATAGACAAAACGGTGGGGCTAAAAACATAGT
>JABMPQ010000038.1 GCA_013202585.1 Parcubacteria group bacterium | reverse complement strand
GTGGGGCAATAGGTTTTGAAGGCGACGCTAAAGATATTTATTGACAAAGACAGTCAGGGACTATAAGGTATACTGTTGCGCTAGGATAGACCTAGCGGCACAAAAACACGAGGAGGCGAGAGTGGAAAATATATCAGAGACGGTGGTAGCCAGCGGCCTGAATAGGTTGGCCAGGTTAGCCACTGGCGTTGCTGTCCGATTCACGAAGGATCTAAGTAAAACGGTGATTACTCCCTTGGACTTCACAACTACAGTGAGTGACCTCAGCAAGCTTCATAACGAGGGTTATCCTGCTGATCGTGGAGTGATCACAGCGGCATACACGTTGTTGTTCCAGCACGGTCTGGACAACTTCGAGCGTTGCTACGTCAAGGCGGCGGAGAAGCGGATTGGAGGCTGGGAGAACTGGAATCCTACTACCTGTCAGCCGGTTAGCGAACATGATCCCCAACCGGCGCCAGGACTCATAGCTGGCTACGCGGTCTTGTACCCCCTGCTTCGAAAGAACTATCTCGGCGATAGTTTCCCAAAACTTTGTCAGAGACTTGAAGTGTTGTTGGATCGTTTGGTTGTGGTCTACGGTGACAGACATGACGGCATCTGGGGGGATAGAGTGATAACTCTCGAACAAATGCTGTACGAGGGGAAGCTTACCGCCTAGAGGGACAATTTCCCATCACGCAACTAGCACCTTCCCAAAGACACACTACGTGTCTTTTTTTTATTGGCAGCGGAGCTTTCTGGCTGGCTAAATATAAATCTTCCCCAAATAATAAATCAAAATCACCAAGAAAATGAAGTAAGTAATAAACACGTACTTCTCCTGATAGTTTTTCCGGTTGATTAGCCAGTAATTAATGACGCCGCCGATAATAGCTACCAACAGTAACCAACCAAAAAAACGAGGGATTATTAAGACGACAGACAAATACGAAATTCCCACTAAAATTCCCACTACTTTTTTGCCTGCGCGCGCGCCAAGCATAGTCGGTATAGTGAGAATGCCAGCTGCTTTATCACCAGCGATGTCTTTAACGTCTTTGACATGAGCGGCCAAGGAGAAAGCGATCAGAATTAGAGCGATAGTATAAGGAGGCAAGGAAGTTAAATATTTATGGTCGGGCAGAGAGAAGCCGGCCATGAGAATGACCAGAGCAGCACCGGCAATCAGGAAAATCGACAGCACCGGCACGCGCTTTAAGCGCAAAGGTGGCCAGGAGTAAATAGTATAAATTATCATGAATACGGCTATGAAAATCAGGTAGTAATAGGATACGGTGTAGGCAAGTAATAGAGCCAGCAGAGTTAAGATGACAGTGATGATTTTGTATTCTGGGACAGTGAGCGTTTTCTTGATTAAAGGACGATCTTGATTGGAAATGGCATCGATTCTAGTATCACTAAGGTCGTTGAGGCCAACCTGAGCCAGCCAAGCTAATAGTAGAGCTATCATTGCTGCCGCCAATTGCCAACCCACTATTTCATAACCGAGCAGCACTTTGCCTAGCAACAGACCCCCTAATAACATAGCTTGGTAATGAACGATGCGGTAGGGCCGGGCGTTTTTCCAGCAGGCAATAAATTTTTGCCGACTGTAAAGCAAAAATAAAACGAGTAAGCTTAATAAAGTAAGAACCAAGATTAGAAACGAGAAT
Source organism: Parcubacteria group bacterium (assembly GCA_013202585.1). Lineage (GTDB taxonomy): Bacteria > Patescibacteriota > JABMPQ01 > JABMPQ01 > JABMPQ01 > JABMPQ01. Next base: position 51,736 of record JABMPQ010000038.1, on the reverse strand, counting down.
AATTTATCGTCATATTCTAAATCGCCCAGTGGTAGAATAATATTAGGTAAAGCTAAATAGACAAAAGCGATAGTATAGACCAGGAAAGGAGCCAGCACAGTCGGCCACACTTTCCCCCTTTTTAAATAAACATAGTAAGCAGCAAAGAAACAGGCCAACACCAATTCTAGCCGCATCCCAATCGATATTTCAAAATTATCCAACGAGCCGAAATAAGTGAGGAACATTCGTCCCAGCTCGGCCATGTCCCGCCCCATAATATAAGCAATATTTGCTCCCAATCCACTACTAACAATTAAATCAATAAACGGAGCCAGCAAGATTATCGGAAAAAACATGATTTGCATCTTTAGCACTGTTACCACTTTCTCGCGTGTGGCAATAACTAGTACCAAAGATATAGTAAGAAATGTTAAGATGAACCACAGACAATAATGAATAAAAGAATCGGGTGGCAATATCTGCCAACGGTTATCGAGATCAGAAAATGTCTCGGCAAAAATTCGCAACGCAGCTATCGACACCAGCGCAATTAAAAATTGCCAGAATGATAGCTTAGTGCCCTCTAGTTTTTTGATGAAGGTTTTGATCTGCATGTGTTTAAAGTTTGTAGTAGCTGTTCTGGTATGCTTCGAAAACACACCAAGTCAACAACCTCTATAAATGTACCAAGCCAACCAATAATTGATAAGATGAATTAAATGACCACTTATTTTCACAACATAAAGGAAATAAAACAATTATTACGAGCCGAAGGTCTATCTGTCAACAAAAGACTCGGCCAGAATTTTTTAATTGATCAATCGGTAGTGACTAAAATGATCGCTGCTGCTGACGTCAACCAACAGGATACAATTTTAGAAGTTGGTCCGGGTCTAGGAGCGTTGACGGAGGCGATCGCCGAACAAGCCTGCCTGCCGGCAGGCAGGGCCGACCGAGTATTGGCTGTTGAAAAAGACAGGCAATTAGCCACACACTTAAACAAAAGATTCAGCCGGCAAGAAAATATCGAAATATTATCCCAGGACATTTTCAAATTAGATTTTATCACTGCTGGTCTAGGAGACCGTAACTACAAAATCGTCGCCAACCTACCCTTTTATATCACTTCGCATTTTTTAAGATTCATTTTGGAAGCAGAGGCAAAACCCACTGAGCTGATTCTAATTGTCCAAAAAGAAGTAGCCAAGCGGGTGGTGGCTGAGCCTGGTGACCACAGCCTCTTATCTCTATCGGTTCAATTTTATGGTGAGCCCAAGATAATTACCGTTGTAGATAGAAGGTCTTTCTATCCGCCGCCGGCAGTGGAAGCAGCTATACTAAAAATCAAAGTCTATCCTCAACCAGCAATCAAAGTCGACGATATTGAGAATTTTTTTCGCCTCCTGAAAATCAGCTTTGCTAGTCGACGTAAACAACTGCATAATAATTTAGCTGCTGGCTATAAAATTTCCGGCCAGGAAGCCCAGAAAATATTAGTGTCGGCCAATCTTGATCCGACCAGAAGAGCGGAAACTTTTTCCTTAAACGAGTGGGAAAAACTTTACAACTCCGTAGTTATCCACAAAAAATAGACTATTTTGCAACAAGTTATCAACACTTGGCTTAAAATAGCCATCTGTTAACAGGGAAAACCAGTTAACGTTTGTCACTATTTAGTATTTGTACTATAATAAGTCTGATTCATTAGTAGCCAGAAAATAAACAATGCAATCGAAACGTTTTAAGTTGTCGGTAATTGTTGTGGTAGTGATTTCGATTATATCAATCAGTGGTTTTGTGATTGCTAAGAAAATTGATTTTGGACAGGGAGATAAGGATGGTAAAAAAGTTGCTACTATTATGACTGAGGGAATCGATTCCGATAATGATGGATTATCAGATGACCAAGAGAGAGAACTGGGCACCAACATTTATAACGCTGATTCCGATGGTGATAGTCATCTTGATGGTGAAGAGGTAAAGAATGGTTTTAACCCCTTGCAAATCCAATCCGATGATGATGTTGATCTTGATCAAGATGGACTAGTTGGCAAGGACGAGGATAGATACGGCACTGATCCCCGCTTGGCCGATTCTGATTTTGATGGCTATGGTGACGGCGAAGAAATTGCTTCTGGCCATGATCCGTTGCAAGCTGATTTATCTGATTACGTGGCGATCAACGCGGTGGCTAATGCCGACCAAGATGGCCGTTCAGCAGAAACAAACTTGGACAACGATAACGACAGTGATAGTGATGGGGCTAGCGAAGATAATGTCTTAGAGGTAAGCCAGACAGATAGACAGCAAGTTAGCTATTTAGAAGATGCTTTTTCTGCTCAGGACGTTGGATCTTTGCAAGATGACATGACCAATTATATCCAGTCGCAAGACAATGTAGAAACGGTGGCTGGCCAGGTACAGTTAGCAGAGATTGCAGAGAGTGAGATTAAAATTGCGGCTGGCACTAGTGATGAGCAAGTGCGGGACTATATCACCACTATGGGCAATATTTTGTATCAGAGCTTTAATTTCCAAGAGCAGGCTAGTAGCTATGATATGCTCTCGACAAGTGGTGTCGGTAGTTCACTAATGTACCAATTCACTGTCGCAATTTCTAACTCTCTGGATCAAGTTGAGGCCTTGGAAGTACCGCGAGAAGAAAGAATCATCGGTTTGCATAAAAAAATTGTCGCTTCCTTGCGACGCTCCGAATACTTAGCAGAAGAAATAAATAATAATGGTGGTTCAACTACCGTTAACCAAGACGGCGCTATTGCGATCATGAATGGTTATGCCGAACTAGCATATCTACTCAAGGTACAAATTGTTGATAGTTATTTAGCCGAGCTGGATCAGATAGCGGAAGAGAAAAATTTAAAAACAAAATAATCAAAAACAATGTTTTCCGCTCATAGCTTTAGAACCAAAATACTTCTCACTTTTCTGGTTGTTTGTGTTGTGATCGTCTTTTCTGGTCTAGGAGTGTTTGCTTTTCCTAAGCCGGCTAAAGCTGTCTGGCCAGTAACCATCATGCAAGATCTAACCACGCTGTTGGAGAATATTTTACTGGTGGTATGGAAAGCAGCCCTTTATCCTTTGATCAGGGACGTTATGATGGCGGCGGCCTCCCGATCTGATTTTTTGATGACCTCCGAGCAGTTGGCTCAGTGGTTTACGGAGAAGGTGCTATTTCAGGCAGCCAACGTGGTCTTTAAAAGACTGACGGCTCATTCGCTTTGCGTAAATATTAATTGGAATTTGAAGTTGGCTTTAACTAAATTTGTCGCGGAAGGTCATGATCCGAAGTGTACTTTCGATCAGAGTAAGATCGCTCAATTTGCCGTCTTAAGTCTTGATGATAAAATGGACGCGATACGCAAGGAACTTCCCAATATGTTGACTACTACGGTGTCTGGCTCAAATAATGATATTAACCTTTCACTGGAGGCAGCGTTGAGTATTATGGATTTGGGCGAAGAGAAAAAAGATTCAGCTAAAACCGAACTGTTTAATGGCAAGGGCTTGTTTACAGCTAGAGATTGTTCTGTTAATAGCGCTCAGGCTAAGGCTTGGGGTCGTACGCTCTCTTGGTATGATTTAGATGATGACGGCATGGTTGACCCCATGTTCCGTCCTGATCACTGTCGTAAAATTAACGTGGAAGGTCAATTAGCCGCTGCGATCATCAAAAATCATGGTGCAGCTGGTGATGAGTTTGGTGAAACTTTGAGAAGTCAGATAGCCTTAGATGTAATGAACTTGTCAAAAATGGCGTTGGGGACAGCCATCGAAAGTTATGCCCTTGACCCTTTAAAGAAATGGTTAGCAGAATTTTTGCTTGATGATGGTGATGATTCTAGCACTGCTATTATTCCTACTTATACGAAGACGGGGGATAATAGATTAATTGAATTTCCTTCTGACGTGGTAACTCCAACTGGTACGACTTCTCCTCCCGATTTGACGAAAACCAAAGCGGTGGAAAAGAAATAATAAAACTGTCTAGTTATTTGCAGTTAGAATTTAGCAAATTTAGTGGCCAATAAAACAAAGAACAAAAAAATCTTTTTTCAAATCGCATTCTACGCTCTAGTGGTGTTTGGTACTTTGTTACCTAGAGTGTCCTTTGCTAATGGCTGGACGACACTTAAAAATTATACTTTCTTATTATTTGGCTATATTTTCGCTTTTATTTTAGAAATCGAGACTTTCTTTTTTGTTCTGTCTGGTAAATTATTTGATCACGTTTATCACAATGCGCCGGATATTATAAATGATCCGGTGGTTATTGCTGGTTGGGGAATCACTCGCGATGTACTCAATATGTTCTTTGTTATATCTCTGTTGGTAATTGCTTTTGCCACTATTCTGCGTATCGAGGCTTATCAATATAAAGCACTGCTGCCGAAGTTAATTTATGCTGCTCTGTTGGTGAATTTTAGTAAGACTATCGCGGGGGTTTTTATTGATTTTTCCAATGTGCTGATGATGACGTTTATTAATTTTAAGGGCTATAACTATTCGGACACGTTTTCTTTGGCTCTTTTTAACACGATGCCACACAAGATAGCGGGCTCAGCTTGGAGTTCATTAGAGCCTGGAAGTAACGTAGTAACGGAGGCTAGTATTGCTATCTTAGCCACAATTTTCGTTATGTTTTTGATAATGATGGCTTTTAGTTTGCTGTCGACTTTGATTATAATGAGGAATGTTGTATTGATGGTACTAGTGGTATTATCACCAGCCGCCTTTGTTCTTAATATTTTGCCAGCTACCCAGCAATACGCTAAGCGGTGGTGGGACGAGTTTTTTAAGTATGTCTTTTATGGGCCAGTAGCTGGTTTTCTGGTTTATTTGTCTTGTATGGTCGCCTATCACATTACTGAGGATACAACTAGCAAGGGTATTTTAATGAAAGTGAAAACGACGGGAGAGTTGCGGGGCAATATCAGCCTACTAACCGCCGACGGTTTTTACCGGATGGCGGTGATGATTACTTTCTTGTATCTGGCGATTCTGATGGCCAAGGCGCTTTCACCGATGGCAGCTGGGATGACGATGGGATTGGCGAGGCGAGGAATGGGTCTGGCGACCAAGGTTGGTTTAGGAGCGGCGATGTTGGGCGGTAATTTTGCGCGGAGAACAGCCTTGCGAGCGGGCAAGGGACGTATGGCCCAGGGCGTGAGCGCATTGAATAAAGGGTTGATGGGTAAAGGGATAGTAGGAAAGGCGTTGGGGGCGGTTTCTACCCTTCCTCTACATCTTCTTGCTCAAGGAGCTGGACTGGCTGCCCGTGGTGCGGCTACAGCAACTATGATACCAGAAGCTTGGCGGACGAGAAGGGCTAGATTAGAAAGCGATGCCTACACGCAACCGGGCGGTCAGATGCATGATATGCTAAATAATGTGATGAGCCTGGGACACGAAAAAACCAATTATGCTAGAAGGGCGAGAAGAAGCTTAGAGGTAGAGAAAGAGAATGAGATTGGCACTGAGTCCAGTCCCGCTCTGGTAGATGGGTATATGGGGGCAGCCAATGAAATAGAAAAAGGAGCTCACTTGCGTAAATTAGCGGGTACCAATAATCTTAATGACTTGTTAAGTCTGCCGGCATTTTTTGACAAGCATAGAGAAGCTTTCATGAAAATGGGAATAAAAAAAGAGGACGGGACTGATTTAGTAACAAAGGATAGCAAACCCGAATTTGATCCTCAATTACTAAAAAAAGCTCTTCAGCTGGAATTAGGAGAAGGTTCTTTGGCTTGTCAGACAGTAGCTGATTTACAAGAGATTACCTTGGCGGCTGGACATTTCGGAACGGCAGGCATGGTTACCAATGACAAGGGCAAATGGAGATATACGACGGATGCGGAACAAGAAGAGATTGTCGAAGATAAAAAAGCCAAAATGGGTAATCGGGCCTATATGGGTGACATGCATAGTAACGCTATTGTTAGAGAATCGGCTGGCAAGCTCAAAGATGTTCACCAAGCTGGCTGGTATTTGCTTGAGCATGAAGATAGAGAAAAAGCGGCTCGAGTGGGTGAATATGGTCGAGGTGATCCGTTGAAAGCCTATATGGCCATAAATTCAAAAGGCGAGCGGAATTTAGATACAATAAAAAAGAGAGCAGTTGAACAAATAAAACCGGCTTTTGTAAAAAAGTTGGCAGATGCTCTAGCGAAATCAACTAGAGAATTAGAAGATTTAGGAAAAGCTATAAAAGGCAGTAAAGGAAAGAAGAGACAAGGATTAATCAAAGAGGAGCAGGAGAAAAGCAGAAAGGTTGCTACTCAGACGGAAAGTAATAATAGTCATGTGGAGCGTATGGCAGTTATGTACGGCAAGGCTTGCGAAATGGAAAGGCTAGGCACTGGAAAGGTCACTGATCATACTGGTGCTGTGGTTCCACCGACTCCGACAGATGGCAAATGGGGCATTGGTAGGAATGTTATTGAATGGGCTGGAGATCATGTTACGAATATGGCTGCCGGCTTTGCTGCCGGTGCTACACCGTAGAGATCAGCTAATTAGTTTGGTATTAAATAAAGGAAGAAGTATTGATGTTGGAAGACACATTAAAAGAAAATAATATAGATATCACCAGAGTTGGTGATAAGGATACCCTGCCACAGCTGGAGAAGTTGTATCGCGATTTTCTTAGGGACAATACCATAGATGACGCCTATGATATGGTTCGATTGCTGCAAAAAAAGTTGTCCGAACTTAACATCAAAGCTAGCGACCCAGATCTTTCTAAGAAATATGACCAAGTGTTGGTGCAATTTCAATTCGTGGCTCTGGCCGCCTTGGTTGATCAGGAAGTATTGGATTTTATCAGCAGTCACTTCGTTGAGTTTTTGGGCAATAAGGAAAGAGATATCTTTGAGCGGGTTAGGACAAAGCTCATGAGCATTCCAATAGAAGTACGTGACGATTACAAGAAAAAAATTGTTGCCAGCCTTAAGGAAAATAGGGAGCAGATTGGTGATAAGCAAATTACTGTTAGATCCGAAGGAGAACAAAAACCTTCTCAGGTCAGAAACTGGATCGCGAACTATGATAATTTCTTAGGAGCTGGTTTCCATAAAAGTATAGAGCGAAACCGATATATTGCTCAGAGTCCCAGTTGCCAGGGGTTGAATGAAGAAGAGAAAAATCTTTTGCACGACACACTATATTTCTATGATCTACTAAAAATATCTTCTTGGGAGGTGGGCGCGCTTGATAATTGGGGGTTAGAAATATTTGCCCCGTTTGTTGGGCTAGAATCCAGCCCAGCTCGGCCGGAGGCAGCTATAAAATCTAAAGCCGCCAAGCCGCCTGCCAGCGAACCAACTGGCGCGGCTAGAAAGCAGCCAGTGTCAACCGGACGACCCCAACCCAGTGTAGTTGATCTCAAAGACACTAAAGGCGATCAGGTGGTAAAAAAGCCAGCCTCACCAGCGCCGGAAAAGTTTACTATAAACTCAGTTGCTAGCATAGCTAATTTGTCAGTGGGATATTTGCAGGGACTATCTCCCGATCCCCATCAGGCGGCTGAGCAGATCAAGCGACAAATTATCAAACTCATTGGCGTTTCCCCTTTAGAAAAAAGCCAGGCCAAAAATAACTGGCAACAATCTCCGCTCTATAGGCTGTATATCGCAATGGGCGAGGCTAGTATGAAAACGAAAAAACCGATCCGGGAAGTTGCAGCCGAATGTCAACAAAATAACCAACCCTATTTAACCGAAGCCGAATTCAAAGCGGTCGTGGAAATTAGTAGGATATTTTAACTCCTACCCGCCCGACTCGCCTACGGCGAAGCCGTGGCGGGCGGGCAACCTAATACCCCTCCCATGCAATTTGCTGTCCCCCAATTCATTGAAGTTGAGGATAAGGTGATTGGCCCGCTGACAGTGCGCCAGTTTTTATATATGGTGGCCGGGGGAGTAACCCTCCTGATTGCTTGGTCTCTAGCTGATCTGAGCCTGTTTGTTATTCTGGCTCTGATAGTGGTGGTGATAGTAGTTACTTTCTCCTTTGTCAAAATTAACGGCCGACCTTTTCAGATTTTTCTAGTTTCCTTTATTCATTTCCACACCAACCCGCGCTTGCGAGTTTGGTTTCGGGAACCAGCCCTCGATAAAATCAAAACCCTTTCCAAAGAAAAAAAAGTCACAGTTCAAAAGGAGATAGAGACAATGGTTTTACCAGGAGGTAGACGATTAGTGAAGAGCAAATTGCAGGATATTTCCAACACGTTAGACAGAGCGTAAAAATTCCATCCTTCGACTTCGCTCAGGACAGAAATTCAAATTTATTTTATAAATGCCTGATCAACCAACACAACCGAAGCCAGCTGAGAAAAGCAAAAAACCGCCAGCCAAGAAAAAGTCATTTTTTTCTTCCCTGACGCAGCTTTTGCCCGGTCAAAGCAGTTCCAGTGGCTCTGCCAGTAAAGCGGGAGTGAGCACCCAGAAATATTTAAAAATTAAAGGGATAAAAGATGGAGTAGTAGAATTGAACGATGGTAGTTATCGTTCAATTGTCATGGCTTCCTCGGTGAATTTCGCCCTGATGTCAGAAGATGAGCAGAAATCAATGGTTTTTGGCTATCAGGATTTTCTTAACTCTCTAGAGTTCCCCATCCAAATCATCGTGCAGTCACGAATCTTGAACATCAAAGCTTATCTAACCAAGCTAGGTGAATCGGAAAAAATGCAAGAGAACGAACTGTTGCGGATGCAGATAGCTGAATACCGAGAATATATCAAGCAACTAGTAGAGATGTCCAATATCACCACTAATCACTATTATGTAGTGGTTCCTTATATGGGAGCACCTAAAATTGGAGGAATGTCAGTAGTAGAACGGGCTAAGCAGATGGTAGCTCCGGCCAAGGAAGTCAAAATGGAAATAACCAATTATGATAAAGCCATTCAAGAATTAAACCAACGGGTTACTCAGGTAGTAGGAGGATTACGAGGAATGGGCATTCGAGCTGCTAAGTTAGATACGCAAGAGACGGTAGAATTATTTTACGCTAATTACAATCCAGATTTGGCGGGGACAGAAGTTCTAGCTGAATTAGAGAGACTTAATATAGATACTGGTTAATTTTGGATATGGATAATCAGAATATTTCGGAAAATAATGAACCAACCGTAGAAGCAGCTCCTCCGCCAGTTGATGACAGCGCTGCTAGTGTTCCTATTGGTAAAAAGAGTTTCTCTAATTTGACCGAGGCGGAAAAGAAGCAACTCCTGAAAACGGAGGAAATTTTCCGGAAAGGGGTAGTAACCGTTCGGGATATTATTGCCCCGGCAGCCATGAAAATCGAAGCGGACCACATTCGCCTTAACCAGCAATTTGTGCGGACGTTATTTGTCTTCACCTACCCACGCTATGTCACCACGGGCTGGTTTGCTCCGATAGTCAACCTTAACGAAGAACTAGACGTGGCTATGTTCATCACACCGGTAGAAACGCAACAGATATTGAAAACGTTGAAAGGCAAGACTGGTCAGATTCAATCAACCATCTCGGCGCAGGCAGAAAAAGGCCAAGTACGTGATCCCATGTTGCAAACTGCTATACAGGATGTAGAAGAATTACGTGACAAGTTAGTGCAAGGGACGGAAAGATTTTTCTATTTTGCTCTTTACATCACTCTTTACGCTGGTACTAAAAAAGACTTAGAAGAAAAGACAAAAACGATTGAAAGTATGTTGGGCCAACGCCTAATTTATTCTAAGAAAGCTGTTTTCCAAATGGAACAAGGTTTCAATTCTACTTTACCTTATGGCAAGGACGAACTCAAAATCATTAATAGTATGAATTCTAGTCCGTTGTCTACTTCTTATCCCTTTGTTTCTTCCGAACTAACTTCTAACGAGGGAATTTTGTATGGTATTAACCGCCATAATAATAGCCTGATCTTGTTTGATCGCTTTTCTTTACCAAATGCTAATTCAGTTGTTTTTGCTACTTCGGGAGCGGGCAAAAGTTATGCGGTCAAACTGGAAATTCTGCGTAGCTTGATGTTTGGCACCGATGTCATTGTGGTTGATCCGGAAAATGAGTATAAATATTTAGCTGAAGCGGTCGGTGGCACTTTTCTGCGAGTATCACTTGATTCTAAGTATCGGATTAATCCTTTTGATTTACCACCAGCCGTATCTGATATGACTACCAAGGATATTATTCGTTCCGCCGTCATCAATTTAAAAGGTTTATTGCGTTTGATGTTAGGGCGGATGACGAAAGAAGAGGACGCTTTAATTGATCAAGCTTTGAATGAGACATATGCTAAACGTGATATTACTGGCGATAGCGATTTATCACAGATAACCCCGCCGACAATGAAAGACTTTCAGGATATTTTAGAAGGAATGTCGGGGACAGAAGACCTGATACCCCGAGTTAGAAAATATACCGAGGGAACTTTTGCTGGCCTATTTAATGAACTGACTAATGTTGATCTAGATACGGGCTTGGTAGTGGTCAGTATCCGTGACTTGGAAGATGAATTACGACCGATCGCGATGTACGTGGTGCTTAATTATATTTGGAATATTGTCCGGGCGCAGCTGAAAAAACGAATGATCGTGGTTGATGAAGCTTGGTGGATGATGCAATATGAGGACTCGGCTCGCTTCATGTTTAGCTTGGCCAAGAGAGGTCGTAAATATTACGTTGGCCTAACGACTATCAGCCAGGATGTTAATGACTTTCTGACCTCCGATTATGGCAAAGCGATTGTGACTAATTCGGCGATGCAGATACTAATGAAGCAGTCACCAGCCAGCATCGATGTTTTGACCAAAACTTTCCACCTAACCGAACAAGAAAAGTATTTATTACTGGAATCTGACGTTGGGGAAGGGATATTTTTTGCCGGACCAAAGCATGTGGCGATGAAAGTAGTAGCTTCTTATTCAGAGGATCAAGTTATTACCACTGACCCACGTCAAATGTTGGAAATTGAAAAAGCTAAGCAAGAATACTCCCAAAAGCAAAAAGAAGGATCGGCAGAACCAGGTGGGGAGCCGGCAGAACCAGAAGAAATGTCCGCAGACGCTTAGTTTCAAATAAATATATGTTACAGAAAAAAATCAACACTCCTAAAATTATCCCGACAGTCATAGCTTGCTTGCTGGTCGTGCTGTTGGCTGCTTTCGGCTGTAAAAAAGATGAAGAAGCGCCAGCTACTACTGACGAGGTTGTTACTAATAGTCCAGACGAGGAGGTGACATTTACCTCGCCGTCTTTGGATACTGAGAGTACTACCGACACTAATACCACGGACGAAGGGCAGGATACTGAAGAGACCGCCACTGACACCAACACCACCGAAACTAATACGACGGAAGAATCTACTAACGCCACTATTAGTACCAATGAAACCAACTTGTCTACCACTGATACTCAGTCTAGCTCAACTGAAGAAAGTCAGGTTTTGAAATTAGCTGAGACTTTGGCAGAAATATATGGCACTTATACTAATAAGGACAAGCAGCCCTTTAAAAACTTGCAGGACATAAAACCTTATGCTTCGCAAAAAATGGCAGCTTGGATAGACGGCAAAACGTCCGGATCAGCCTCTACTACCAGTGACGGCGCCTTTTATGGCATTACTACTAAGGCTTTATCTTCAGCAGCCATAGATTCTGGCTCAACCAGCTATAAAGTATTGGTTACTTGCCAACAGGAAGAAATTACCGAAGTAACTCAATCACCCCAAAAAGATTATCAATTATTAGAAATGTATTTTGTTAAAGAAAGTAAGGAGTGGAAGTTAGACGGAGCTTTTTGGAAATAAGAGACTCTGTCTCTTGTTCGCTTGCTCATTCGTCCCGATCAGATCGGGATCTCACTCACTTCGCAAGTAATTTTTCGACTTTATGGCTGAAGTAAACAACAACATAAGTCTATCAGAGAGGGAGGAACACTTTACCGAGTATTTCCGGTCTTTGAAGTTGAAAAATAAAAAAAAGAATAAGCTAGGTTTAAGTAGTTATCTACCAGCTCGGCGATGGTTGAAAGTCTGGCGGCGCTATCGATATAATCAGCTAAATGAGTATAAAGACATCGAAGCTATTGCCGAGCTGGTGGCGGGCGAAGAAACAGGTTCTCGGCCGGGCTGTAATATCGCCAAGACTATTACGACTGCTAACTTAGAACCTGATGGCGGGGCTATGGCTATGGATGAAGAATTTTATTATATGCAGGCTCAAGCTCAAGCCGAGGAGCTGAGAAGGAATCAAGGACAACGGGCGCAGCAAGCGCGGAAAGTAGTAGCGAAAAGTGGTAAAAAACTAGCTAAAAGTTCAATAAAAAAAGGTTCCCAGATGGGCAAGGCCTTAGGGAAAATAGGAGCCAAGCTGTTAAAACAGGCTTTCCGCTGGTTTATAGCAAATGTAGTTTTACCTGTTCTCGGAGCTGCTATTGGCAAAACGTTGCTTTATGCTATACCCATAGCAGCGATTTTAATTTTTCTAATATCAATCTACGGAGAAATAGAGAAATGGGCAAAATCTATAGCAGAAGTTGCTGGTTAACATTTTTCCTTTGCGAGATCAGTAAAATAAAGTAAAATAAAGGCATGCGAGATTTCTTGAAAAAATACAAATATGTAGTGTTGGCTAGCTGTTTAGCTATCGGATTGGCTGTCGGGACAATGGCCGTGTTTGGTATTACCCAGGCAGCTGATGAAGTTGCAAAGCCAGCTTATCCGACAGTGAAAATAAAAACGATACCCAAAACCGTTCACCCCGGTGCCAAAATTTCTATGATGGCTGAGCACGAAAATTTCTTAGGTAGTGGTGTTTTTGATAATTGGTGTATTGACGGCAAACCGCTTAATACTTTCTATGCTGGGTCATCTGATAAAATTACGATGGCAGTAGTCGATTGGAAGGGTATAGAGTATCCCGATGGGACGGAAATAGTTAGGAAGAAAAACAGTAAAGATGTCGAGGAGGTTTATGTAGAAACAATTGAGAAAGATAGCAAAGGCAAGAGTTTTCGTAAGCAAAAGAAAGTATTTAACGCTAAATATGTTCCCAAGATAACCAACCAATGGGGACGGCTTTATGGTGGCGAGGGCCTTTGTCAATCCCCGCCCTGGCCGATAGGTTCGCAGGGTTGGCATGATTCTGGCCTAATTAGAAGTCAGATGGTGACGGATACATACGGTAGTCGTTTTGATAAGTATGGTTTTGTTTATTCGCATGATCAGTATTATACCATGTTGGTTCAAGAGGGAATTGCGGCGATGATCGGTGTGAACAACATTTCATTCAGCAGCCCTCGCATAATAGCTGATAGAATGCCTACCCGGGGCTCTAATTACCAAATGGCCGAGAAGGATGACAATTTGCCTGACCCTCTAGGTAAAGAAAAAACTGCTTTTACTACTGATAGTGTTGGTTCGTATCGTTGTCTAGATAAGAGCTACACTAGCACTTATCTAAAAAAGATGGCCAATTTGGGATACGAAGCGGTCGAGTGGAGTAAGGCTAATAATAAAATAGCGGCTAGCTGCCCGACTGATCAGGATCTATATGTTATTTATGAGTCCTTTTCCTATGAAGAGATAGGCAAGATAGCTTCTTCTTCCGAAAGTATAGACGTTCTCTGGAATAAAAGAAAAAAAGAGAATGGAGTAAATAAAGTAAAAGTGAGATACAAGAGTTTCCCTCAAGTAACTTATGATGCCGGAGAGTTTGTAAAATACTGGCAGGGCAATTTTGGGGGCAACCCTCCGCGTATACCACAGAATTATTCGTATGATGCTTGTGTGAAGGATTACGAAGATTCGTTCAATATAACACAGTATTCCTATAGTGGCGCTGGCGAGCCCTGCGACCATGACAACCTGCAGGCCTTTGGTCAGGCTCTTTTGCTGATATATAGAGGTAAATGGGCTAGCAAGGAAGAAGATTGGCAGGGCAACAGAGATGGAATAAATAAAGGGAGTCGTGGCAGTAGAATAAACCTATCGCGTGTCTTTACCAAACTTGACGACACTGAAGCTAATGATCCGAAAGAAGGTAAAATGGTGGAAGCAACTGGGACAGTAGGATACAAAGATAGGGATGATGATGGTATGCCGGATCTGTGGGAAATGAAGTATTTTGGTGAGTTGGCTGGCAAGATAATTGACAGGGGTGAGAGTGATGAGGATGAATCGGAACCAGAAGTTTATTTCCCTCCTTGCTGTAATACTACTGACGGTACCCTCCACCCACAAGAATTAAGAGATTTCTTGGATTCGGTGCGGGCGGGGGACGATTGGGATGATGATACTATCGACTTCTCGGTGTATTATCAGCAGTTGTCTAGAACCACCTTCATAGATATGAAAACTTTAGGGATTGGACCAGGTGTGGAACGTTCTAAAAATAAAGTGGGCGGTGATGGCAGTAATTACTTTGAATTTGTGGCTGGCACTGATCCCACGATAGCTGATACTGACAACGATGGCGTTTCAGATGCGGCTGATTTCTATGGCATGGAGCAGAACACAGTTAGTCTGAAACTCAATAAAATTAAAACGGGCGAGGATTATTCCGTAGTAGTTCGTTCTTATGGTAAAAGCACTCGATCTCTTTATAAGGGCGAAGTTAATTTTGTTCGGGCGGATTCGAAAACTCTAATGAAAGAAGGCGGCGGGCTGTCACTGCAAGTAATGCTTTCCGTTACGCCGAGCAATGTTACCATTGCTGATAATAAAGTATTAGTTAAAGCAGCAGTTGGTAACCTAGAAAACGTTGATCCTGACTCTCTCTTCTATCAGTGGTATCTTAATGATTATCCAGTACCAAGCGCGACTGGCAGTCAGTATTCCAGTGAGGCTTGTCCTTGTAACCCAACCTACTTTGCAATGGCCGAGGCGCTTGGCAAGCAATCTGGGTTTGGTAAAAGTTCTCTGGAGTTTACCGCCAGCCAAGGAGTAAGTCAGCCTTGTGTGGGGGCTAAAGTGATGCTGGAAGTCACCGATCCGACAACAGCGCAGACTACGATGGCTACAGCGGAGATCCCAATTTTGATGGATCTGAGTTTTATGAAAGAAGTTGTCTGTAATGATAATCCCCAAAAACTCGGCAAATGTGATCCTGCCGATGATAAATCTAAGAAAGACGTAAATACTAGCGATAAAGGAGGTGTCCGTCAGTACGATAAGGTAAAGTATACTGCCGAGCTTGATGGTTATGATGAAGGTGCTTGTGGGGTGGAGACGGGAGCTAAAACGTCTCTCAACGATAGCAAGGAAGTTAAGCAGAAAAGGTTTGCTGATAACTTAACTTATCGTTGGTCAGTTGATGGTGTGGAACAGAAAGACAAAAGTGGCAAAGGTAAAGATTTTAAATCAATTCAAGTAGAACCAACTGCTGGTGCGGTTGCCTCAGTCAACGACAAAGGTACTAGCCCTTCCGATCCACGCGGGAAGGACAGTCATTATGTTGAAGTTAAAGTTTACGATGGGAGTAATAAGCTAGTTGCTCGTAAACGAGAAGGTATTAAAGTATTAGCTGCTTACGCTGAATTAAAACCAGCCAAAGGATTCTCTAAAGGGCCGACTCAAAAAGATGGCACCGTCACTTATAGCGCCAAGCGGGGGACGAAGGTGGAAGTAAAGGCTACCGCCCAGTATTTTCTGCCAGTCAACAAACAAAAATTTGTTTATACTTGGTACCGGAACGGTGAAAAGGTGGATACCTCAACTACGACTAACCGGATTGGCATCATGGAGTTTACCGCGGGTGACAAGAAACAAACATCCGAAGTGATAAAAGTGCAAATTGATAGCCTGGATGATAAGGGACAAAAGCTAGAGGGCAGCGAAACAACTGTAACAATAAAGGTGACAGAGGATAGCACAGCTGGCGGAGTGTCGGGAGCTAAGAGCTTTATTGAAAGCTTTGTTCCCGATAGTGTACGCAATGTCTTTAACGTATTTATTACTTTAAGTATTGCTGCTTTGGTGTTAGTTTTCGCTTCTGGTGTGGTGGGAAGTCGAGGTAGAGATTAATTAGTGACTATGTTTCGACATTTTTACAAATTGGCTGGGATGCTTTTGGGGCTGTTGTTGTTAATTCCAGCGCGCGTGTTTGGAGCAGCTGGATTTTTTGGTGAAAGTAGCGATGTTACTCAGTATGTAAAAACATTTTACATATTTGGATCGTCTATTGTCGGAGCAGTGGCGATGGGTGCGCTTGTGTTGGCCGGAGTAAATTATATGCGTTCTTCTGGCAATGAAGAGCATGTGACTAAGGCCAAGGAGATGTTTGCCGGAGCGCTGATTGGTCTGGTTCTAGTGATGGGCTCGTACGTTATCCTGCGAACCTTGGATCCTCGATTAGTTGAGCTTAATATTAAAGTGCCGGATATGCAACAAGCGACGTCGGAAGCAGATGATAAGTGGGGTGATAATGCCAAAAAATGTTCCAGTGCGAGTGAGTGCAAAGGTTTTGATCTTTACATTTATGAATGTACTGCGGGCAAGGATGAGAAACGTAAAGAATCTATAAAGACCCAATGTATTAAGGGGTATTGCTATGCCAAAGAAGGCGATGTGTGTGGCATAGCTGCTTATGGTTCAGGCTGGCAGAACTCAAGCACTAGTAACGCCTGTAACACAAAGACAGGGTATGGTGGCATTAGTTTCCCCCAAAAATGTCCGCCAGGCACCAAGTGCAAAGATGTAGGTAAGAAGTCAGCAGGCGTGTTTGGCTTTACCCTTATTAATATAGTAGACAGGGTTGCCGGTTTCGGTGGCGTTAATATATCAACTTGCGAAGAAATATAGAAACTTAGTAATAAACGTCTCCTTACCACGCAAATAAAAAAAACATGACTAATAAAACAAAAATCATTATCATTGCCTCAATCGCGGTCGTAGTCTTAGCGGTGGCTGGCTGGTTTGTTTATACTTCACTAATTAAGAAGCCAACGGCTGACGAGATTCCGGAAGAAGCCAAAGTTACTTCCGAAGAGAAAGTGCGTCTCGAGTTGACTGAGGAAGAGGTAGAAAAGGGGACGACCTTGGAAGAAAAAATTGCCAAGATCGAAGAAGACCGACGGTTAGCCCTCGAGGAAGGTGAGGAAATAGAGCCCATCGAAATTGACGAGGCTACGGTCAGAGCTGTTATCGAGGATGATGCCATGTCCACCACTCTATCCCCCGATGGTAATAATCTTTACTACTATGATCCGGCTAAGGGCGAACTTTATATGTCTGATCTCGATGGCAACAACCAGGAAGCGATCACTTCTGCCAATTTTCAAAATGTTTACGAACTCGAATGGTCTCCTAATAAGGATAAGGCCGTAATCGCTTTCTCAGACAATGACGGTCAAGACAAAGAATATGCTATTTTTGACCTCCAAACTCAAGAAACTGTTGAATACGATAAGAAATTTCAGTCCGTCACTCTTTCCCCTGACCAAAGCCAGATTGCTTATATTTACAAAGATGAGGAGAATGATATTTCCAATATTTCCGTCGCTGATCCTTATGATACCGGCAATTATCAATCACTTTATCATTATTCCCGATCTGATATAAAACTAGACTGGATTGGGGAAAAAGAAGTAGCTATTGTAGTTGACCCTAAAAAAGCTACTGGTTACGAAGAAAGAAATATTCAAACAATAGTCAGGACTGATGATGACTCGTATCGAACTGTGGTAGGTGAACAGTATGGTGCTAATTCTAAGAATGGACGATCGCCAGACAAAAGCAAAGTTATATTCAACCAGTCAGATGTGAAGAACCCACGCAAATTGGGCCTGTATATCATGGACAGAATCGGTCTAAGCGCACCGCGTTATTTGGAAATTGACACCTTGGTGAGTAAATGCGCTTGGGCTAAAGATAATAAAACAGTTTACTGTGGGGTACCAGATTTTTGGCCAAACAATATGGTTATGCCTAATGATTATCGCGAAGAGAATTTTATTTCCACTGATGCCTTTTATAAAATTGACACCGAAACCTTGGCCATAGATCTAATAGCTGCTTCTGATTATTTCGGCGATACTTTTGATGTTGATGTCAGTGACAAAGGTTCTGTTTCCAGTGATGGCAAGATATTCTATTTCAAAAATCGTATCGATAATAAAACATACGCCTTGAATATTCCTCAGGGGATGATTGAGGAGAAGGAATAGTTAGCCAATAGATAATAAGTTTATCCTGCAAGGCGGCTTGAGGTGTCTGGTAACAGCCTCCTTAGGTCGCCTTGTTTAGCGATTACTATGTTTACTCCCAAAAAATATTTTAAATTTGTTGTTTTCACCGCAGTGGCTTTGGGGCTACTGGCTTTTGCTAGTCCGGCGGATACAGCTAGTAAAAAGGTTTTATTGGTAGGTGATTCTTTGTCGGTGGGATATAGCCCAGTGTTGAGAAGTAGCGACAAGAGTAATTCCTATACTGCTCAGGTCTATGGTGGGTGGCAGGCAAAAAATTTGAATGGTAAATTTGATGGGTTTTTAAAGTGTGGCGGCGGCGAATTTCATACTGTGGTTATCTGGGCAGGAATTAATGATATTTATAGTAGTGTCGGCACTGATAACATTGTCAGCAGTGTCAAAAGCATGGTTAGTAAGGCCAAGAGTGCCGGGGCTGGTAATGTCATTGTGGTTAATGTTTCTCCTTCGGGCGGGAATTCTAAATCCACTGACAAAATCAAACAAAAAACTAAAGATGTAAATAGCAAATTGGGTAGTGTCGGAGCCAGTAAAGTTGTAGACGCCTACTCTATCCTCGAAGATCCGAAAAAGCCAGGGTATGCAGCCAATACTGGTAAAGATGGTTTACATCTTACCGGTACGGGCTATGGTATTATCGCCAAAGCGGTCAAGTCAGCTGTTGATATCTTACCAGCAGGTACAAAAAGTACCCCTCATCCGGCTGACGCTTGTCCGGTGATTAGTGCTAAAGACGCTGGTGATTCAGTTACTTTCGGTACTCCTGAATCAGTCCCAACTAATTTTACTTCCGGCTTTTTTGGTGAAGTTAAAGATGTTTGCGATTACTGGAAGAAAATATTTGATTTTGCCATTAAAATTGCTGGTGGGTTAGCCATGCTAGTTATCATTTTGGGTGGTGTGGTGTGGCTAGCGTCAGCTGGTGATTCGGCCAAACTGACTAAGGCCAAGGACTTGATCGGTGGCGCCTTAACTGGCTTATTTATAGCTATGACGGCGTATGTTGGGTTTATGGTGTTGAATCCGTATTTGCTGGAGTGTAAAATTGAAATTCCTGTGCTCAAGATGGTGACTGGCGGCGGATCGGATAGTACTCCCATTAATGTCTGTGATTATCTTGAATCATATTCTAGTCAGTCCGATTGCGAAAGCAAAGAAGCTAAGTGTGGTAGTGGAACTTCTTGTATCAATGGGAAATATGATGATGTTTTGGGTTTGAACGACAAATGGTGTTGTACGGCCGGTTTTCAGACAGTGGGTGCTTGTCCAGTGCCAGTTCCGGATATTAAGAAGTGTGATAAGGAGTTAGTGCCAAAGCACAAGTGGGACGGGGCAATCATTGCTGCCGCTAATCGACAAGGACTGGATTCTACTTACGTAAAGGCCATTATGCTGGTGGAGACTGGCCTAGGAAAAGACTATAACGTTGAATCGGTAACGGGTGCTTATGGTATTATGCAATTTCAACCGAGTACGGCGTCTTATATTTTTAGAGTTTGGAAGCCACCTTCCGGCAAGGCTGTTCCCGCTATCTGTACAAAAGAGCCACTTAAGTTTTCTGGAAAATATAATCCCGACACAGCAAAAACCTATTGTGGTAGCTACAAAAGGTCTACGATTAATACGAACTGTTGCACGATCAAACCGGGCCGCTCTGTCTGTGAAAAGTATCCAACAGTATGCAAGAAGTGGTTTGATAATAATATTGAAGACGCCGTTGATATGGGTATTTATTTTCTCAAAAGGACGCTAAAAAGTTGTGGCAATCATTTATCAGTGGCAGCTGGAGCCTATAACTCTGGCGCGAAAAATTGCACTTCCTCTACTACTAAACCATCTTGGTGTCATTCAGGATCAATTAAATATATATACAAGGCAGCTAAATTTCAACGGAAATATTGCGAGGAATCGGGCGGCAAAACTGAGACCCCTAAAATGAAATAAACTATGGAGTCAACTACCAAGAAAAAATTATTTATCGCTATCGTTGTTGCTAACGTGATTATTTTCACAGCGTTTTTAATAATTAATTATTGGTGGCTGCCCCGTCAAGCGATTAAGATGGCAAATGTCGAAGAACAAACGAAAATAGAGGGTCTGGTGGCTAGTGAATCGATTAGTATTGTGCGGGAAATAAATGAAGCTGTCACTCAAACTAAGTTTATTCCCGCCGAGCAAGCATTTTACTATCAATCTCTGGATACAAACGATTTGTATCAATTCGATTTGATCGATGGCAAGAGAACATCTCTACTGCCTTTCCAAGAGCTTACTGATATTTTGGATGTTCGTTGGTCACTGGATGGTCGAGCAGCTGTTGTTTATGATGGCAAGGGCGAAGAGGAAACAACAGAATCAGAGCAACAAAAAGCTATTTTTAGTCGGCTGGCTCCGCATAATAAAATATTGCTTGATTTCAATACCCGAGAGTCGTTAATTCTGAGTGAAAAATATGTTGATATTACCTGGCTAGACAACAATAAGATTGCTTACCATTATTTCGATGAAGACCTAGAAACAAACTATATTTCGCGAGCCAACGCCAATGGCTCTGATTGGGAGAATTTGGTGACTTTAGATTCAGCGTCGGAGTTGGCCGAGGTGGAGTTTGTAGGCTATGCCGACAATAACTTATACTATTTTTATGAAGACAACGAAGCTAGAGCCCTCTACCGTTACGATTTCAGCGAACAGAAAGTCAAGCAGGTAATTAGCGGCATAACAGCCGTTTTGATTTCTCCCACTGGTCAAAAATTACTTTGCGAGACTTACGGCGACGACAGTCAGCCGCAGCTTTTTATAATTGATAACAATGGTGACAATCGTCAAGACATCAATTTGGGGAATGCCTACATAGAGCAGGCGCTATGGGGATCAGAGGATAAGTCAATTTATTACACCTATGGCGAACTAGTTGATTTGGAAGAAAGCGAGGGCAATCTTAATTATATGACTTTGGAAAGTATCTGGCGGTTAGACTTAGCCAGTGGTGACGATGAGCAGCTGGTTAGTGTGGTTGCTGAGAATCCTGACATTGGCGTCAAGGAGATGTTTCTTAGCGCAGACGAAACCAAACTCTATTTTATCAATTTCCTTGATTTGAATTTATATTCGGTCGATTTGGTGGCTTGGGAATAGGCGTCTAGAAATAGCCTTTGATTTGTCCCCTGTTAATTAATGGGGGATTTTTTGTAGTTAGTTAATTTTGACGGCTTAATTTTTCTCAGCTATACTAAATGAACTAAAGAAAACTATTATGGCCAAATCAGGCAAAACTTACGTTTGTCAGAAATGCGGGGCGGAGTTTTTGCGTTGGAGTGGGAAATGTGAGGCTTGCGGTGAGTGGAATTGCTTGGCCGCTGAAAGCAAGTCGGAGCCGGCCACTAGTCGGGCGAGATCGGGTCAAGCTATTAAGCCAGTAGCTTTGGCCAAGACTGGCGGTGTTGCCGGCAAAAGGATAGGCACGGGTATTGTTGAACTTAATCAAGTGTTGGGGGGTGGTATTGTACCCGGCTCAGTTATTTTGCTTGGCGGAGAGCCGGGAATTGGTAAGTCAACTTTATTATTGCAGGCTGGTTGTGCTAATCAGGCGCCGTCGGTGCTATACGTGTCGGGCGAAGAATCAGCCGAACAGATACAGATGCGGGCACAGCGACTGGGAGTTAAAACTGATCAACTACGTTTTTTGTCGGAGATGAACGTTGACAATATCACTACTACGATCAGAGAGAACAAGCCGGGCCTGGTCATTATTGATTCCATTCAGACAATGCTGTCCGGCGATATTTCTTCGATGGCAGGCAGCATCACTCAAGTCCGTGAAGCTGCTTACAAATTGATCGAGCTGGCTAAATCGTATAATATCCCAATCATCTTGGTTGGTCATGTTACTAAGGAAGGCAATGTGGCGGGACCGAAGACGTTGGAGCATTTGGTAGACGTGGTTTTGTATTTAGAAGGTGATCGTTATCATTCTTTTCGCATCTTGCGCAGCGTGAAAAATAGATTTGGCTCGACTAATGAGGTCGGTGTTTTCGAAATGAAAGAAAATGGCTTAGTAGAGGTCAAAAATCCAGCTGGCTTGTTTTTGGCGGAGCGCAAAGTGGGCGCGCCGGGTTCAGTAGTTACCGCTACTTTGGAAGGTAATCGTTCTTTTCTGGTCGAAGTGCAAGGTCTGACGTCACGCACAGTATTTGGTTATCCCAAGCGGACGGCTTCTGGTTATGATGTTAATCGCCTTCAGTTGCTGATAGCGGTTCTAACTAAACGGGCGGGGTTGAAACTACACGACCGTGACGTCTATTTGAATATTGTCGGTGGTTTTAAAATCAAAGAACCAGCTGTTGATTTGGCTGTGTGTCTTTCGGTGGCCTCGTCGTTCTTAAATAAAACCTTAGACCCAGAGATGATTGTTTTAGGTGAAGTTGGACTAGCCGGGGAAGTGCGGTCTATCTCGCAACTAACCAGAAGAATCAGCGAAGCTAAAAAGCTAGGCTTTAAGAAGATATTGCTACCTAAAACAAAAGATCAGCCCAAAGAAAGGGACTGTGAGATATTAATGGTAGATACAGTTAAAGAGGCGATTGGGAAGGTATTGTAGGTAGATTACCGCTTTGGTACGTCAGAAAAGACGGCAACCTTGACTTTTCTAAGAATATGTGATAGAATGGAGACATAGTAATTATAATACATATAATATGCCAGAAGTATCTCGGGTCAAAGAAAAATATGATGATGGACCCACTAGAGTGCGGTGGAATCCAGGGCAGGAAAGTCCGCAACAAGAAGATCCCGATAAAACCAAAATTTGGGAAAAACCCAGGCTGGTCGTTGATAATACTCTGCCTTCTCGAGAAGATGAAACAATAAGAGACAACAAGGACGTTGGTCAAGAAAAGGAGAAACTGGGTCCGGCAGTAGAAGGTCATTCGATAGCGTCTGCTAAACATGAAAGAAATGAAGACTCTTTCTTTAATGGCAATGGTAGTGTTTGTGTGGCTGATGGCATGGGTAGTCACGGTGGCGGTGATATCGCTAGTTTTTTGACAACCGAATCTTTTCGCTCAGAGATGGAACAAAAAGGGATTACTGTAAACTCTTCGCGGGAAGAAGTAGAAAAAGCTTTGCTAGCAGCTATGGCTGGTGCGAATAAGGCCATAGATAATAGTAGAAAAGAAGAGACAGCCAGGATTGAGGATGAAATTACCAGAGAGATGGTTTTGGTCAATGAGAGATACAACAAAATGATTAAGACTGAGAAAGCTTATGTTGATAGAATTAAGGATCTAGCTAGTGATGTACAAAAAAAAGCTAGTGGAACTGCTGGTGAAAAAAGAATGGCTGCTTTTCGAGAGTCTTATGCTAGAGCTCAACAAGAAGCAGAGCAAAAAATACAGACAGAAGGAGCAAGGATGAAAAAAGAAGCCGAAGCCAAGATAGCCAAGATGCGTGCCGAAAATAAAATGAAGGATACAATGCAAGGTATGAAAACCACTGCCGTCATGGCGCACGAATATCGTGGTACAGATGGAAAGAGGCACATATTAGGAGCTTCTATCGGTGATAGCAGAGGAGATCTCGTCAGAGAAGGGCAGATTAGGGAGCTCACCACCGAAAAAGACACACTTATTAGATCTATCGTGGGATATGTTAACAAAGAAAGAGTTGCTGCTGGCAAACCTCCTATCTCTGAAGTTAATGAAGATAATCCGGAAGATGCCTTACCGCCAGAAGTACTCCAATGGCTTTATGAGGGCGACAGGTTTCAGATGGAGCCCCTAAAGAGCATGCTCGGTGGTAAAAGTCCGGAACGCGTAAAGGATCTTAGTGCCGCCGCTACTAAAGCATTAGATGGGGAGGGTGTTGCCACTAAAAAAGAGGATGGGACAATAGAGATGGATTATAGAGTTCAACCCCACTTTTTTGATGAAGAAATTAAGGATGGTGACATTTATTTGATCAGTACTGACGGCCGAGATAATCTTAGTCAAGCTCAGGTTCTTGAGATAGTATCGAATACGCCAGACACCGAAGAATTGCCGCGCAAAATAGCCGAAGCAGCCTATAAAGTTGCTCAAAATGAAGGCGATTCTCGCTCACACGATGATGATATTACCGTAGTCGCATTTCATTCTCTACCGGAGGCAGAGCTTGAAGCAGTAGCAGCCTAGCCGTAAATGTCTTTCAGTCTAGTTAAAAATTCCCGTCGCAATTCCATCCGTGCATCCCGCTCGTGAAATTTCAAAATATTATCTGATACAACCACATTGGTATTATTTTTCCAACGAGCGCTATTGGTTTTAGCGCTCATTTTTTTTAGTTGGAGTTTTTTTAGTTTACGCTCGATAATATTTCCTAGGCCACCGGATAGTATTTTTTCTGCTGTCTGGCGCACGAAGCTTGTCAGCTGGCTATCAATAATCTGACGTTGGTAGTCAACCCCCTGGTAAGAAGTAAAGTTAGGTAGATGGTTTTTAATCCACTTATTAGCTTGCCAAAAAGCCGTAGCAGTCTCATTTAGGCTAAAAATAGGGGCGATCTGGGTTATCCAGTACATAAAATGCGTGTCCGGCTTGGTCGCCGATAATTTTTCCAAATTCATCGCCTTCCCCGTGATATAAAAGCTCAAGCACACTCGGTCTTTTATTTTGCGACCGTGCCGTCTAACTCCAAGTAAACCAGTAATAATAGTAACTAACGTTCTAGTTGTCCAAATTCGGCCAGGCTTGATAATAATAAAGAGATCAATGTCACTGTCATCGCCGGCGTTGTTGTAAGCAATTTTATTACAAACAGCGATCATGCGTATAAAGGGCACGAGGCGTAATGTCTTAGTTATTCGTTGCGCCCGTTGCCACTTGGACTGACCGATCAGATATCGTTGGTGCCTAGTTTGGATTATCTCCTCTCGCCCGCGCCGAAAATAGAAGCCGTTTTTATTATCGGCCAGACTTTTTATTTTGTTACTATTTTCCAAGCATTCTATAATATCTGCAATTGAATAATCTAAAATCTTAGATCTTCCATCTCTCATCTCCCAATACAACCCCTGCCAAATCTCCGTCGCCGTCAGCGGATAATCGAACATATCAAAATAGACAATCGTTGACAGAATCGCCTTTTCTAAATCAGCTTGGTTGTCCATACTAGCTAACCCAGCCATGTTTTACAGACACTTTTTAAGATATTTCCCCGTATACGATTTTTCGCATTTAGTAATTTCGCGGGGCGTCCCTTCCGCTACCACGTAACCACCCTTGGCGCCTCCTTCTGGCCCCAGGTCAATTACCCAATCAGCACACTTAATAACGTCGAGATTATGCTCAATTACCAAGACAGTGTTACTGGCGTCGACTAACTTATTGAGTACACCCAGTAGTTTTTTGATATCATCGAAATGTAGGCCAGTTGTAGGCTCATCGAGGATATAAAGCGTTTTACCAGTAGCCCGACGAGAAAGCTCGGTAGCCAACTTAATCCTTTGCGCTTCCCCACCGGAGAGAGTGGTAGCTGGTTGACCAAGCTGGAGATAACCCAGTCCCACATTTTGTAGCGTTTTAAGCTTCTGCTTGATAGATGGGGTAGTGCTAAAGAAGGTAAGCGCTTCGTTAATTGTCATTGCCAAAACCTCAGCGATGTTTTTGCCTCTGTAGTGAATTTCCAGAGTCTCTTGACCGTAGCGCTTGCCATGACACTCGTCACATTCTACATAGACATCAGCCAGGAAGTTCATGTCGATTTTAACAAAACCATCTCCTTGACAGGCCTCACAGCGTCCTCCTCTAACGTTAAAGCTGAATTTGCCCGCTTTGTAGCCATGCATCTTTGCTTCGGGAGTCTGGGCAAAAAGATCGCGGATATAATTGAACATTCCAGTATAAGTGGCGGGGTTAGAGCGGGGAGTGCGGCCAATAGGTGACTGGTCGATGCGAACGACTTTGTTGATGTGTTCCAGGCCAGTAATGCTCTCGTGTTTACCAGGCAGAGCCTTAGCGCGGTGGAATTTGTGTGATAAAGCCCGTCCCAGAACATCATCGATCAGAGTACTTTTGCCAGAACCGGAGACACCGGTGACACAGACCAGCTTAGCTAAGGGGATGTCAACAGTAACATCTTTTAAATTATATTCCGCTGCCTTTTTAATGGTGATTTTTTTGTCATTGCCCGGACGATGCTTACTAGGGACAGCTATTTTTTTCTTAGCGGCTAGATACTGACCAGTCAGCGATTTAGAGTGTTTTTTCAACTGGCTAGGAGTGCCGGTAAAAATAACCTCGCCGCCGTATTTCCCAGCTCCGGGGCCAATATCAATAACGTGATCAGCCGCCAAGATAGTGCTAGTGTCGTGTTCAACGACAATCACTGAATTATGGAGGTCGCGTAGTTCTTTCAAAGTGGAAATGAGTTTAGCCACATCTCTTTGGTGTAAGCCAATCGAAGGCTCATCGAGAACGTAAATAATACCGACCAAGCCCAGGCCAATTTGGGTAGCTAATTTGATTCTTTGCGCTTCGCCACCTGCTAGTGAGTTTGCTCCTCGGTCAAGAGTCAGATATTCCAAACCCACATCTTGGAGAAAATTTAATCGACTGATAATTTCCTGAAAAATTTGGCTGGTGATCTTTTTTTCTCTGGCTGTAAATTGTTTAGTGTGGGGAAGTTGTTTAAAAAAAGTTAAGGCTTTAGCAATAGTTAGGCTAGTAATGGAATCAATAGTCTGTCCGGCGACCGTGACTCCTAAAGCAATTTCATTTAATCTTTTGCCCTGGCAAGTTGGACATTGTTTGACTCGCATGTAGCGTTCAATTTCACTGCGAATGTAGTCGGAATCTGTCTGGCGGTACTGATCAGCCAAATCTTGTAGCACCCCCTTAAATTTGATTGATTTTTCTTGACCGGACTCGTCGCGCACCTTGATAGTTTCTTTTTTAGTGCCGGATAATATCTTTTCCAAATCAGCTGGCGCCAGATCCTTTACCATAGTATGCAAGGAAAAGTCATACTTATCAGTCAGCGCTTCTAAAATATCCAGATATTTATTCTGTTGACCAGCGGCGGAACTAGACCAAGGGCGGATGGCTCCTTGCGCTAAAGTCAGTTTTTCATTAGGAATAATCAAATCAGGATCAACTTCGAGCTTGGTGCCGAGGCCGGAACATTTGGGACAAGCACCGTAGGGACTGTTAAAAGAAAAGTGTCGGGGATCTAATTCGGAGATGTTAACATTGCAACGCGAGCAATTAAATAATTGGCTGTATAGTACATCTTCCTTTTTTTCTATTGAATGAACAGCGACCAGTCCATTGCCGAGTTCCAGAGCTGTTTCTACAATGCTAGCTAGGTGAGCGTCGTCAACTTTACCTTTATCAAATTGATTAATAACGATTTCAATAGTGTGCGGTTCCCGGTTGTCAATTTTGATATCAGTTGCCTCTTTGACGTCATAAAAAACACCATCCAAACGGAGGTGAGAGTAGCCGGCGTTGGCAATACCAGTAATAATATTCCGGTGTTGTCCTTTTTGTTCGCGGATGAGAGGCGCGAGGATATAAAATGATGAGTTAGCTGCTTGTTTTTTAATTTGGCAAATGATCTGTTTGACGGATTGCCTGGTTACCGGTTGTTGGCATTGGGGGCAGTGGGGCTGGCCGAGACGAGCGTAGAGTAACCGAAGGTGGTCATAAATTTCGGTGATAGTGCCAACAGTGGAACGGGGATTACGCGCCACATTTTTTTGATCAATCGCAATCGTCGGCGAAAGTCCGGTTATTTGCTCAACGTCTGGCTTTTCCATCACATCGAGAAATTGACGAGCGTAGGTAGAGAGGCTTTCTACGTAGCGACGTTGACCTTCAGCGTAGAGAGCGTCAAAAGCCAGAGAGGATTTACCGGAACCAGAGAGGCCAGTGATAACTACTAGTTTGTCGCGAGGAATGTCTAAGCTGATGTTTTTTAAATTGTGAACCCGAGCGTTTTTAATCGAGATTTTGTTGGCCATGATTGAGTTTAGAGGTATTTAGATAAGTGGGGATAGCGAACACAGCTAGCATCCAGTATAGCGTTTAATCGAGCGGGAGGCAAGGGTAGAGAGTAAAAAAAGAGGTACGCGGATTGCATACCTATGGCGTGGGGAGAGAGGGCGAAGGAGCGGGAGAGGAGTCAGGAGGTTGGCGACGGAACGGGGTAGGTTGGATTGATGCAGAACCAGAGGTACTTTATCGAGCCGGAGGCCGAATAGGGGCCGTGTTTGTACTTGCAGGCCAACCCGATTGGGCAAGGCCAGGTTTCGGATTTCCCATAGAAGTCCTCTTCCTTGCAGGTATACCCACAGACCCCACCTAGCCAAGTGCTAGACAAGCAATAGCCCGTCTTAGTTCCTTTCAGCCAGGGAAACATATCCGACTGGTTGCAACTGCTGCAACTTTGGAAGCTGCAGTAGCCGTAGTCGGTGCAGACAAAGTTGCCGGTACAACGGATCGTTGTGCCGTCGCAGGGTTGCCCGAACTTCGCGTATTCGGGTCCGGCGTCAGGCTCGGGCTGGCTGGATCCCCCGTCCGGATCGGTCGCGTACTGAGGGGGCGAGGTGGGCTCCGACACTGGTTCAGAACCAGTGTCGATCTCACCACCGCAGGCGACGAGAAAAAGAGCCAGAAACGACGCACAAACAATAAGCTTATCCATTTTCAGCCTCCAAAGCTGGTTTTTTCAAGGTTCTGAGTATCTATAATGTACCTCATTTTAGCCGAAAAGTAAAGAGATTTTGCCCTTTTTATCACTTTTAGGCTTAAAATAAGGAAATTATGCCCTTTTGGGTTCTATTTTGCATCAAATTGTCTACAGGATGTATACAGCAAGAGATCACTTACTAAATCCCCAAAATTCCCTTGACGCCTTAACAAAAACTGCTAGGATAAGCTTATGAAAATTAATTACGTTGGCTAAGACCTCCTAAGTAGGCAAAAACTCATTCTTTAACTGGAAAGAGTCTTTTGTTTTATTTGGTTACGTCTCGATTTTGTTACTTAAGGGTCTATTACCGAGCGAAAGCACATTCGGTAACAGTCCCTTAAAACAGGGCACTATCCCCTGAATTTATAACTTCTTAAGACGCAAAAAATGTCCTCTACTAAACGTTTACCTCGTAAATTTTTCTCCCAGCGCCATGAGATCATTGACTTACCTCCTTTGACCGAAATCCAAATTGATTCCTACGAGTGGTTTTTACGCGAAGGAATTATGGAGCTATTTGCTGAAATCTCTCCCGTTCGTGATTTTTCCGAAAAAAAGCTGGAACTCAATTTCACTGACTTCATCATTGACGAACCGAAAATGGACGAAGAGATGTCCAAGTCTAAGAACGCCACCTACGAAGCAGCCGTCAAAGCCAAAGTCCAGTTAGTTAATAAAGAGACCGGCGAGTTAAAAGAGCAGGAAATATATCTTGGTGAATTTCCGTTAATGACTGACCGAGGCACTTTTATAGTTAATGGAGTGGAAAGAGTAGTAGTTAGTCAACTGATTCGTTCGCCGGGTGTTATTTTTACTTCTAATGTAAATAAAGGAGAACAGTTGTTTGGCGCTAAGGTAATTCCTAACCGTGGTGCTTGGTTGGAATTTGAAACTGATCTTAAGGGTGTAATCAGTGTCAAAATTGATCGTAAACGTAAAGTGGCTGCTACTTCCTTAATGAAAGCGTTTGGTTTGGGCTCTGATGAAGAAATCAAGAAGATGTTCGCCGACGTTGATACTCTGCCGGATAAAAAATTCATTGCTAATACCCTAGAAAAAGATGACGCCAAAACACAAGATGAAGGGTTAATTGAAGTTTACAAGCGAATTCGACCGGGTGACTTAGCTACGGCTGATAATGCTCGCTCACTAATTGAAGCGATGTTTTTTGATTTTGACCGCTACGATTTTGGCAAAGTTGGTCGTTTCAAGGCTAACCAGCGTTTGGGGATGGATGTGCCGATTGATAAAAAGAATCGTGTTTTCCGGCGGGAAGACTTGGTGGCAATTATGAAGGAGATTATTCGTCTTAATGTTGTTACTGGAGTACCTGATGACATTGATCATCTTGGTAATCGGCGCTTGCGGGCAGTGGGAGAGCTAGCGCAGAATAAAATGCGAGTTGGCTTAACTCGGATGGTGCGGATTGCTCGTGATCGGATGAGTACGGCTGACATTGAAACAATGACCCCGACCCAGTTAGTGAATGCGCGACCAATTATCGCTTCAATTCGCGAATTTTTTATGTCCTCACAGCTTTCTCAGTTCATGGATCAGACTAATCCTTTATCCGAGCTAGAACATAAGCGACGAGTATCAGCCATGGGGCCAGGTGGTCTATCGCGAGAACGAGCTGGCTTTGATGTCCGTGATGTTCACTCTTCTCATTATGGTCGAGTTTGTCCGATCGCTACTTCGGAAGGTCCTAATATTGGTTTAGTGGGTCATCTTGCCTCTTACGCACGAATTAATGAATATGGTTTTGTTGAAACTCCCTATCGCAAGGTGTTACGAGCTATTAGTAAAAATAAACTTGATAAAGCAGTTGGTGAGATTAGTTACAAAGATATTAAAGATGTTAAAGGGAAAAAGGTCATCATTAAAGAAGGTGATGTTATCAAACAGAGTGATATTAGCAAATTAAAGAAGCTTGACATTAAAGATATACGAATAAAATCCCGTGTGACTGATGAAATTGTTTATTTAGATGCTTTTGAGGAAGAACGAGCAGTCACTTCTCCCGCCACTACCCCGATCGGTGAAGATGGCTTTTTTGTTAATAATCGAGCAGAGGTACGGGTGAAAGGTGAACCGTCAATGGAAGCTACTGGCAAAATCGAATATTTAGATGTTTCCCCGCGGCAAATTATTAGTGTGGCCACTTCCCTGATTCCTTTCTTAGAGAACGATGATGCTAATCGAGCTTTGATGGGTACTAATATGCAACGGCAGGCTGTCCCCTGTGTTAAACCACAGGCGCCGGTAGTTGGTACCGGAGTAGAGAGTCGGGTGGCCATCGATTCCGGAGCGGTTGTAACTGCCAAAGAAGCTGGCGAGGTAATTGCAGTTGATGGTGATCACATTGATATTAGAAATAATAAGGGAGGAGTCGATAATTATAAATTGCATAATTATCTCCGATCTAATACTTCTACTTGTATTAATCAGCATCCGATAGTAGACATTGGGCAGAAATTGAAAAAAGGCGAAGTGATTGCTGATGGACCAGCTACTGACAACGGTGAACTGGCTCTCGGTCAGAATGTCTTAGTGGCTTTCATGTCTTGGCACGGAGGTAACTTTGAAGATGCTATCCTTATTTCCGATCGGATAGTACGCGACGACCGTTATACCTCTATTCATATTGAAGATTTTGCCATTGATGTCCGCGATACTAAGCTTGGTGCGGAAGTCGTCACTCGCGATATTCCTAATGTGGGTGAGGAAAAACTTAAAGACTTAGACGAAGAAGGCATTATCCGTTTGGGCGCCGAAGTATCATCGGGTGATATTTTAGTAGGTAAAATTACGCCTAAAGGTGAGACAGAATTAACGGCTGAGGAAAGATTACTGCGCGCTATCTTTGGCGAAAAAGCCCGCGACGTTAAAGACTCTTCTCTTTATTTAGAGCATGGTGAGCAGGGTAAAGTAGTCGACATAAAAATATTTTCCCGAGAGGCAGGCGACAAGTTGCCGACGGGTGTTATTAAAACTATTCAAGTTTCTATTGCCCAAATGCGTAAAATTCAGGTAGGTGATAAACTAGCTGGCCGCCACGGAAATAAAGGAGTTATTTCTAAAGTAGTGCCAGCCGAAGACATGCCTCACTTGGAAGATGGCACGCCAGTTGATGTTGTTTTAAATCCTCTGGGCGTGGCCTCTCGTATGAACCTGGGACAGATTCTGGAAACTCACCTAGGCTGGGCTGTCCAGCGTCTCGGCTATACAGTGGCTACTCCGGCCTTAGATGGTATTCCCGAAGAGGTGATTAAACAGGAGCTGGTTAAAGCCGGTATTCCCGAAAATGGCCAAGTGCAATTGTACGATGGTAAAAGCGGGGAGAAATTTCTCGAACAAACAACAGTTGGTATCATGTATGTCTTGAAGTTGTATCACTTAGTAGAAGACAAGATTCACCAACGCTCTATTGGTCCTTACTCGTTGATTACCCAGCAGCCTTTGGGCGGTAAAGCTCAGTTTGGCGGTCAGCGTTTTGGGGAGATGGAGGTATGGGCTCTGGAAGCTTACGGCGCAGCTCATACATTGCAAGAAATGCTAACTATCAAGTCAGATGATGTTTTGGGACGTTCGAAGACATATGAAGCAATTATTAAGGGCGATAATATTAGAAAGCCGAATATCCCAGAGTCATTTGGTGTTTTGGTGAAAGAGCTTAAAAGTCTCGTTCTAGATGTTGATCTAATCGGCAGTGAAACCAGTGAAGATTATAGTAAAGGTAAGGACAAGGATAATAGGAAAGGCTAGATTTCCTACAGTTTTTAATTTTACATTTTCAATTTTAAATTAATTTCCATGATTTTATCTGACTTCAAAGCCATAAAATTACGTCTAGCGTCACCTGATACTGTTCTCGGTTGGTCTCATGGTGAGGTGAAAAAGCCCGAAACGATTAACTATCGCACACAGCGTCCGGAAAAGGACGGCTTGTTTTGCGAGAAGATTTTTGGACCGACTAAGGATTGGGAATGCTATTGTGGTAAATACAAGCGTATTCGTTATAAAGGAGTGGTCTGCGATAAGTGTGGGGTGGAAGTAACTCGTTCAATTGTCCGGCGTGATCGCATGGGACATATTGCTCTAGCTGCTCCTGTTTCACACATCTGGTTTTTGCGTGGAGTACCATCCAAGATTGGCTTATTATTAGATTTATCCTTCCAAAAATTAGAACGAGTTATCTATTTTGCTGATTATATCATTACTAATGTGGACGAGGATGCTAAGGCTCAAGCGCTGGAATCATTAGACGGTGAATATAAATCCAAAAAGAAGAGTATTAATAAAAAATATAAAGATCTTATTAATGAGCTTCGTGCCAAAGAGGGGGCTAAAGGTAAATCAGGCAAGGACGATGTTTCGCGGATTAACAAGAACCAAGAAAAAGAGATAGCTGAACTGGAAAAAGTTTTCAAGCAAGAAAAATCTGTTTTGAAGAATTTGAAGAAAATGAGTATTATTTCTGAGCTAGAATATCGCGATCTTTCTCTAAAATATGGACAAGTTTTCCAGGCTGGCATTGGTGCTGAAACCATTCGGAAATTATTGGAAGAAATAGATTTGGAAAAATTGGCCAAGCAGTTGGAATCTGAGAGTAAGCAAGTTCCGGCTTCCCAGAGCAAGAAAATCAAACGACGAGTTAATTTGCTTCAAGGTATGATTAGAGCTCAGATAAAGCCAGAATGGATGATGGTGACTGTTGTGCCAGTTCTACCGCCAGATTTGCGCCCGATGGTTCAATTAGATGGTGGTCGCTTTGCCGCTTCTGATCTAAATGATCTGTATCGTCGCGTAATCAATCGTAATAATCGATTGAAACGTTTAATAGAGCTAGATGCTCCAGAAGTGATCCGGCGTAATGAAAAAAGAATGTTGCAGGAAGCAGTTGATGCTTTGATTGATAACTCTGCTCGTCATGGTAACGCTGCTGCTGCTTCAACTGGCAAAAAACGGCCACTTAAATCTTTGGCTGACATGCTCAAGGGAAAACAGGGCCGCTTCCGCCAAAATTTACTTGGTAAGCGGGTTGATTATTCTGGTCGTTCAGTAATTGTGGTTGGACCTAATTTAGGTTTGCACGAATGTGGTATTCCTAAGATCATGGCTTTAGAGTTATTTAAACCTTTTGTTATTAATAAACTTATTACCAACGAGCTGGCTTATAATGTCCGTTCGGCTACCAGATTGATTGAAGAAGGCAAAGAAGAGATTTGGGACATGTTGGAAGAAGTAATTCATGATCATCGCATATTACTAAACCGTGCTCCAACCCTTCATCGTTTAAGTATCCAAGCTTTTCAACCTCGATTGATCGAAGGTAAGGCTATTCAGATTCATCCCATGGTCTGTGCTGCTTTTAACGCTGACTTTGACGGTGACCAGATGGCGGCGCACGTGCCGATTACCCCTATGGCGCGGAAAGAAGCCAAAGAATTGATGGCGGCGGAGAGCAACCTGTTGAAGCCCGCCACTGGCGTGCCAAGCACCACCGCTTCGCAAGATATCGTCCTCGGTTGTTATTATATGACTAACATCAAGCCGGGCATGACAGGTGAGGGTAAGTATTTTACTGATATCGAAGAAACTTTGTTGGCCTATCAAAACAAACAAGTTGATATCCGGGCTAAAATTAAAGTAAGAATCAATGGAGACATCATAGAGACGTGTGTTGGAAGAGTTATTTTTAACCGGATTTTGCCTAAGGAAATGTGGTTTATTAATAAAACTTTAGATAAAAAATCTGTCACCAAAATTATCTCGCAGTGTTTAGAGGAATTTGGTCAGGAGCGGACGGTAGAGTTTATTGATAATTTAAAAAATATTGGCTTTAAGTACCTCACTAAATCTGGTCTCTCTTGGAGTATGGATGATCTACATGTGCCATTGGAAAAGCCAGCCTTAATGAAAAAAGCCGGTGCTCAGGTAGAAGAAGTCCGACAACAGTACAAGTCGGGTCTACTGACGGATGAAGAAAGATATCGCAAAATTATTGAAATTTGGTCAAAGATCAAGGACGAAATAACTGAGGTGGCTGTTGGCGCCTTGGATAAATATGGCCCGGTATATATGATGGTGGAGTCAGGCGCTCGTGGTAGCTGGCCGCAAATTGTCCAGATGTCTGGCATGAGAGGTTTGATGGCGGCTCCCTCTGGGAAGACCATTGAGTTGCCAGTTAAAAATAGCTTTAAAGAAGGATTAGGAGTATTAGAATATTTCATTTCTACTCATGGCGCTCGAAAGGGTTTGTCAGATACTGCTCTGCGGACAGCCAACGCCGGTTATCTAACCCGTCGTTTAATTGATGTTTCACAAGATATTGTAATCACAAAAATAGACTGTGGTGATAAGGGAGGTATTGAAGTGAACCGTCAAGATAGCGAGGATATGAGTAAAGACTTTTTCTCGCGTTTAATTGGACGGACAGCCTTGGTTGATATTGTTCTTAATAATAAGAAGCTGGTTGCTAAAGACGAAGTGATAGATCGGCACGTAGCGGAAAAAATAGGCAAGAGTGATCTAGATAATATCAAGATTAGGTCAATGTTGACTTGTAATTTGAGTAAAGGTGTTTGTCAGAAATGTTATGGTTGGGATCTAGCTCAGAATGCACCAGTGGGAATAGGAGAAGCAGTCGGTATTATTGCTGCTCAGTCTATTGGTGAGCCTGGTACTCAGTTGACGATGCGTACCTTCCATACTGGTGGTGTAGCGGGCGAGGATGATATTACTCAGGGTCTACCTCGAGTAGAGGAATTATTTGAAGCCCGTGGGATTAAAAAGCCAGCTGTTATTGCTGATATCGATGGCCTAGTTCATATTGAAGAAGGAAAAGATCAGAAAATTTTACGTCTTGTTTCCACTGAAGTTAAAAAGGACAATTATGATGTTGCTGGTGGTAAAACCAAAGCGAAGAATGGCGATCGAGTGGAAAAAGATGCGGTACTTGCTCAAGATTCTAAGGGTAAAGATATAAAAGCTAAGAAAGCCGGATTTGTTAAAATTGAGGGTGATAAATTATCTGTGGTTCATGAAGGGGGAGACGAAAAAGAATATGAATTACCGAGCAACACTGTTCTCTGGGTAGAAAAAGGTGAAGTGGTGGCCAAAGGTCAGCAATTAACTGAGGGTACGCTTGATTTACAATACTTATTTCAGGTAGGCGGTCGCGAGCGGGTTCAGAAATATATTCTGAAAGAAACACAATTCATCTATTCTAGTCAAGGTCAGGATGTAAATGACAAGCATATTGAAATTATTATTCGGCAGATGTTGTCTCGAGTGAGAATAGTAAATCCTGGCGATAGTGATCTATTAGTTGGTTCGATTGAGGATCGGGTGCGTTTCGACGCTACTCGAGATGAGCTGAAGAAAAAAGGCAAACGACCACCAGAAGCTACTGAACTGTTATTGGGCGTTACTAAAGCTTCTTTAACTACTCCTAGCTTCCTATCGGCTGCTTCTTTCCAAGAAACTTCTCGAGTGTTGATTGATGCTTCAATAGTAGGTAAAACAGATAAACTGCGTGGCCTAAAAGAGAATGTTATTATTGGTAAGCTTATTCCTAGTGGGACCGGTTATCGGGAAGGAAAAGGAATAGCAGCTTAATAATGCCGCTGGCACGTTTTACGAGAAGAACTGGTGACAAGCCAGTTTTTCTTTTTGGCTAAATTTGTTAAGATATAACTAAGTATGATTTCATATTTGAAAGGTAAAATTAAACTGGCCGGTGAAGATTTCATTATTTTGGCTGTCAGTGGAGTAGGCTATCGGGTTTACACGACTCATAAGATGTTGGGTAGTATTAGAAATTCAAAAGAAGAGATCGAATTATTTATTCATCAACACATTCGAGAGGATTCCTTGGATCTCTTTGGTTTTTCATCAATGACCGAACTAGATTTTTTTGAAATTATCACCTCGGTTTCTGGTGTGGGTCCACGAATTGGTCTGGCAGTATTAGAAATATCCTCGGTGGATGATCTTAAGCAGGCAATTGGCACCTCTAACGTTGATTTTCTGACACGAGTACCGGGTATTGGTCGAAAGAAGGCAGAATTAATAATTCTCGAATTGAAGAGTAAAATGGACGTGTTAATAGACGGGAAGTTGGTGGCGATATCGGAAAAAGACAGCGATGCAGTTAATGCTCTAATAAGGCTGGGATATAAAAAACCAGAAGCAGTGTTAGCTCTGGAGGGTATTCCCGATGATGTTAAGGATGTGGGAGAAAGAGTGAAGTTGGCGTTGAAGGGGATTGGGAAGAGATAGAGATGAATTACCGATTATTTATTATTACCCCATGGAAATAAAAAAAGTCAGGGATAAAGACGTCTGGGATAGTTTTATTTTAAAACACCACGCTCATCTCCTCCAGTCCTGGCGGTGGGGAGAATTTCAAGAAAAATGTGGTCGGCAGGTTTGGCGTTTAGCAGTTGTTGATAACAATGAGTTTTTAGCTGTAGCTCAGGTGATAAAATATAATTTACCGTTGGGTAAGAGTTATTTATATTGTCCACGGGGATCAATGGGTGACCTGGCCAGCCAGCCAGCAGATTATCAGTTACTATTTGATAAGATAAAAGAGATAGCCCGGCGAGAAAAGGCAGTTTTTTTGCGGATTGATCCAGAGATCGGGGATATTGGTACTTGGAAAAAGATTGGCTTCAAATCAGCTAAAAAACAAACACAACCCAAAGACACCCTATTCCTCGATTTAACTAAGAGCGAAGAGGAGCTACTAGCTGGTATGCATCATAAGGCTCGTTATAATATCCGTTTGGCCGGACGTAAGGGAGTAGCAATTAGACAAAGCGTTGATACCGGAGATGTTGATAAATTTTATGCTCTAATGGAGGCGACAACTGAACGAGATAAATTTAGTGCTCATCCGCGGGAGTATTATCGGCAGCAAGTAGAGATTTTAGGCAAGAACGATCTAGTCGAGTTGTTTTTAGCTGAATACAAAGGCGAGGTCATCGCGGCTGCTATTATTTCATTTCTTGGGGGTAGAGCGATTTATTTACACGGCGCTTCTAGCTATGAACACCGGCGTTTAATGGCTCCTCATCTTTTACAGTGGGAAGCGATTAAGGAGGCAAAGAAAAGAGGTTTGCAGTATTACGATTTCGGCGGAATCGCACCAGCGGACGCTGATAAAAACCACCCCTGGTCAGGGATCACTCGTTTCAAACAAGGGTTTAGCGGGGAAGAGAAGAATTGGGTAGGGGCGTTGGAGTTGGCTTATCAGCCGGGGTGGTATTGGGGGTATAATTTTTTGCGAGGACGATGGTGATCTACCCCAAGCTTAAATTGGGCTCCACCTTCAACTTGTCCCATCCGTCAAACTTTCCTTCTCGCGCGTAATAATATCCTAAGGCGGCTACCATAGCGGCGTTGTCGGTCGAGTATTTCACTTTAGGTATCAATAGTTCAGTATTAGGCAGCTCAGCGGCTGTTTTTTTGTTTAGGACATTTCTCAATAGCTGATTAGCCGAAACCCCGCCTCCAATAACGATCATTTCAGCTTGGTGTTCTCGAGCCGCTTTAGTGGTTTTAGTGACAAGAACATCCACGACCGCTGCCTGGAAGGAAGCACAAATGTTGTTAATGGCCGGCGCGGAAAATTTATATTTATTTTTCTTAACTAGTCTTAAGACGTCAGTTTTTAATCCCGAAAAGCTGAATTCGAAGCCTTGGTCAAGCATGGGACGGGGGAAAGCATACGAGCGGGAATTGCCAGAATTAGCTCGCTCGGCAACGATGGGACCACCAGGGTAGTCGAGCTGGAGCAATTTAGCCACTTTATCAAAAGCCTCACCAGCGGCATCGTCGCGAGTGGCACCGATAGTTTTATGTTTAAGATGATCTTCCATTAAAACTAACTCAGTGTGACCGCCCGAAGCAATCAAGTAAATCAGGGGGAATTTTAGCGCTGCTGGCTTCTCTCCACCACTCTCTTGTAATTGGCTAGCGTAAACGTGAGCTTCTAAGTGGTTAAGGCCAATGATTTTTTTGCCAGCTGTGTAAGCTAAACTTTTAGCCGTATCAACACCAATCAATAATGAAGTTATCAGCCCCGGTCCTTTAGTGACAGCGATGGCGTCTATTTTTTCTAGGTCGGTTCCAGCTTCCTTCAAAGCTCGATCGACAATAGGAACGATACTCTTAACATGATCACGCGCCGCCACTTCCGGGACCACCCCACCATAGGGAGCGTGAAGTTCAGTTTGCGAAGAAACAACATTGGACAGCACAAAACGACCGTTTTTGACAACGGCAGCTGCTGTTTCGTCGCAAGATGTTTCGATACCGAGGATTAACATGGTGTTTGTCAGGATAGCTGCCTTCTATTAGGACTTGTCTTCACCTTACACTTCTACAATTGTTTAGTAAAGAAAAACTCCTGGCACAACAGGAGTTTTTATAGATAAAGAAGCTGATTTTGTCTACCTAACCGCTGTCACATTTGCTCCACCCTGAAAGTCGGCGTAAGCGTTAAATTCGGCCAAGATTGTCTGCTCGTTATTGTATTTTACAACTTTCACCCAAGCTTGACCGCCTGAGGTTTGGGAAACAACGATATCATCTTTACCATCTTCATTGTGATCATAGGAAGCGACATCAACTCCGCCCCGAAAGCTAGAGTGAAAAGGGAAAATATTAATCGGTCGGGGTCGACCGTTAGGCTCGAAAACACGTACGTGCGGCCCACCGCCCTGACCTGCCCCAACAATAATTTCATCCACCTCATCACCATCAATATCACCGGCGGCTACGCGTATTCCACCGCGGAAGTTAGTGGCAAAAGCAGTTATTTCGGTACTCGCTAGTCGACCATTACCATTG
Organism: Parcubacteria group bacterium; assembly: GCA_013202585.1. Lineage (GTDB taxonomy): Bacteria > Patescibacteriota > JABMPQ01 > JABMPQ01 > JABMPQ01 > JABMPQ01. The sequence continues at coordinate 11,962 of JABMPQ010000038.1, read as the reverse complement.
TAAATTCTCACTTTTGGTTCTCCGCCAGGACCAGCACCCACGATAATTTCGTCAATTCCATCACCATTGGTATCACCAGCCGCCACATCTAACCCCGAGCGCTGATTTTCGCCAAAAGGGAAGAGCTTAGGGAGAATAACGCTGCCATTATGACTAAAAACACGAGCTTGGGCGCCCCCACCTGGACCAGCTCCAGTAATAATTTCTTGATATTCGCCACCGTTAATATTGCCGATGGCTACTCGTACGCCACCCCGGAAATCATCTCCGTAAGCCAGAAAAGTTTTTTCTAGCTCTTGCGTATTTTTATCGAATATTTTAACATATGGTTTGTTGCCCGGACCAGCTCCGACTACAATCTCCTGGACACCATCATGGTCGATATCACCCACAGCTATATCAGCTCCACCTGGGGACTCATCACCGAAGGCGAAGAAGTCCGTTCCTTTAACAGCTTGGCCAGTGGAACCAAATACTCTAACGTGAGCGCTGCCACCTGAACCAGCGCTAGTAACAATTTTACCTAAGTCATCGGGATCGTAACTAACGGGATCGTAACCATTAATAAAATCAGATGGATCGTACCAGTTTTCCATCTCGGCGATTGAACGGTTTAGACCCCAATAAATCCATCGCTCATCAACATCTACATAAGCACCCTTGTGAATACCAAAGTGTAAATGTTCGCCCCAGCCACCGTTTTCCCCAGTGGTTCCTAAATAGCCGATTAATTGTCCTTTGCTGACAAATTGCTTTTCCGCTACTTTTATATCGGGAGAACGTAAATGACCATAGAGAGAAACAACTTTGCCTCTACCAGTGATAGTATGTTCAATTAGAACAACAGTACCAAATCTAGTATGTTCGCCAATATGTTTAATGTAGCCATTTCCAATAGAATAGACGGCCGTACCAGCTGCCCCAGCGGCATCTTCACCTAAGTGGTAGATGCCCCCGCGATCGTCGCCAAAATCAGAAGTAAGTACATAGCTTTTTAGGGGATAAACAAAACTATCCGCTGTAGTACCAGCAGATGAGCCAAAAGGCCAGGCAATCAGGACAATTGCCGTTAAATAAGCACAGATTCTCTTCAATTGATTTTGTTTTTGTTTTAGCATGATGACCCTTTAATTACTAAAGAGTCGCACGTTTCTTAGGCCTCTACATTATAGCATGTTTGGGCAGTAAAGACAAGATACTATGATTTGGCTATTTTTCTTTCTCGTAAGGCGGCATTTCCTGATCATACTTACCAATATCGTATTGCTTGAGATGATCTTGGATTGCCTCCATGATATTGTACATTTCCCGCTTAGTATTGAAGGACTCGCAGGTGATGACGAGAGTGGGTAGGTTACTTGAAGCACGAATCAGACCCCAAGCTCCGTCTTCGAAGACAAATCTAACGCCATTGACGGTGATTAAATCTTCAATGGCTAAACCAGCGAATTTCTCGCCCTTTTCCTGCAAGTTTTTAAAATAAGCAGTGACTTTGTCAACAATTTCATATTTTTCTTTGTCATCTTTGACGGCCGGACTTAAAGTAGGTGATTGGTAGGAATTTGGCTGGTCAGCGACCATGACCGAGAGAGGCTTGTCGGAATTAGATAGAATAATAGCTATCCAAGCAGCGGATAGGGTGCCGTCATCATAACCTCGGCCGTACTTTCCTCGTAGAAAAAAGTGTCCACTGCGTTCAAAGCCAGCCAAGGCGTTGTGTTTTTGAGTGGCCGCTTTGATATAAGAATGACCAGTTTTCCAAAAGATAACTTCAGTTTTATGCTTTTGTAGGACAGGATCCAGGGTCGAGGCGCCAGTGGATTTAACGTCGACGATAATTTTCTGTTTGGGTTCAGGTGTATTTTCGACTAAGTAGCGAGCGATAAATAGCCCGGCTCGATCAGCAAATATTTCTTTACCGTTTTCATCAACTAAACCTAGTCGATCACCGTCGCCATCAGTGCCAATGCCAAAATCTGCTCCCACTTTGCGCACTTCTTCACCTAACAACTCGAGAAATTTTAGATGCTCCGGATTAGGATTAAAATTAGGGAAATCCCAGTCTAATTTATTGTAAATCGGGACTACTTCAAAGTCTAATTTGGTGAGCAGTTCCTCTAAGTACAAGCCACCACCACCGTTACCACCAGAAACGACGATTTTTAATTTCTTTTTCCCCAGCCAAGGTTTTACTTTCTCCTCGATGTCTTTTAAGTATACATCTTTAAAATCGTAAACTCTGGCGTAATTACCTTGGCCGGATAAAAACTTTCCGGCGTAAACCATCTTTTTGTATTCAATAATGTCATCAGGCTCGAAAGTCTGAGAAAGTCCCTTAGCGATTTTTAATCCCGCCCAACCGTTATCATTGTGGCTAGCAGTAATGATAACTCCACCGAGTAGGTCGAAATGGTATTGGGCAAAATACAAAACTGGTGTCAGTTGAGTACCAATATCGATAACATCAACTCCAGAGGCTAACATGCCAGTGATAAAGGCATAAGCCAGACCGCGGGAGTAGGAACGATAATCATTAGCTACTACGATTTTATTTTGCTTGAGTTTCTGCTGGACGTAAGTGCCGTAAGCTTGACCTAGCACGCGATAGCCATCGATATTTACACTAGCCGGAGTAGTTTTGTCTCCATCTGTCATTGTTTGAATGGGATTCCGTAGGTCGTATTCTCTGAATAGCGATTCGGCAATTACTGGCTTGTTAGCCCAGTCGTAAGATTTATATTCACAGTCTTTGAGAATTTTTCTCTCTTCCATTTTTGTAGATTAAAAAAGTAACGATAAGCGCCACCTGCGGCCAACCCGCGAAAATTATTAATTTTATTTCTCAAATACCAATCCGTAATGATAAGAGCCGACATTTATTTCTCGACTAAACTTCAGGCCAATTGCTTCTGCTTGTCGGCGAATAACATCTTTGGAGACTCTTAGCTCAGTTTGCGGTCCCAAGGGGACATTGGTGCTTTTCCAATCTATAATAACTATTTTACCCTTATCTTTGGTAATCCGTTTAGCTTCGATTAGAATCTGTTCGTGTTTCTGAGTCTGGTAGAATATGGCGGCTAATAAAGTAAAATCAACTGAACTGGCGGCGATTTTAGTACTGCCGGGAACTTCGATATCAGCCCAGACGGCAGTAATATTTCTCGTTCCTTGAAGTTTTATCTTGCTTTGTAGAGCTGATAGGACAGTTTTTTGAATATCAACGGCGTATACTTTCCCTTCCTCGCCAACCTTTTTGGCAGCTGCGAAGGCATAATAGCCACTACCGCAACCCAAGTCAGCTACCACGTTATTTTCTTTAACCTGAAGCTGGTCGAGAATGCTATCGGGGTCAATAAATTTTGGCGAAGGGGTAGGAGGGTCTATGGGCATGGTTTTAGGTTAGGTATTTATTTTTATTTGTTATTTAAGATGGCTGCGATCGGCTTGTACGACTGGCGATGGATTTCGCAAACTCCATGTTTTTGCAAAGCTTCTTGGTGTTCTTTGGTGCCGTAACCCTTATGTTGAGCAAAATTATATTGCGGATATTGTTGGCCGAGCTCAGTGATGATCCGATCACGGGTAACTTTAGCGATAATGGAAGCACAGGCGATGGATAATATATTCTGGTCGCCTTTTATGTGATTGGTCGCGGGGATTTTGTTGCCTGTTTCTATATTACCATCACAAAGCAGATAATCTGGCGTCAGAGACAAGCTATCTAAGGCTCGCTCGACTGCCTTGCTTTTGGCCTTGGTGAGTCCCAGAGTGTCTATTTCTGTCGGCGAAGCTTGTCCAGCACTCCAAGCGGTGACTTCAGCTTGTATTATAGCATATAATTCTTCTCTTTTCTGGCTAGTGAGGAGTTTGGAGTCTTTTATATCCGAATTAGTAAAACCGGGCGATAAAATAACCACTCCGCAGACGAGCGGACCGGCCCAGCAGCCACAACCAGCTTCGTCGATACCAGCGATATTTTTGTAGCCTTGTTGATGGAGTTTTTCTTCTGCTTGATCGGTGGGCGTGATTGCCATTTATTTTTCTTTTTTCCGGAAGACTATGTTCCAAGCGTCTGGTATGGTTGAGCCATCAGCCCAGACCAAGCCTTACCAGGATAGAATAATACTGACTATTATACTAGTTATCGCCACGAGGATAGCGATACCTGGTAATATTTGCCATTTTTGTTGCTTTTGTATTTCTTTGACTACTTTCTCAGCACCAACTTGAGAACTTATATGTACAGTCATATTTCTTATTGTTAATTATCCGCATTTTGCTACCTTGGTGGACCCGAGGAGATTCGAACTCCTGACCCCATCCATGCCATGGATGTGCTCTACCAGCTGAGCTACGGGCCCATCTTTATATCTCTGTCTCGAATAATTCTCTCTATTATTTTTCTACTTTTTGCCTTCTTCAACTTATATTCAATCCGCTTTGCTTTGTTAATGTCGTCGTATTTTTTGTAAAAGACTAACTGCCAAGGCGTACGGTATTTTGTTGATCGTGTTTTTCCTAAATTGTGCTCAATGACTCTATTCTGAACATTTTTGGTGCTACCAACATAAAAATGACCACTTTTTAGACTTCTTATAATATAAACAAACCCCTCCATGCTATTAATTTATTGTATTCCAGAACTCCTGACTTTCCCGATGTCCATCGGGACGCTCTACCAGCTGAGCTACGGGCCCTCTAAAATATAGGAGAGCGTCAACTGAGCCCTGCCTGCCGGCAGACAGCTACGGGCTCATTACAATAATAAACCTACCGAGTCAGTTGGCCAGTCATTGTCCGCAAATCTTCGGTAATGCTGCTAGCTTCGTGTCTTTCGATTTTTTCTCCTTGCCGCCAGCCTAGATAGAGGAAGCAACCAATTACCACCAAAAAAACACCAATAAAGATAAAGCCAAAGCGAAATTTCATTTTGTCAGTAAACATGGATGTTGTTTTAATTTGCCCTCGGAGGGATTCTCACCCTGCGGGTGACCACCCGTTAGGGTGGGAACCCCCAATGGCTGGTTTTGTTTCGTGTATTTATTATGCCCTCGGAGGGATTCGAACCCCCAATGACTGGTCCGAAGCCAGTAGTGATATCCATTTCACCACAAGGGCAGGTTGGTCAACACCGGTCACCAGTAAGTCTGAGGTTAGCATACGCCGCCGGATTTTTCAATGGTATTGAATTTATTCGTCAAAATACTATGCTGGAAGCAATGTCAATCAACTAATATGACCAAACAAGAAAAAATAGTTTTGCTTATTCTCGATGGCTGGGGTCACCGGGAAGAAAAAGATCATAATGCGATTGCGCAGGCGCGAACACCTAATTATGATCAGCTTTGGCGCGATTATTCGCACGCGGTGTTGGGGGCTGCTGGTATGTCAGTCGGTTTGCCGGCAGGACAAATGGGCACTTCGGAAGTTAACCACATGACTATTGGCGCTGGCCGGGTAATTTTTCAGGATTTGATGAAAATAGATCAGGCGATCAAGCGGGATAATATGGCTGGCAATGAAGCGCTTACCAAAGCAATGGAACACGTGAAAAAGCACCAAAGTTGTTTGCATTTACAAGGCCTAGTTAGTAGTGGTGGGGTACATTCGCATCAGGAGCATTTTTATGCTTTGTTATCATTGGCTAAAAAGATAGGCGTGCCGCGCGTGGAAGTACACGTTTTTACTGATGGGCGAGATACGGCTCCCAAGAGCGCCCTCAAATATGTCAAAGAGCTACAAGACTTTATGAATAAATTAGGTTTGGGCCGGATTGCTTCGGTTACCGGTCGCTATTGGGCGATGGATCGGGACAATAATCTGGAACGGACGGAAGCCGCTTTTGCCGCTATTACCAAGGGGGAGGGTCGTAAGTATACTTCCGCCCGGGAAGCGATCGAAGATGCCTATGATCATCAGGAAACGGACGAGTTTATTAAGCCTTCTATCATTGAAATGGAGCCGGGTGAAGAAGGTTGCGTTAGTTCCAATGATGCTGTCATATCTGTTAATTTTCGGTCGGATCGAGCGGTGCAGTTGTCGCAAAAGTTTCTCGAATCAGATATTGCCAATTTGGACTACGTGACGATGTCGCAGTACCGGAAAGAATTTGACTGTCGAGTAGCTTTTCCGTCAGAGCAAGTAGCCAATACTTTAGGAGAGGTTATCTCTCAAGCGGGCTTAAAACAACTACGTATCACCGAAACAGAGAAATTTAACCACCTCACCTATTTTCTCAATTGTAAAAAAATGGCGGCGCTAGAGGGAGAGGATCGAATGATGTTAGATTCCTATTCGGATATTGCTACTCATGATGAGAAGCCGGAAATGCGCACACCCGATATTGCTCGTGAGATTGTCCAAGATATTAAAGCAGGAACTCACCAGGTGATATTTTCTAACTTGTGTAATGGAGATATGGTCGGGCACACAGCCAAGATCGAGCCGGTGAAAAAAGGAGTGGAGGTAATTGATCAGGCTTTGGGTGAGATCGTGGAGGCGGGGCTGGCTGAAGGTTATCATATTATTATTACCGCTGACCATGGTAATGCCGAGGAAGTTTTTGATACGGGGACGGGTGAGCCCGTGACTAGCCATACAATCAATCCAGTGCCGTTTATCTTGGCGAGCGAGCGATATAAAACTAATCGGGAAGAAGGTAAGCTGTCGGATGTGGCGCCGACGGTGTTGGAAATGTTAGGCTTACCGCAACCAGCCGAGATGACGGGAGAGAGTTTGGTAAAATAAATATTATCTTACAAAGCTGCCTGTGTGTTTAGGGCAGTTTTTGCGTAAAAAAATGAGCCGCGCATTGAGAGCGTGGCTCGGGAACAGGGCGAAAGGGCGGGAATCGTTGTCAGAAGTAGAGGGTGTACTGACAGTTGAAAGAAAGGTTGATATATTTTGTCAACCGTTTGGTGGCCGGCTTCAACCACTGGGGGGTGATGTTGATATCAAACCCGCCGCGGTTGGCTCCCGACTTGAGGACGGCTCCTTCTTCGAAGCCGAGAATAAATAATCTCGGCACAATGAAGGCGTCATCCTTGTAGAGTGTCTTGGGCAAACCGCAGTTCGACCACATTGCTCCCACCATCGTGACCTTCTCCTTCCAGACCACTTCCATGATGTCGGAGTCTGGATCATCAGGATCGACGACTGAGACGATCTTGACATCCTGCTCGGTCCAGTCGTTACACTTGTTCAGGCTGAATCCGATCAACCCGATGACTACCACTGTCACGACCACGCTCGTGATCGTCAGCGACATCACCCAGCTCGACGCTATCCAGTCTCCTATAGCTTCGATAATTTTCGGGCGGCTAGCTATGAGACCGGCCACGAGCAGCCCGACGACAATTACAATCACAACCACATTTGCGGTCGTCAGCGACATCACCCAGCCTACTGTAGTTCTAACGATCTCCATATCTGTCTCCTTGACTTCGCGATTTTTTTGAGGTTCATTCCAGATTACGAATATTACATAATAGCATTATACTACTATTATGTCAATAGCTAATCCAAAACAGCGAATGTACTGACATAAATATCAATTATGGTATAGTGTAATGCTCGCGAATAGTACCTAGATTATAGTCTAGAAAGCCCTTTCCAGCGTTGGTGGCAAACCTGCGATTTTAGGATTTTTGGCTTGTTTTAAAGCATTTAAAATGATCCAAAACTGCTATAATCGCAGGTTTTACAGACAATCAGAAAAAACTCCCTGAAAAAAGGGAAGGAGTGAGAAATGGAAAAACTCGGGACGATTATTGTCGCAGTTTTGGCTGCAGGATTCATCTTTGGTGCCGGGATTCTCTACGGCGAGTGCAGTAGGGAAAAGACCCCCGCGCATGAGAATGCGGAAAACATGATTGAGGAGGCCGAGGACGACCGCAGCGAGGCGCTCGAGACAGCGCTCGAGGCCTGCCCAGAGGGGAACTTTGTCGCCTGCAAACACGCGGTGGCTAAGTACAAGCAAGCCGCTGAGCAGGACAGAGACGCGGTTTGTCTCTTGATAAAGGGCTTCACGGGAGCGTTGCGGATGGGCTTCGATTGCAGCCCCAAGAAGAAGTCCCCGACCAAGTCCCCGCCCCCACTCAAAAAGTCTACCAAGCCCAAGAAGCCACCCACCTCCGACGCTGGCTCCATAGGCCCGCCCGCTCCGGATTCATCACCGCCCCCGCCTGACGCCGGCCCTCCACCCGCTGACGATGACGATGATGAGAGCTGATCTTTTACTCACCCGACCAGGACTAGCAATTGCTATCCTCGTCGTGGTGAGTCTTTTTTTACTAAAAATCGCATCGCCAAACAACCACTCAAAAACAAAAAACCGGCGTAGAATCACCCGTGCCGGTTGCCCCGAAAATGAAAAATTAACTTACCCCTTCTTTTTAATCCGCACCTTCATTATTTTATCATCATCCACCTTATCTAGGATAAAAACAATATTACCCATTTTTAGTTGAGCTCCCTGCTTGTACTCCGGAAAATTATTCTTAATCAGCTCATATAAGCGCAAACTTTTTTTCTTCATGGGCAGAGAAGTCTGAAAAAAGCTATTTATCTCACTTACTAAGGTGTCTCCATGTACGGCAATAGTATTTTCACTAATTCTAATAATAGTATTAGGAGTGATGTCGCTCTCGTCGGTAATCTCACCCATTAATTCTTCCAGTAAATCCTCCATGGTTACTAAACCAATAATTTCATCTTTTTCTTCGTCCTCAACTAGAGCAATATGTTTTTGCTGGGCCTTGAAAGCTTTGAAGACATCATCAATTTCCATTTTCCTCGGCACAAAGATCGGGTCGGTAGCGATTTCACTAAGTAGCTTATCTCCTTCTTTTTCATGAATATAGTACATAACATCTTTGAGCAGGACAATCCCGGTGATTTTTTTATCTTGACCTTCGTAAATTGGCGCTCGCGAAAAACCACTGTCCAGCATTGGCTCCAGAGCATCCTTGGCTGGGGTGGCCGCTGGCAACCGGAATACTTTTTTCAGGGGAGTCATGGTTGTTTCCGCTTTAATGTCGCTGAACCTAATCGCTTGGTGCATAATATCTTTTTCCTCCTCATCGATTACCTTTTCTGCAACGCCAAATTCCAGCATTGTTTTGATTTCTGTCTCGGAGATCCCTTTGCGCTTACGGGTTTTGAATAGCCGGCTGATCAGGCTAGCGAAGGCGTCAAAAATAACAATTAGCGGATAAAATATATAGCTGAGAATTAGGATCGGCCTGGCAATGAATAAGGAAACTCGCTCGGCGTGCGTGGTGGCTAGCGTTTTGGGAGTGATTTCCCCAAATACTAAAATAATCAGAGTCATTACGCCAGTGGCAATTCCCAACCCTTTAGAACCAAATTTTTCGGTAGCAATGTAAGTGGCCAGTGAAGCAGAAGCGACGTTTACAATATTGTTACCAATTAAGATTGTGATAATCGTCCGCTCTGATTTTTCTTTCAGGCGAGCGAGGGTTTTAGATCCTTTTTTACGCTGCTTGACGAGTGTTTTAACTTTGATCGGATTCAAAGAAGACAACGCAATTTCCGCGCCGGAGAAAAATGAGGATAGTAGGATGAGAATAACGAGTGAGATGATAGAAGTTGTGATCATTACTGTTTTAATTAATGTTTTGGTGCTCCAAAAAGAACTAACCAAGAAGACTGAGCTAATCTAGCTCTGCTTATCATACCATGTTCGACCAGGTGAGCTAGTAAATCGACTAATATTTTTAAGATGACTAGCACAACTACGAAAAAATGGGGAGCACTGAATATTACAGCCAAAAACGAACCAGCGAAGAGAACAATGTGCATAGTAACTATGCGTTTATAGGGAGCATACATTAAATCACTAAAGGTTTGGTGTTGGTGTGTTTTGTATTCCTTTTGGCGGAGAAAGTTGGTGCCGAAGGAGAAAGCATGACTAATAAAAAGTGATAATAGGGCGAGTATAATCGAGCCACTAAAATTGGCTAGAAGAAAAGTTATCTCTTCTATCAGAGAGGTGCCAGTGATAGCCGCTTCTTCTCCCTGGATAACTACGGCCATAGCCTGGATAGCTTTCAAATATACATAAACCCAAATGGGGTAGGTAATAGTAAATATTATTGCTCCGTAGATCATTACTCCCGATTTGCCACTAGAAATAAAAAGCTTGAGAGCACTAAAAAATCCCATTACGATCGTTTCTAACCAGTAGACAAAAAGGACAGTCAAAATGTCCCAGCCGAGAAAAATAGTTCCAACCAACGGGATACAATTGGCGCCGATAAGAAATAGGACAGAAGTTACGTTCTTCATTTTTATGTTTAATCCGGTGATATAATAGTGAGCTTTACCAAAGAGCTACTTTCTTGTTAGAATCAGGCTGTGAGATAAATTAATTTCAATTGTCATGGATAACACTCCCATCAAGCCCAAAATAAATAAAGATTATGAGGGAACACCTAGCGGAATCAAAACTGGATTTTGTGTTAGTTGTATAGTGTTAGTGTTTTTTATGATTACCCTTATTGTCGGATATTTTGTTATTACCGACTCATCAGATAATTCATCCTCGTCTTTCGATATACAGAAGTGGTTGGAATCCAGCCAGTCAGATGATCAGAGCGATTCTAGTACGCAACCGGAGGAGAAAGAACCGCAAAAATCTGGTCCTAAGAAATATTAAGTACAGAGATCGATCTCTACGCCTTTTCCTACCTTAAATTTCCTGATATTTTCTGCTACTCCGTCTATAAGGCGCTGCCGACTTTCCCGGGTGGCCCAGGCAACATGGGGAGTGATAATAATGTTATCAAGCTCGAACAATTTACTTCCACTTTTCGGAGGTTCCTCCGCTAGTACGTCCAAAGCGGCCGCCTTTATTTTTTTCTCTTTGAGAGCTTGGTAGAGAGCATCTTCATTGACGATTCCCCCGCGAGCGGCGTTGATTAAAATAGCTTCCGGTTTCATCATCGCTAGTTCTTTAGCACCGATTAGGTTTTCTGTCTCTTCGGTTAGGGGAGTGTGAATAGTTATGATATCGCTTTGGGTTAGCAACTCTGGCAACTCCACTCGGAAATCCTCGGAGTGCTTGGCTCCCGTCCGGGTAGCAGCTATAACCTTCATATCAAAAGCACGGGCAATCTTGGCTACTTTTTGGCCAATGGCACCGTAACCAATGATCCCTAAAGTTTTATCTGGCAATCCGGCAATAGGATATTTGAGCAAGGTAAAAATGTGCGATTTGCTCCATTCACCTTGTTTAACTGACTGATCGTATTCTGAAATAACGTTATAAAAAGTAAGAATATAAGCAAACACCATTTGGGCAACGGCCTCAGTGGGATAGCCGGAGACATTAGCGACTACCACCCCTTTTTTCTTGGCAGCGGCGAGGTCAACATTATTATAACCAGTGGCAGCTACGCAAATTAGCTTAAGTTTATCAGCTTGGGCTAGTTCTTTATCGCCAATATTAATTTCAACCTTATTAGTAATAACAACATCGGCGTCTTGTATTCTAGCCGCTGTTTCTGCTGGCGAGGTTATTTTGTAGGTTTCCAGTTCACCCTCTTTGGCAATTGAATCTAGCCAAATGTTATTGCCAACAGTCGAGGTGTCGAGAAAAGCTATTTTCATGGCTTTGATTTTAATGGAGATTGCTCTGGTGTACCGAGAAAAACCTTGATCGGTCGAATGGGCATGGTCCCCGCCGTAGGCGGGGGAATGAGACCGATCAAGGAGTCGGATTTCCTCGCTGGGGAAGTCCGACGTGTTTTCGAGGTGTACCAGAGCAATCGAGCTAGACTTTAATTATAGCATAATATTTCTTTGAACCCAGCCAGCCTGAGAATGCCGCATTCAAAACCTATTGCCCCACCCTAGAGCCTTGAGCATAATTGGCTAGATTAAAGTAAATAATGCCAATATGCAAAGGATAACATTCTTCGAGAGGTAGGTAATAGAGGTG
>JABMPQ010000037.1 GCA_013202585.1 Parcubacteria group bacterium | reverse complement strand
CCCTCACGGTACTAGTTCACTATCGATCACGAAAAGTATTTAGTCTTGGAAGAGTAGTTCTCCCAGCTTCCTACGAGATTCCACTTAACTCGTAGTACTCCAGAATATTACGGAAATTTATAATAGGTTTTCGCTTACGGGACTATTACCCTCTATGGTAGCTCTTTCCAGAGACTTTCAACTAACCAATACTATAAAAATACAAATGTAATATCTTCTACCCCGCAAATAAATTTGCGGTTTGGACTCTTTCCCGTTCGCTCGCCGCTACTGAGGAAATGCGCCTCGCTAAGCGAGGCATTGTTTTCTTTTCCTTCGGCTACTGAGATGTTTCACTTCGCCGAGTGCCCTTCTCGATTTGCATCGAGATAAACTATGCGAACATAGTTTGGGTTTACCCATTCGGAAATCCCCGGATCAAAGGTAGCTTGTCACCTCCCCGAGGCTTATCGCAGACTGCAACGTCCTTCTTAGGCTTTTCGTGTCAAGGCATCCACCATATACTCTTACGTTTGTCTGAGTAACGATTGACTAGCAATTAATAATTGCTGTTACTTGTGTTGTGCCCATATGTCGACATGGGCACTAATTGCGTGGTTATTCAATTGTTAACGTTCTAACAACAACACTCGATCCACTGTAATCAATTGATCATCCCTGTAAAATTAGCCAAGTTTGCCCAAAGTTGCTAACCACCCGGAGGCAATAAAACGACCAGGGTTAAACTTAGCTAATTTTAGAAGAACAATCATGCTGGACTAACCTGACTAAAAAAGCCGCGTGAGCGCGGCCAACAATATCACGTCTGGTTGACGCTTTGTCAGGTGACCGCCTTACTTAAAGTTGTAATTTTTTTAATCATATTAGAATTGCTATTCATAATAATATACCCACGGAATGTGTCAAGGGAAATATAGGGAATTTTGTGCCCATTTTACTCACCGTTTATCCCCACTGCCGGAAATTTTGCCACGCTCCAAGCGAGAGTACAATTTTTTGATATTCTCCTCGGCCACCTCGTCTAATGACAAATTTAATTCCGTAGCTAATTGAGAAACGTACCACAAAACATCACCCAATTCTTTTTTAAGCATATCTCTAGTCTCCTCATCTAATTTACCATCCTTGTCCCGAATAACTTTCTTTATCTTCTCGGCTACTTCACCAGATTCACCAGCCAACCCCAAGGTTGGATAAATAAAATTATTATCTTTATCCGGATAAATTGCCGTCTTACGTGATTTTTTTTGGTATTCGTCGAAGTTCATGATTTTTTATAAATTAATTTCTGTATGGGTTAATCTGGTATCGTTGCAAAAACCGTTTGCAGGTCAAGAATTGGCATTATTACTTTTCTGACCGCGGAACTCGTCGCCCTCCCGGCCTGCCTGCCGGCAGGCAGGTAAGACCGGGATGACTCCTCAGACACCCGCGGTTGCAAAAAATAACAATGCCAACCCTTGACCCCCTGATTGCATTTTTACATTAGCGCCAGATTTACCTTACTTAATTTCTTTAATCATTCTCTGACCATCAAATCTATAGCTCGTCTCTAGTCGCCCCGACGGACAACACTGGGCATCATTTTCCGTCCAAGCGCTTTCGGTAGTAATCAGTTCACCATCCTTCACTTTCACTGCGCCGCCCGGTAAATCGCCATAATAAAGCAAGTTAGTCCATAAATAATGAGAGCTATCTAATAACGCTAGCAAGCGACCATTCTCACCCTCACTTTTAAATGTTACTAAAATTTCATCTACTCTATCGTCAGTAATATCATCTATCGAGCCAATTTTAGCCATGCCTTTTATACCATCTTTCACCCCTGGATCAACTGCCCGCAGAAAATTATAAGTCCAAATCCAACTAGAGGCCTCTGTAACATAAGAATAAGACAGGTAATACACCGGGATTAATCCCTGTTCATTTGGTTTGGCTGGGTGAGCGATAACATAAGCCTCCTCATTACCATCATGATCAACATCAATCTCTTGCTTAAGAACAAAATCCCCAACCGGTTTAGTTTGAAAATATTCCAGCTCCCGCGGCTGGTCACCACCCTGGATCCAAGAGGCTACTTGGCCATCTTCGGCTCCTACTATCACTTCGGTAAAATCTTCTGGCTGCTCGAATATAAACATTACCCGATGGCATAGACGAGTAGTAAAATTTTTCTCCAGCTCGCCTCCCGGTTCATCCAGCAACAAAAAATACTGTTTTTTATCCGGATTATAATGACAAACTTCTAGATAGGATTTGGTATCTTGGAGGGGGCTAAGTTCGTCAAGGCGTTTAATATTATCGCCGCTTTTTAACAGTTCTTGAGCGGCCGTGATAGCATTACGCTTATTGACCGTCACCTTTTCCTTATCATACATGCGGTTATTGTAGTCTTTAATTTCCGTCGGGATTTCCTCGTCTTGAAAAATCGAGATAATTTCCCTTGGTCCCCAAAAATAAAGATAGACATAGGAGCTAACTAGCCCTACCACTAAAACCAGCGAGAAAACAGTCAGCCATTTAATTAATTTTTTGGTCATTTTTTATTTTAGTGCTTCCGCCAAACTCTATTACTTCCCTTCCCAATACTTCTCCGCTTCTTCTTCCATCTTATCTAAGCGAGTATAGTAGTCCGGGAATTCATTTAAGTGAGCCAAAGCAACCTTGCCCGTCGTGAGAGGATCGTCGCTGGTGACATCTGTATTAGCATCGACAGTACCATGCTCAAGCTCGACATCCATCCCGCGCCGGAATTGTTCGACGTCAAACTTGTCCCACCTGATCCCTATTTGCTCACCGATTTCTTTGGCTTGTTCGGCTGTGAATTTTTTTTCGCTGTGTGCCATTTTTTTGAATTATATTAGTATGTGGTCACTCTAGTATATTATTTATCTACATTGTCAGCTGCCGCCCGGTACCGGCAAAAATCGCAATCCTCACCTGGCTCGGGAATTTCGTCACTGGTTAGGCACTTGTGCACATCCACTATTGTCTGCTCCACCCATGAATCATCACCCTTATAAGGTATTACTTTTACATCAAACTCTAGCTTACCATCAAAAGCTTCCTTGTCCGTATCACCATTACAATAAACAAAATAACCAGTATCGGAAACCTTGAAATCATTTTGCCGAAACAGCCACTGGTAAATTTCCATCTGCCGCTTGTAACCAATCTGCCAATCGGCATCCAAGCTAACCTCTCCCTTTTTAGAAGTAGCCTTGTAATCAACAATAATCAGTTCGCCAGCTGGATTTACCCAGACATCATCCACGCCACCAGTGACCAATAAATT
>JABMPQ010000036.1 GCA_013202585.1 Parcubacteria group bacterium | reverse complement strand
GTATCATCACAGCACTCCTGAATACCTACCAGAATATGTGAGTGAATTTTGCCTCAGATTTTCCTCACCTAAAATGTTTGATTCTCCCCTTAGTTATCTTAAGAAGTCACTCTAGTGTGTTCCATTTGATGGGGATTACCCCCGATAAGCAGTTGGACAAATTATGCTTTACCTGGTATGGAATTATCTCGGAAAGGCTCAGTGCCAGTAACATTGTTACTTGATAAAGATGGCAATATAAGGCACGCTGTCGGCGGGCGAGCAGTCAAGAAAGAGGATATAACTAAATTTCGTCAATACGCTGCTTGGCTGCAGGGGAAAAGAAAAGCTAAACCAGAAGTTCCAGCGGAGGGAGGGGGCAAGCCAGATCTTGAATTTAAACCCGAAGAAGTACGTCGTAGCCAGAAAGGTCCCAGTCCCGACGAAATATTACGGCGAGCAGCTGAAGATAGAAGAAAAACCAAAACAGAAGCTGACGATCCCAATGAAGACGAGGATGAAGATGACGACGAATAGAGAAGATAATCACGTTCGGGCATAAAATAATTTAACGAAATGCTGGTATACATAATTTTGGCTGTTTTTGCATTATTACTCATTTATATCGCCACCACCTACTTCATTTCTAGCACTGTTATTTATCTCGACCGTCAGCCGGTACCAAAAAATCTGGGAGATTATGGTCTGGATTTTGAGGATATAACGTTTACAACTTCCGACCAGGTGAAGATAAAAGGGTGGCTCATCCCTGGTTCTACGGATAAGCTAGTCATCATCACTCACGTTGGCGGGTTAACTAAATATGGCTCTACCCGCGAATTTAAAAGCATTAGCAAGCTCTATAATAAAGAGATTGAGTTTCTGAAAGTCGCCCGACACTTGCACGATCAAGGCTACGGAGTTTTGATGTTTGATTTTCGCAATCACGGGGAGAGTGATCCGAGTCCCAATGGCGGCAAGGCGGGCGTGGGCTTAGAAGAATATCTTGATGTGATAGCAGCGATGCAATTTATCGCTGGGCGTGACGATTTACGCAACAAAGACGTTGGTTTTGTTAGCTTCTGTATGGGAGCTAATTCAACTATTGTGGCGATGAGCAAGGAGCCGGAAGTTTTTAAAGATGTTAAATGTATGGTAGCGATCCAGCCGATTTCCATGAAGGTTTTTATTCGCACCTATCTGGGCAAACTTTTTACGCCGGTGGGGGCGAAGTTACTAATGCCGCTGGTGTCCAAATTTGTCGCCTGGCGAGGGAAATACCTGCTGGAAAAAATGTCGCCAGCCGATTACGCCCAGGATATCAAAGTTCCCACCATGTATGTCCAAACTAAAAATGACCCTTGGACGGATCTCAACGATATCAAAGGTTTTTACGCCGAGACCCCGGCGCCCAAAGAATTTTTCTGGATCGAGGGAACTAAACATCGTTTTGAAGGCTATCAGTATTTTGGCGAGCAGCCAGCGAAAATGTTGGAGTGGTTAGGGAAGTGGATGTGAGGATCAAATAAAAATGCTGCCACTTTCGGGAGTAGACAGTTTCCCTATTGCGTCTAGTATTGTGCCTCTAATTCCGCAAATAATAAATTCTTGATTATATTATCTACAAATATTTCTTCTAAAAAAATGAGTTCCGGGGAACATGTCCACGCGGAACTCTAGGTGGTTGATGGTTGGCGGCGTCTAGCTAGCGACCTCGATACTCTCGAGAGCGGGATGCATCCTGCCGACGAACCAGTCCTCATCAAACGTGTCGGTCAAGGTGATCGTAAGGGTGCGGTTTTGGTCGTTGTCCCAGTTGTGGGTCTGGATGATGGCCATGAGTAGCGCATCTACGCCACTGCCCAACGAGACAATGTTGCCTTGCGCCATTCCCAGCAGGTAGTTGATGTCGCCTATCGCTTCCTGCTTGAAGGTAATTTTGACCTTTCTCGATCCCTGAAGAGCCGTCTGGACTGCCTTTTCAATTTGTTCTCGCATCACTTCTCCTTTTAGTCAACTGAAGACCGTATCATGAAAAGCTGTCACTGTCAAGTCTTTTCAACCTGAATCCGAAAACCTAACTCGCCATGATCTGATAGCCAAGTAATACTTTCAAATAATGAAATAAGTATCCTTTTACTGATCTAGGAAAAGATGTTACTAGGCTTAAGTGCTCTTTAAGATAATCAAATGTAG
>JABMPQ010000035.1 GCA_013202585.1 Parcubacteria group bacterium | reverse complement strand
GGGCACCCTGCTAAGGTGTTAGCTGCGTAAGTGGCTCGAGGGTTCGAATCCCTCCCTCTCCGTGTTCGGCAACAGATCCATAATAGGAAGGGTGGCAGAGCGGCCGAATGTACCGGTCTTGAAAACCGGAGTCTCCTCACGGGGACCGTGGGTTCGAATCCCACCCCTTCCGTTTTGACATGTAATGAAGTGTGGTATAATAGAAAGTGTTTAAGCTAATAAATTATGTCTGAAAGAGGTATGACTGATTACTCTAAATTTTCTGCAGAAGTTCCAGATGGTGATGCTAGAGAATCCCGAGTGATTGAGTCGGATGAAGAAGATATAACGGAGGTGTCTGAGGCAGAGTTTGCGGATACTATACCGGATCATCAATTTAGTGATACTCAAAAAGAATTTGGTGGAGTGGTCGGTGATTCATCAGATCCCCAAGTAGGGACAGGAAAAAGATTAACTGAGGAAACACAAGAAGGCTTTACCAGCCCAAATCCCGAAGATAGATGGGAAAAGTTGGCGAATACGGAAACTGCGATAGAACGAGATCTTGGGCTTACTGTGGATCCAATAAAGTTTTTCAATGAATTGGCGGGAAAAGGAGGAAACGAAAGCCAAATTCCAAAGGCAGATGTCATTAATATTGTTGCCGGGTTAAGAGAGGGCGATGTTGTCGAGGCAGAGGAGTATCTTAATACATTATTAGAAAAAACCGCCCAAGATTTGATTGATGCTAATCGGGAATTGGAAGAATCTGAGCAAAGATTCCGTGATGAGATGAAAAAAATGTCTGAAACTACAGGGAAGCCTAGTTATAGCGGTATGGTAAAAACCTGGGAAAATATGAGGTATACGATAGATGAACACGAGGGTAAAATTATTAGAGGAGAGCCTAGTAAACTCACTAGGCATTATCTTAATTCTGCTGAAAGTAAAGCGCAGGAAAGCGGTTTGGGTTATTTACTTGGGTTAAGAAATCGCATGGCTTCATTAGAAAGAGCGATGAGAAGGTATAATAAAATAGCTGATAATTTATCAAAATATCAGCGGGAAAGTTCGGATAGTTTGGCAGCTGCAGCTTAAGACTAATTGTTTTAAAAAATACAACTAAAACAAAAACATGCCCAAAGAAAACATTGCCCAATTAGATCCCGAAGAAAATGCCGATACAGCGCAAGCCGGTGGCGGAATATTATTCCATTGGCAAACACAGGAATTTCAAAAATATAATTTCGAAAGTTCTAAGCTTCTCCTGCTGATAGTAGGAGGGATCGCTTTGCTGATTTATGCTTTTCTGACAGCCAATTACTTATTTATGGTGTTTGTGATCATGACCGCTGTTGTGATCTATATTTTTGACAAGAAGGAACCAGCGGCTATTGATGTCAGCATTACTAAAGAAGGAATATTAATTGGTGAAAAGCTTCTAACTTACGAAGAAGACTTGAAATCGTTTTGGGTATTATATAATCCGCCAGAAGTTAAAACACTTAACTTTGATCGTCAGCAAATGATGTTTCCTAATATTTCCCTGCAGCTGGAGGATGAAAATCCTTTAAAGATTAGAGAGGCGCTGTTGCGTTATTTACCAGAGGATATGGAAAAGGAAGAGCATTTTTCGGAAAAAGCAGCGCGGAAGTTGGGGATATAGGAATAATGTTTAATCAATAAAAATGAGGAGTTGCCTCCTCTTTTTTTATTTGGCATAATGAAGGCAGAGAATTTTGTCCTCGTAGCTCAGTTGGATAGAGCGTAGGCTTGCGGAGCCTGAGGCCGTAGGTTCGAATCCTGCCGAGGACATATTAAAAAATAGGGCTAGTCGCTTTGGTATACTTCGAAAACACGGTTTTCAAAATGCACCAAGGCGACTATCCGTTCTAATTAAAATAAAAAACATGGATCAACCAACACCCGACCAGAAACCACGAGCGAGTTTTCGGCTGGATAAAAAAATATCTAAGCCAATTATTGTTTTAATACTTGTAGCGGGTATTGTTGCTATTGGTCTAGTGAGCTATTTGGTTTATCAGTGTTCTTTTGCGCCGACAGATGAGTCGTCGGTGGTCGTCGAACCCACCAAGTCGGTTTATTTTGGCTTAGGGCGAGATGATGGATATTCTTTTGTGAATGTTGCCAATGATGAGAAAAAAGATATTATTCCCGCTGGCTATGAGATAGTCAACCAGTATAGTTATGATTCTTTCCCCAGTTATATTATTTTAAAAAAAGATAATAGCTTGTTCACTTATTCTTTAGACGATCAGGCTATCAACAAAATATCTTTGGAGCCGCTAAAAGATTCAGAAAAAGTTTGGCTAGATCCCTCTATTTCCGAGCCCGGTAAATTTTATCTGGAGATTAATGATACGGAAGAAGAGCTGGGTATGTTTGGCTACAAAATAGTTAGTACTAGAAAATATTTTCTAAATGCCGACAACAACCAGCTAGAAGTAGCCGACAATATTAAACTTCCCGGCGTAGGTGATTTCTTCGGTTGTCATAAATATGATTCAAAATATGACCGTTTTTTCGTCTGGCCTTGTGGGGAAGGGGTTGGATCCTCGATACCGCTTTCGTTAGTGAAAATAGATGATTTGCAGGAGCAGCAGATCGTAACATTCTCTGAGTTTGGTATGTCGGCGGACAATACCGGGATGGTTGATTTGGAGTACGATGGCCGTTATTTTCTGGCTACGCCCAAAGGTGAAGCTGATCAAATCATCGTTGTCGATCCTCATCAGCCAGAGCCGAAAAAAGAAGTCTACACTATAACCGAGGAAGTCCAGAACGAAATAGCTGATAAGTCGCGTCCTTATTCGACGGCTATATCCGAAAAGAACAGCACTATCGTGATTGGTGGCGGTGACTACATTACTCTGCTGCGTTTCGATCAAGACAAACAAATTATCGCTAGTAAAATAATTCCGGAGGATAAATTATACGCCAACTTTATTTTTGTCCATGATGGGAAGCTTTATTATCAGGCTAAAGAGTCTAAGGCAATCCGAGTAGTTGATCTAAAAAGCTGGGAAGTGGAAAAATCGATACCAGTTGAGCCAGATGAAGAAATTACTCTTTTCTCGGTAACTGATTAAGGGGACTGTCGCCAAATACCATTCCGACTACAATTTCCCTATTTTGGTCAAATCTTCTAAAAATCTTTTCAGCTTAGCTTAAGCTAAACCTC
>JABMPQ010000034.1 GCA_013202585.1 Parcubacteria group bacterium | reverse complement strand
TTTGAGGTTTAGCTTAAGCCCTGCCTGCCGGCAGGCAGGTAAGCTGAAAAGATTTTTAGAAGATTTGACCAAAATAGGAAGATTGCAGTAGAAATGGTATTTGGTGACAGTCCCTTTATGCTAAGATAGCTTTATTATGAACAACTACCAAAAACAACAGTATCAAGTCTTTGAAAAACTGGAGCAGGAAGCAGCTACTGGAGAAACAAAAGCCACGTTAGTAGAAACCAGGAGAGATTATGCCAGTGATAAGCGAATATGCTTGACCAGCATTGTTTTCGCCACGCCGAAAATACAACAAGTTATTATGGATAAAATCATCGAGCCTCTTCGGCAAACTGACGATCGACAATATTTCTTTCCACCAGAATCGCTCCATATTACTATTCAGAATGTCAGGACAGCGGGCGGATCTTTTACTCCAGAAGACGTCAAAAAAGCTAAAAAAGTCTTCCAAAACATAGTTCCCAAGTATAAAAGTTTTGTTTTTGAGTTAAGGGGTTTACTATCACTACCTACTAGCTTGGCTATTCGAGCCTATTCCGATAAAACCTTAGCTGATCTGGTTTTTGGATTAAGAAAAGAACTAGCCAAAGCGGGAGTGCCAGACGACAAGCAGTATGCTTCGACTAACATCCTATTTGGCAATATGACTGTCTGCCGCTATACCACTGAGCCTAACGAAAATTTCCGGGCGAAAGTTGCTGAGTCAAAAACGGTCGATTTGGGTAAATTAGAAGTCGGAGAAATAGACTTAATCACTACTAGCGCTGTCTGTCATCCTGATAAAACTAAAATATTAGCCACTTATAATCTCAAATAATGGAAACTCTTAAAAAAATATTGCTAACTGTCGCTGGTACGATTTTATTTCTACCCAGCGCCGCCCTCGCCCAAATCGAACGCACCCATCTCGATGCTGCTACTATCGTCAAAGGCTACACTGCCGAGATGTCCGACCAAAATTTTCGTATTGGCATCGGGCCAGATGTTTTTACTGAGGCTTCTACTATTAAACTCGAAGACTTAACTGACTACCCTGCCTTGCCAACCGACAAAAACGTAGCCAGTGATGTTTACTCCTACAACATCATCATGTCCCAACCGCGGGTGTTGGAAAAACCAATTTGGCTGGCCCTCAAATATGAATCTGATTCTCTCAATCGCAAACAAATATATTTTTACAGCCACACTACGGGTGAGTGGCATGGTATTCCAACTAGCATTGATCAACAAAATAAATACGCTCGAGCGGCTATTCACTTTCCCCATACTCATTTGGTTGTCCTGGAAGAACAGCAAGCGCCCGGCCCGACTAAGACCACCGACAGCTGGGGTATCGCCACTGACGCGCGAGCGGCCGTGGTAATCGACGATAAGAGCGGCCAAGTGCTCTTCGAGAAAAATGCTAATGAGCGCCTGCCTCTCGCCAGTCTCACCAAGCTAATGACGGCTGTGATATTTCTGGAGACTAACCCTGATTTTAACCGTGAAGTAACAATCAGCGCAGCTGACTCTGCTGATGGTTGCCACCTTAGCGTCGTGCCGGGAGATAGAGTAAAAGTGCGTGATCTATTTTACTCTTCGCTGGTCGGTTCCAAAAACAATGCCACCAAAGCTCTCGCTCATTCAACTGGCCTCTCAGATGCTAACTTCGTGGCCCGCATGAATCAAAAAGCAACTGAATTAGGCATGACCAATTCGCAATTTGTCGAAACGACCGGACTGGATCATCGCAATCGGGCTTCAGCCGCTGACTACGCCAAGCTCAGCCAATACGCCCTGCGTAAAATGGAAGTACTGCAAGCCTCTACCTCTAAAAGCTATACCTTCTGGACCACCAATAGTGGAAAATCTCTCAGCTTCCGTAACACTAATGGCTTAGTTAACAGCCACCTTACCGTCACCGGCGGAAAAACTGGTTATCTGCCTCCTTCCTGGGGCGGAATTCATTATAACTTGATGACCAAGGCTAAGGACGGCTACGGCAACGAAGTGATCGCCGTGACGATGGGTAATCCTTCTTATTCCGACACGAAATATGAAGTTGAATCGTTGATAAATTGGGGGTTTAGGAATTATCAGTGGGAATAGGGAATTTTCAACTGACAATCGACACAAGTAACCTTGATCTTTTCTTTTATAACATTAGAATAAAAACACCTGGAAAGATCCTTTAACTAGACCACGAACATTCATCGAAAACGGAGGATGAGAGATGAGAAAAGCAATCCAAACCGACAAGGCACCAGCAGCAATCGGTCCTTACAGCCAGGCGATAAAGTGTGGTAATTTTCTTTTCACCGCCGGGCAAATTGGAATGGACCCCGAGACAAAAGAACTGGTCTCTGATAACATCGGGTGGCAAACTACTCAAGCCCTGGAAAACCTCAAGGCCGTCATCGAGGCTGGAGGAAGCACCATGGACAAGGTGGTAAAAGTCACGGTTTTCTTGACTGACTTGGGGGATTTCTTAGCAGTCAACAAAATCTACGGGGAGTTCTTCAGCGAACCTTGCCCCGCTCGCTCCTGCATTGAGGTATCCGCATTGCCGAAACATGCTCGTGTTGAGTTCGAAGCCATCGCCGAGGTATAGCGATAGGAGAATAAGTCACAACAGGCTCTAGCCCATACGCCTGACTCTATGTAAAAGGGCTATTTTTTATTGGATTTGATCGTTGTAATAAAAAACCCTGTAATCGGTGTGATTTCAGGGAGTGTCTTCTTGGGGGGTGCAATGAGCCAGGATTGGCTCAGGGGGCAGGTTGAGCTGCTCTACTCCTCGGACTCGGGACCCTTGCCTTCCTTGGAGGGCTCCTCGGCGGGCGGCTCGGGCTCGGCCACGACGGGGGCGGGCAGCTCGGACTTCCTGGTTCCAGCCGGGATCTCCTCGGTGGGAACTCTCTTGATAGGATTATCGTCCTCATCGTCGAGCTCCTCCTCCTCAGGGAGGGCGGGGATGTCGTGATCGCCTTCGGTTTTGGCGAAGGGACCAGCGACCGGGGAACCCGTCGGATCCCTGTCACTTTTGGCGTTCCTGGGCTGGTCGGCCACCGGCTGGCTGGGCTCGGTATCGGGGAGAATGAGCCTGCCGGCTTTGGAAGTAGCGCCAACGAGCTCATCAATGGCGGCTGGCGGAAACTCGGCCGTTGGTCTGGCGCTCTCGAGTTGCGTGGGGGCATCGACGCTATACTCCCTCTGAAGAGCCGCGATAACCTCCGCGATATCTTCTCTGCTTCCCCTCTCGTCAGCTGCGAAAACTAGCGTGACCACACGTTTTCCGCTCTCATCTCTAAACTGGAGAGACGGCCCGAATCCCTTATGTTCCGCTTTCTTTCGATCGATCTTCAACATCTTCTTTCCCCTTTTGCAGTTCTGCGGTTTGTGGAAGCTCGAAGCTCCCTTTTCAACTTACCCTAGTTTAAATGTGCGGATTTTCATTTCCCAGCCTAGATTGCTAGAAACACTATATTGTAATATAATAGCCACCAATGTCAATTAATAATAACCCATGCCCGAATTAGGTACCAAAATCAAAAAATCCTTCCGTCACATCGACACTATCACCGCTTTTTTTGTAGCTGTGTTGTTAATTTCAAACGTCGCTTCCACTAAAATCCTCGACCTCAAAATTCTCACTTTCGATGCTGGCACCCTACTCTTTCCTTTTGCCTATATTATCGGTGATATTCTCACGGAAGTCTATGGTTACCGCCGCTCGCGCAAAGTAATCTGGCTCGGCTTTATTTCCGCCCTCGTAATGTCACTGGTTTTTATTATTGTCGGGAAACTGCCCGCAGCCGCTGACTGGCCTTTTCAAGAAGCATACAACAATATTCTCGGTCTTAGTGTCAGGATAGTGATTGCCAGTCTGATTGCTTATCTAGCTGGTGAATTCTCCAACGCCGTGATTATGGCTAAGCTAAAGGTAAAAATGCAGGGGAAGAAGCTTTGGGTACGAACGATCGGTTCAACTTTGATCGGCGAAGGTATCGATACCATAATTTTTGTCCTAGTTGCCTTCTGGGGAATCCTACCTAATAGCTTATTGCTAACCATCATTATTTCCAACTACGTCTTCAAAGTGGCGGTGGAAGTGTTATTTACACCGCTGACTTATAAAATTGTCGCTTTGTTGAAGCGCAAAGAAGGGGAAGATTACTACGATAAGGAGACTAATTTTAATCCGTTTAAGTTAGAAAACTAGATTTATTGTAATAAAGGGCTGCGCCCTTTGTTTACTTGTTCGCTCGGAAAAGTAAAAATAAATTTTTACTTTTCGCTCGCTCACTGCGTAAATAAAAAAACTGAGACAAACGAATTCGTCTCAGTGTATTGTTTTACCTTTTCCCTCCCAAAGATCTACTTGCGAGAAACTCGACGGAGCAAGAACACGCCCAGGCCGAAGAACAGTAGCGAGATAATATCAGATGGGAAAATTGTCCATCCCTTCCAACCCATCCCGATCGGAATAGCCAGTACGATAGCCATGACGGCTTCACCCGCGATCAAGCCGGAAGCGAACAGCGTGCCCTGGTCTGACCCCGCCACTTCCTCTCGCCGACCCCGTAGACGCTTGACAATTCCGCCAACCAAGATTGGCATTGCCAGGCTCAATGGCAGGTAGATACCGACTGCAACCGCCATCACGTAGGCTCTGGCTCCCTTGGTGAAGCGCTTAAGGATCTCGTCCAGAACAACCAGGCCGATTCCGATTCCGATTCCGATGATGATCATCATCCAGGGAATATTAGCCTCCGGATTGAAAATCATCTGGCTCAGAGCCGCAAACATCTTGGCCTGAGGAGCTTTGAGGCCTGTACCAATGCCGTAGGCCTGATGCAACTGGCTCAATACCGGCATTAGAATCAGAGACGGTATTACGATGCAGATGATTTGGATGATCTGCATGGCTCGCGGCGAGGCCTTGATGATTGCCCCCGTCTTGAGGTTCTGAGCAATGTCTCCGGCTGTAGCCGCTGCGCAACACACCACCCCCGCTACCACCAAGGTCGCCAGGATGCCCGCTGAACCACCAACTCCGAAAAGAACCATCATCCCTCCGCTTAGGAGTAGGGTGATGATGATTGTGCCAGAGATCGGATTGTTGGAACTTCCGACCAGGCCCACGATGTAGGTGCTGACCGCCACGAACAAGAAAGCCGTCACCAACATCAGTGCCCAGGCGGAAAAAGCGATGCCCAACGTTGGTGTCTGTTTGACGTAGAGGAAAAACATCAGCCCAGCACAAACCACTGCCATCGTGATCAGCCAGCGCCCCCGGACGTCCTGCTCGTGCAATGGCAGATTGCCTCCACTCTGGGACTGGAGGCCACGGACAACCTGTTTGATGGCCTGGAGGATTTTTTGCCGCACCTGGATGATGCTCCAGACACCTCCGACCAACATCGCCCCTACTCCCAGGTACCTGATCTGGGTGTCCCAGATGTTCCAGGCAATTTTGAGTGACGAGTCGCCCTCCACCGAAAACAAAGCCGAATAAATGGGAACGGCGATCAGCCAAGCGATGGCTCCACCAGCGAACACCAGGACGGCTACCTGAAAGCCGATGATGTAGCCGACTCCCAACAGAGCCATGGAGGTATCGGTACCAGCGTATAGTACTGACCGTCCAGCCTGAGTGGCCCACTCCACGGTAGCTTTGATGACGATGAAGCCGTGGAGCAGGAACTTGAACATAGCCCCGAAGAGACCAGCCCAGATGATGTTCCACGTTCCTTCGCCACTCTGAGTGGTCGCCTTCAGCACTTCTGCGGCTGCTTCTCCCTCCGGATAGGTAAGTTCCTCGGATCCCTTCTGGGGAGTCGCTGAGATGAAAACAGACCGCAGCGGAACCATCATCAGCACGCCCAGAACACCACCGCACAGCGCTACCAGGGTCGTCGTCCAGTAGTCGAACTGCTGCCAGGTGCCAGTGATCACCAGGGCCGGGATGGTAAAAGCAATCCCAGCTGCCAGAGACTCACCCGCACTAGCACCAGTGGCGATGATGTTCACCTCGAAGATGCTGGCTCGTCGAGCCGTGACGATGGTTGCGATCACCATGGCCGGAATAGCCGCTGCCACCGTCATTCCGGCAAAAAGTGCCAGGTAACAGTTGGCCGCGGTCATGATCAGACCAATGACAATGCTGATCAGCACCGACTTAGGTGTGAGTTCACGCCTGATCGATGGAGCAGCTTCTTGATCTTCGGGTTCGCTCGCTTCCGGCTGCTGATCAGGTGGACTTTCAGTCTTGTCTGTTTCTACCCCTCCCGGTTCGTGAAATTCCCTGGCCATGCGAAGGGCTTCTTGCGCATCGCTCAAAGCAGCTCCAGCTTTTTCCAGAGCAGCAGCTTCATCATCTCGATAACTGCCGCCATCTCCATTCTTGCTAGACATCTGTTATCCTCCCGTCTGCTGGTTGAAATTGTTCTCTTAATTTGTAATGTACAAACAAAAAAAGGAGTTGTCTCCTTACGTGACTTTTCAGTCTAACTAATAACTCTCTCAATTGTCAAACGATATTATAGTGACTATTGACTTTAATCTCTAAATCCTTATCCTAGATATGAACGGGCGGAGGGATCGCCTGTTTTTGGTTTTTTGTACGTTGACAATTTTGTTCGAAGATAACTGACGACCAACGAGGGAGGTAAACAGTAATGAGTGGTAATGATGGTAAAAACGGTAGTCCACCATACCGAGATGACGAAGAAGCTGCCCTGGAAAGAGCAAAATCTGCTTTACACGAAGCGAGTGATGCTCTTGAGATTGCCGAGGGTTTACGTGACAAGGGAAAGGTGACAGCCCCTGAGACACCTAGGGAGGAAGCATCGCCGCCGGAGACGGACAAAGAGCCGGCTCCCGCGGAAGAACCACCGGGACCCTGGTGGAAAGAGATTACCCAACCCTTCATCGACCTGGTTCACGCCTCACGAGCTCTGTGGGGGATCAACCTGGGGTATCTCCTCGAGGGAATGTGCTATTTTGGTGTTCTTGGATACCTGGCAATGTACTTCTCAGATTTTGTCTTCAAGGGGATCAAGAACGCCGATGAATGGTCACACTTAATGTTAGCGATTCTTACTGCTGGCATCACCCTGTCAATGGTTGCTTTGGGATGGGTCTGCGACAAATGGGGAGTGCGCCGCACGCTCATTCTGGCCTTTGTCTTCTTGTTGGCCGGGCGTGCCCTGATTTCAGCTGCTTCCTTCATCCCTAGTGCAACTATTGGCTTGTGGGGATCTGTCCACTTGGTAACTATGGGTGGTATTATTCTGATCGTCATCGGCTACGGTATGTACCAACCTTCAGCCTACACAGCGATCAAGCAGTTCACCACGCCCAAGACCGCCGCCATGGGTTTCGCCATGCTCTACGCTCTGCAGAATCTAGGTGGTTATCTTCCTTCCTACGCCTGGCTGTTCCGAGACGACGAATATCTGGGACTGGGGATTCCGGGAACATTCTGGGTTTACACCGGATTCACGGTAGTTGGTCTGGTTGCTACCGCCATTCTTCTCTCTCGCCGGACGGTCGAGCAAGCTATCGCTACCGCGGAAGCTGCCAGGACTGGGCAGGAGGAGGAGGGGAAGCAGGAGCAGGAGCAGGCGGAGACTAGCCCTAACACCAACGTCAAGCTTCCTCAACACATCTGGCTGGTCCTGGTCGCCATCATCGCCATCACCTACTGGCGCGTCCCTGAGCCATACAAGTGGATCGCTCACATCGTCACCATGATCGTGGTCATCCTGAGCGTTTTGGTTGTCACCAACAACCGGGTCAAGCAATGGGTTGCCAGACATCCGCTGGCTGATGGGAAATTCTTCTTCTTCATCTTCGCCTTGATTCCCGTCCAAACCCTCTTCGCCTACAACTGGCTTGTTCTGCCCCAGTACATCAGCCGCGCTTACTCCGGCTGGATTGGCGAGAAGTTCGAGTTTGCGGCTAACCTCAACCCGATCCTGATCTTCATCGCCGTTCCGATGATCGCCGCCTTGACCCGCAAAGCAGACATCTACAAGATGATGGTCATCGGCACCAGCATAATGGCAGCTCCGGCTTTCCTGTTGGTCATCGGTCCCTACTGGTGGACGCTTTTCCCCTACATCATCATCATGACGATTGGTGAGGCCATGTGGCAGCCCCGCTTTCTCCAGTACGCTGCCGAAATCGCCCCCAAGAACCGAACCGGCGAATACATGGGCGTGGCTCAGTTGCCTTGGTTCCTAACTAAGATGCTGACACCACTTCTCCTCACCGGCTGGATGATGGAGCGCTACTGCCCGGCCAAAGGAGAGACCAACACCGAGGCAATGTGGCTCATTTACGCCTGTATCGCCATCAGCTCTACGGTGATGCTGATTCTGGCCAAGGGCTGGATTGGCAAGAGCCTTCAGTCCAAAGTCAAGTAGCCCTCGCACCTCATTCCAATAACCTTTCAACTACTAACCCTAGCTGAGAGGTTTTTTTATTTGCGCAGTGAGTGAATGAAAAGTAAAAATTTATTTTTATTTTTCTGAGCGAACAAGCAAACAAAGGGCGAAGCCCTTTATTTACAAAAAAGCAGAGCCAACCGACCCTGCTTTCTAATATCTACTAGCCCTCCCTAATAATCCTCCACCCCATACCCCACCGGATAAGGCGTCGTCGATAGTCGCGACAACGACCGGCGGGTAGCGTAAGGAATAAAGCCGTGGGTCGGAGACAAGCTATTATAAACTTGGGAAGCATAATTATTTCCGCCCAAATCCTGCGCGTATTCAATATTAAAAATCGGCATATATGCTTTCATCGGTTCCAGATATTCTAATAACTCTTCTGTCCAGCCAGGGAAAATGTCGTTAGTAGAAATATTATATCCCGTGGAATCATTCCAATCATCAAACCCACCGGTGCCGTCATACCAAATTCCTTCTAGACCAATCGCATCTATCACTGCTCGATAACGACTGGGATTTTCCTGGTAAAGATCGGGGGCATTTTGAGCAATAACCAAATAATTAGGGTTAGCATTCGCGGATGTTTGTCGAGCGTAGGTTCGAATATCACTAATAAAATTAAACATTTCCGTCACCGGATTAACTCCATCAGCTTGCGCTTTAGCCACTACATTTACATCACTAAATGCTTCCACCCAGTCCATATAAATACCATCGAAGCCGGCCTGCAGAGACTCCTCTACCTGGCTCCGTCCTTGATAACCATTGATCGTGATATCTTGCCAAGTATCGTGCCAGAAGGCCACGGGCATACAGCCCTCCCAGTTTTGGGGAT
Organism: Parcubacteria group bacterium; assembly: GCA_013202585.1. Lineage (GTDB taxonomy): Bacteria > Patescibacteriota > JABMPQ01 > JABMPQ01 > JABMPQ01 > JABMPQ01. The sequence goes on along the minus strand of JABMPQ010000034.1, from coordinate 16,618 downwards.
CATCTCCTACAATCCATTCCGGATTACCAACCCCCCAAGAACTATCAAAATACCAACGCCAATCTTCTGCTTGACCAACGTCAATATAGGCTAAGATTATTGGGTCAACTTGGCGAGTATTAATATTATATTGTCTGATGTCTCGAATCAGGTCGGCGATGTCAAAGTTCTGCTCTCCCCTTTCCGTCACTACTGGTTCTAGCACATACATATCAAAATGCGAACCTACTAATTCCTCGCGTTGACGGCTAGTATTTACATCCTGGATGTTGTAGGTCCAATATTGCACCTCGTCGAGGGTCATTGTTTGCGTACCCGGACTCCAAACCCCCACATCAACTCCACCTCTGAAGTTCTCATCGTAGGCAAAGAACTTATCGAGAGTGTTAATGACTGTGCCATCATATTTGAAAGCTCTAATCTGCGGTCCACCGCCAGGTCCAGCGCCAGTTAGTACCTCAGCCAGTCCATCAGCGTCAATATCAGCCATCTCAACGTTAGTACCAAAGTTGGCAGTATTACCGTAAGCTAGAAAGCTACCGAGAACAGTATGATCTGAATTGTAGCGGTATACTTCTACTCGGGGAGTATAGTCTTTAAGCCAAGCTGCCGCTATCTCATCCTTACCATCACCATCTACATCCCCAGCGGCTACGTCTATCCCAGCATTAACAATCCCGCCAGCATAGGCAGAATCAAGCGCAAAGAAAGAAAGGGGCTTCTGGGTACCCTCTAGATTATTGCTATTGTAGTCAAAGGTAAGAATTTGAGTAGCACAGCCACTTCCCGCTCCCACAATTAGTTCTTTGTTAGTATCACTATCTAATTGTCCCATCGCTACGGTAGCCCCACACTCTGGAGCGCCAAAGATATTCTTCTCAAAGAGGACTGTCCGAGCACTATTGTACTTGTAGACCTTGACCCAGGCTTGACCCTTAGAAAACTGTGAAACGGCTATATCTTCCTTACCATCTCCATCAAAGTCACCAGCCGCTACATCCATTCCGCCTCTGAAGCTAGGATCAAAGGGAAAGAAGTCTATTCCTCGCTGCGTACCATCTTTTTCAAATACTCTCAGATGAGGACCTCCATTCTCTCCAGTACCAGTGATTATCTCATCTACTCCATCATTATCTATGTCACCGGTAGCTATACGCACTCCACCTCGATAATCCTCAGCGTAGGCGAAGAGCTTATTAGGATCTGTCTCGGCTACTCCACTAGTAGTAAAAGACCTAATGTGAGGTCCTCCGCCCGGGCCGGCGCCAGTGATGAGGGAGGCGGCGGAAACTTCAGTAAAACCGAAAACCATAAGAACACTGGCCAAAAATATTACCAATGCTATGACGTTCCAACGACTAAAATTTCTGTTTTTGATCATAAAATTTTTGTTATTTACTTGGGAAAACTATACTTTGGAAGTTTGAACAATGCCATTATTATTCTCTATTAGTTATAGTAAAACAAATACGCTAATCAATAAACACTAACTTTACTTTTACGGCCAACATCTTGACAACTACACAAGATAAGCTATTATTAGCCTTCCGCAAACAGATCGAACTTTCCCAGGGGATTGAAAATGAAAGCAAAGACATTTCGTAGTCTCGATAACGTTGCTCTGTTCATCTGTGGACTGATCTGCTTCGGTATCTTCATTTACGAGCTGACCAAGATTATCCTGCCAGCACACTATGTCATCACTCCCATCTTTTCTGGATTGCTGATAATGGCATATCATCGTAGGTTTCGTCATCAGGCTTGGTTTATCGGCGTTGTAGGAATCGCCTCGGTTTTGTTGAGCTTGTTGTATTTGTACTGGAATGTCAGTACTGAAGAGATATTCTTGAATGCTCCTCACTTGGCCGACCGAGAGAAGGTCCATTCTGCCTTCGCTCTCTCACTGACAGTGCCAATCTTTCTGGGAGTCACTGGACCCCTGTTCCTCTACGCTGCCTTGCTTAACCTGTTTGGCTCCAAAAAGGCTGCGCCTAAGAAAAAACACCGCCGCTAGTCAGGCTACACACCTCACACTAGCGGTTTTTTTATAAGCAATAATATCCACTGCCCAAATCTCCGCTGCTAAGCATTTTATGATAGAATTGATAAGTAAATAAAATCACGCTATGACCCCCCTCCAAACATTCCACGAATTCGCCAAAATGCTTAGCATTAAGCCACTAGAATTCTGGCCGGAAACCGATCGTACTCAATTGATAGAACGGTCTGCAGCCGCTTTAGCTGAACAAAAAAGCGTGCTCGAGCAGAAAGAACTCAAAGACACTCTCGCTTATCAGAAATTATTAGCCTTAGAAAAAAGTATTTCTTCTACCGATTTCAATGAAGTAGAATTTACTCAATCATTTGATAACCTGCTAGAAGTTTATCGTCACTCAACTGATGAGGATTTTATCGAATCACTGGATGAAATGGATAGCACCGCCTCCCAAGCTAAACAAAAAACACTCGAACATCATGTTTCTCTTGAACAATTACACAAGAAAGAAAGAAAAATGAGTGAGGAAGAGAAGGTAGCCGGTGATCTAGAAACTATGCAAAAGATAGGCGTTTTTTACGTGTTGGAATACACCCTACAAGTTCTCCATGAATTTACTTATATTCCCGATGAGGACAAGAAAAAACTGCTCGAGCAAGGCCTAAAAACCGAAGCGGGCAATCTTCCCGCCTATTTACCCCTCGAAGACACTTTTCGTAAAGATCTTTGTTACCAAATCCACGATCAAGAGCTACGTCATACCCTCCTAGAATCATTTTACAAATACGAAGAAGTATGCTATAATGAAAAGATGCAGGAGATTGGTAATGCATTAAAAGAATTTAACCTATCACTGCTTAATGCCTTTCAAGCTAAGGGCTTAGAAACCTTTCAGGCAGCGGTATATTCCCCTTTTGGCAATAATCTGCCACTAGTAGAGCTTATTCAACAAGTAGAAAGTATGGATGTTTAATAATAACTAACTTAAACCCATGGTAGACGAAAAACCAGACGTCGAGGGGGCAATTATAGAAGGCGAACAACCTAAAGAGGCTCCTGAAGATGCGGCTAAAGCAGCTGCTCAGGCGCAAAAAGAAGGAGAAGCAGCAACAGACTTAGAAGGACTTGAAACAGATAGCGCAGGAGACAAAGAAGAAAAATCTGAAGGAAGAGAAAAAGCTGAATTTATGGCTCAACAAGTACGTGATCAAGTAACTATCTTGAGGGAAACTTTTGAAGACGGTAGTGAAAAATACGCGAAAGGTCCAATGCAGCAAAGTGATTTGAAAAAAAGAGTATTAAAAGTCCATGATGAATTTTCAGGATATACATCTTCGATGAGACCACTTACCGAAGGTATGAGTAATAGTGACGTTGATCTGGTTAAAAAAGAATTGAAAGTGTTGTATAAACAATTAAAAGGGTTAGGAGAAAACCCATATTAGATAGTTGCCAAAACCGAGAATGATATGGGAAAAGAATTAAAGAACAAAGCGGCATTAGCTGTAATATTGTTGACAGCGGAATCTTATCCTATTGCTTAACTAAAAATATGACTACTGAAGGAGGAGGAGCTCCTGAAAATGCAGCCAAGCAGCTGCTTAGACACAATAAATTAAAGCTAAGATTTAACTAATTCCCCCACCATGAGAGACATCCTAAAGCTGAATAAACTGTTCAAATCACTATATCCAGATGCGGAGAAGAAGCAAACCGAAGGAGAATCATCGGAGAAAAAACCGGCAGGCAAGAAACAGCCTGGTATGCCAAGAGCAGAACAAGAAGCAGGAAAAAACTTAGCCGCGTTGGAAGAAAAAGATGAAAGTCCTAGAGTAGAAATTTTCTATGACAAGTTAGACCAGATAAACGAAATACTGCCACGTCCTTTTACTTTATCAAAAACTTATCTGGAAAAAGCTATAATGTATCTTGAATATGCTGGCGAAACTGGATTGCTAGATGATATCAGCCAAGCACTTGATTCCACTATCAAAATAGTTGAGGCAAAAAGGAAGAAGCGAAATACCGATCAGGCACACCTCAGAGCTCGCCATTCGGCTTTACCAGAAGAATTAATGAAGCTAGGACGAGCAGTACACGGACAGCTTGAACATTTCCCTTTAAAGAGAGTCGACGTAAGTTTACATTATGTGAAAAAATGGACGGGGATAATTAAAGAGAAAACTACTGCAGCTGATGAGATAAAATCAGAAACTGACGAATAAGTTATTACCAACTCCCTCCCCCACCACCACCGCCTCCGCCGCCGGAACCGCCGCCGGAAAACCCGGAGCCGCCACTGGAAGCACTTGAAGGTTGCGAAGTCATCACGCTCGTCGATCGACTAGAGAAAGAAGACATTGAACTAGCCAAATACATTGGACTAAAGCTTCTGCCACCATAACCCTCATACCAATCAGGTTGCTGCTTATAAATATTCTCGAAGTTCTTGGCCCACTTGCCTTCCACTCCCAACACCATCGCGTAAGGCAAAAACTTTTCAAACATCTCCGGGATCATCTTGGGTGGATTGTGAAATTTCAACCGCTCTTTTTCTGTTACCCGCAAGAAATCCTTGAAGCCCTCTATCCGCCGCAAAGTCTCTACGCCTTTTTTAGTCCGCTTGGGCATGAAAATAGAAAAGACAATCATAATCACTCCGGAAACAAACAAAGAGACGCCTAAGAAAAAGTTAGCCGCCACCCCACCCAGAAAAAACGCTCCGATTCCTAATATCACACCAGCCACAAACAAGCAGCCAAATTTAGCCCGCTTGGGATTTTTGGCGTAATAGCCTTTACTCGTCACTGCTCCGTAGAGTAATTTACCAACCGCGGTCATGTCCTTGTAAAAACTGTTTTCCAGGTCTTTCATTGTTACCTCGTTGCGACCTTTGAACAAAGCTTCCATCAACTTTTTATCAAAATCACGCTCTAAACTATCCGCCTCTTTAAGCTTAACTAACTGATAGTCTTTTTTGCCCATTCCAGTCTGCTTAATCTTCAAATACCCCCGAATGGCCAAATCAATCAGCTGAGCGGTGATGTCTTTGTTATCTGCTTTGCCATCGATGACTGTTCCTACCTCTGCTGGTGCTAGGCCATCCGGCGCTTCATATTCCGCCACCACTGCCCCTTGCATTTTGGGATCACGCCCCCGTACCCACCAATAAGTAAAAGAGGTTAGAAAAATTAAAAACGGTAAAAAGAAATAATAATTATCTTGCAAAAACCAAACTGTTCGCTGTAATAACGCCGGCTTGGTAACCACTCCCTTCGGCCAACCAACTACCACTGTTAGTCCTTCGTAGGCTCGCAGTTGTCCATCAGTGATAAAAGTCATTTCGCCATTTTCCTTGATTTCCAACTGGCAATTGCTGGCCGTGCTGCCATAGACGCCAGTGTAACAAGCAGTTTGTAGCTGATCCTCGGCAACTGTCTGTGGCAACTTGATCGTCACGCCCGACCAATTGATCGGCACCTGCCATTCCACTCCCGTTACATTCCAATAAAGTTCGTCGTGCTCGTTGAAATAATTGAGCGCGCGCTGGACTTTATAAGAAACTAGATAAGTATGCACGCCAGAGACATAGCGGTCAGCGTCACCGATTTTAACCCGCTTTTTATCACCCTGCTTGGTGACCGTATAATTATAGCTAGTGCCCTTTTCGTCGACTACTTTAAAATCACTCAGCTTGACGGAAAATCGACCGCCGCGCGCTTTGTATTTGTAAGGAATATCACGATAGATGCCATGTTTTTGATACTCAGCGAAGTCGTAGACAATCTTTTCCGTAACTTCGAGAGACGAATCCTCATTAACAACGATGTTGACGTCAAAGTTCTGGATTTTCTCGGTGTAAAGCTCGTAGCCAGCCGTGCCGGGAGCGTTGGTTGCGGCTTGAGTGCCTGGGATCAAGCATAAAAAAATGCCGGCTAGCATCACAATTGGTAGTAGATAAAATTTCATTTGTTTTTTATTATTGGGGCTGGTCGCTTAGGTATACCCGACGACCGGCAACTTATTCAATCACTTCTATCTTAACAGAATCAACCGCTTTTTCAACTAAGTCGTCAATTGTCAATTTTTCCTCCTGTCTCTTGATGTTTTCTATCCTCGCCTTAGTATTTGGACTCTTGGGCACGAAAAGTGAACAACAGTCCTCATAGGGCTGAGCAGAGATATCATGCGTGCCAATTTGGCGAGCGAAATCAATGATTTCTTGCTTATCGGAACCGATTAAGGGACGCAAAATAGGCAGCGTAGCCGCTTCGCTGACCGCCTGGATATTTTCCAATGTTTGCGAGGCTACTTGTCCTAAGCTGTCACCAGTCACCAAAGCTTTGGCTTGTTCTCGGATGGCTATTTTCTCGGCGATGCGCATCATCATTCGTCGATATAGCACCACTCGATCAGCTGTGGCCACTTTGAATATCGCTTTTTGAATATCGAGAAAAGGAATTAGATAAAGCTGAGAATCAAACTGGTATTTGTTTAATATTCTGGTGATTTTCTGGACATTTTCGATAGATCGCTTGTCCGTTTGCGGGTAGGCATGAAAGTGAGTAAAAATTACTCGCGCCCCTCGCTTCATTAGTAAATAACTAGCGACCGGCGAGTCAAAACCAGCCGACAGCAGAGAAATTACTCGTCCGCTCACTCCAACTGGTAAGCCGCCCAGGCCGGGTAACTTTTGCGAATACATGAAAACACCTTGGTCAGTGATTTCTAGATATAGAGTAGCCTCCGGATTGCCGAGGTCAACTTTTACCTCTGGCCTGTTGTCTAAAATGTAAGCGCCTAGCTGTTCATTGACCTGCTGCGAATTGAGCGGGAAGCTTTTATCGGAACGACGGGCAGCTACGCGGAAAGTTTTGGACTTAGGTAGGATCTCGAGGGCAGTTTTTTTAATATTTTCCATATCGCCATCAACCTTAACTGCTTCTGCCAAGTTAACGATACCAAAAACTCGCTGCAGCTGCTGAGTGATCTGTTTACTGTCAGATTTTTCATTCAGTTCCACTAAAATCCGTCCGTAGCCTTTTTTGACTGAGACGAAATTCTGTCCTGACAACGACTGCTTAATATTGTCCACCAACTTACGCTCAAAAAAAGGCCTGTTCTTACCTTTGAGACCTATTTCGCCATAGTGGATGAGGATATGATTTTTCATTTATATATGCAATATGCCTGGCTCCTCCTTAAGCTGCTGGTATTTACGTCGCAGAACTTTTTTAAACCCCGAGGACTTTAATAATTTTCTTTCTTCTTCAGTTATTCTCTGTCTTCCAGCCAGTTTTCCATTTTTATCACCATACACTACTCTTTCGACAGTAATGTCAACTTTCTTTTTTGGTTCCTTTTCATAACGAGCGGTGAACCGAGCCACCCCAAAGCTAAATTCCATGATACCAGTTTCTGCCTTTCTGTCATTTGCATTTTTGACTGGCTTTATCCGAAATAATCTGATATCCGAATCCTTTATTTTTTCCTTTCCCTTTTTTAGTTTCTTTTTTATTTCTTTTTTTAGGTTGTACCGTTTTTTCTTTTCTCGCTCCGGATCTTGTTGTAAATCACGTTGTTCATTCTTGGGCACCTGGCGATGGGGTTTTTCCGGCTTGGAGCCAGATTTATTTCTTCCAAGACCTACTTGTTCCTCTTTCCTAAAAGAATAAGTACAAGAGTGACTTCTATCTGTTTCATTCATCGTGCAAGGAAAATCAGTAAAACAGACCTGATGCTGACGAAACTCATCAAATTCCTCTACTATAAATCCATCTTGCCGGCATTCCTCTGTATGCTCCCCTATTTCTTCTTCGTCATTCCCAATAAAAACAAAAGGTTCGCCAATATAAATATATTCTTGCACGCTCTCAGTATTTCTAAGCTTTGGCTGCCAATGTCCACCTGGCCAGGCAGAAATCGCTATGCCAGGCTGATACCTATCGATTGCTTCCTCACATTCCATATATTCCACAGGGAAAACTGGCTCAATACCATAGCTGCCGTTGTCGACGGCGATGATATTAAATTCACCCGACATTCTCTCCGCTAAATACTGTTTCAAAAAATGAGACAGCCTGCCATCACCATCTCCTAACCCCAAAATAGTTATAGGGTTATCCGGACTACTTCCCAAAGATGTCATTCTCTTTTCTAAATAACCGCCTAAATCAGCAACAAACTCGCGTGTTGGTATTTCATACATTTCATAATCTTCCCGACAATATTTATAAAAATCATCTTGACCACCTTTTAACCCAAAAACTTGAAGAATTTCTTCTCTTGAAGGCAAATAAGTAAGATCATTCAAGAGTTCTCTAGTTTCTTCTGGACTTCTTGGTGATTCTCTGAACATAAGGTCATTTATAATTTTTCTACCTGCTGCTTTACGTCACTAATAACTGTCATGGCTCTGGCTGAGGGTTGAGTTTCAACGTACGGAGAAGGATGAACAATTTGATTTCTGGCTTCGATTAACCGTTTTAGTTCATTAAATAATCGTAGAGATATTTTTTCTTCGTCGAAGAGGTTTTGCAAAAAAACAGAAAACGACTTTTCTTCATCACTAGAAAATTTTTGCTTGAGAGATGCATGTATACGCTCAAATTCCTCTAGAAAACCAGCAGTTGTATCCTTGACTTCGCTCATAAATTTTAGTTAGCATTATTATTTTAGCACAAATTAGCTTACTCTGAATTTTTATTAACAATTACAATAACAAAAACACCACGTTAACAATAAAAATTCCGTGAAACATACCGCGGCCACCAATGAAGAGTGGGGCCTCCCTAATACGATCCAGATTTAACAAACCAGCTCCAATCAATACCCCTAGCGTACCCGCGATATAGAATACGGCGGCTGGATTGGCTGGTACTAACAAAAATGCCAAGCCAAGGGCAGCCAACAAAGGGATAAAAGCGGATAGATGGAGCCAATTACCTTTCAAGGCAGATACTCCTGACAAAAATCTCGCTAAAATTATTACTATAAATAAAGAAACTAAGGCTGGCACTAGCGAGACTTGCGATAAAAGATAAAAGGAAAGTATGGCAGGAATAATTGCTCCTCCTAGGTTGAGATAAAGACCTTCGCGCGCCTTCTTTCGACCGTTAACGAAAAAAAGTGACTTCAAATCTTTCTTTTTCTTGCGACCACGGCCGCGGATGGCTAAAGGGATATCAACCAAACTGCCAAAAAGCATCAGCAGAACACCAGCAACCACTATCCAGCCCGGTAGTCCGTATTTTGTCAGCGAAAAATCGAACACTTCGAAATGTACTAAGACCAGTGCGATCACTAAATATATTAAGGCGGAAAATAGTACCATAATAATTAGTCTTTCTTCTTTTTCTTCTTAAAGACTTGGTTTACTAGCCAGCTGACCAGTCCGACCAACAACGCTCCCCAAAAAGCGGCAATCAGCGAATCAACCCGCACACCAAAAACAAACCGCGAGGCCAGCCAGAACATCAAGGCATTAATGACAAAAGTAAACAGTCCAAACGTCAGCCACTTCAATGGTAGAGTAAGTAATTTCACGATCGGCCGCACCAGTGCGTTAACTAACCCCAGAACGAGAGCAAATAATACCGCTGCCAGGAAATTACTGACGGTGATGCCAGATACTACGTAGCTGACACCAATAACGGCCAGCGCGACAATAAGGATTCTAATAGCAAGTCTAGTCATAATTTTATATTATCGTATTTCCTAGTGTAGCAGGTTTTTCGGCTTGGGCAAGGGGGGATTTATATGGACTCGTCGCCCATCCGTCTGTAAAAATTGACTAATTTGGTAAGTGGTTGACATTTTGTCATAACGTGCTAGAGTGTCATGAATTTAACCAAGAGGTAATTATGGCAAATCCGGTAGATTTGGAAGAGTTGGTGGGGATTGTCAAGGAGCTTCTCAGAGGTGAGTTGACTGAAGGTGACAGTCCTGTCACCACTGATCATACAAAATCTCTCGAAGAAAACGCTGGTATTTTCGTGGCCGTAATGCTTCTCGTAGGAAGCGAGGCCAGTATGCCCAGCCGGGAAATTGCTGAAAGAGCGGGAACAATGTTTCTCGATTTCCTTAAAGCACTCGACGCCGGCACAGATCCTGTGGTAGCAGAACAACAATTCCGACAGCAGTGGTCCGCCGACCCTCCCTTCTAGGCTGCACTTTCGTTTCTATCCTCCGCACCAACACACCTCGCTTCGGCTGGGTGTTTTTTATTTACTAAACTCGCACCCGCAATAATTCTGTCGGTATAGTTTGTGTTTTTCCGATAATTCTACGCTCTCTTGAAAGCCACCTTCTTTTTTAAAATCAGCGGCGTAAAATTTGACGCCGTGCTGCTGGCTGGCATCAGCGCCAATTTTGTTAATGGCCTCCGCTCGCTTGTGCGGAGAAATTGTTAAAGTAGCAGCAAAATAATCATATTTTTTCGCGGCTGCTAGTCGGGCAGTCTTCTCTAAACGCATCCGATAGCAGATTTCACAACGCTGGCCGCCTTCCGGTTCTTTTTCAAGACCTTTCACCAACTCTAGCCACTCCTTTTTTTCATATTTATCCGGGACTAGCATCTCAATCCCGATTTCTTCACCAAATCGGATTGCTTCTTGTCGACGCTTATTATGCTCCGACTCTGGATAAAGGTTGGGATTATAAAAATAGCCGGTCACACTAAAATCAGCCTGCAGTTTCTTGATGACGTGAGTCGAGCAGGGGGCGCAGCAGATGTGGAGGAGGGTGGATTTTTTAACGCGTATTGACATGTGATAATATATGTGATATCGTCTACTGATCTAAATTCGGGAAGCTATTTTTATAATGCAGGCGAGGAGGAGAGAAAATGCCAACGGAAAGAATACTGGAAATATACGCTGGGGAAGGACTGGTGTTACTCATTAACCTCGTTTTCTACTTAACCGCACTCGTGTTAAGCAGAAAGTGGTCATTTGATGAGGAAGAAAATACGTTCCTCGATGCCAGGAAGGCAAACGCGCTTTTCGGCTGGATCGGTGGAACAATGGCAAGCTGGGTCATCACATTCATTGCCATGATCTTCACTGAAAACCTGAGAATCGAAAGGTGGTTATTTTTACAGTTCATGTTTACGGTCGTGGCAACTTTGCTTTTTCTTCTCTTCGGCGTGAAAAAGTCACCGTCCGAACCGCCACCGGAAGAAGACTGAAAACCATCAGCCTGACCGCCCGCCCTTTCCCTCAAGCAAACACCCTGCCCCCTGGCAAGGTGTTCTTTTTTTATCTAGGTAAATTCGTCTATCTCGCAAGCTCGCGAAGTCAAAATCCGTCCCTAATCCACAATCGCCTGCTTCAATACCTCTTCCACCTTCTCCACAAAGACAAACTTCAATTCTTTTTTTATTTCCGACGGAATATCAACCATATCTTTCTCATTATTCTTCGGCAAGATTACTTTTTTCATGCCACCGCGGTGAGCTGCTAGAACCTTTTCTTTAACGCCCCCAATTTCCATCACTTTACCACGCAGGGTGATCTCTCCTGTCATGCAAACATCCCGTTTCACTTTTTTGCCAGTCATCACTGAAATTAACGCTGTGGCAATCGCCGTCCCCGCCGACGGTCCATCCTTAGGAATAGCACCCGAAGGCACGTGGACATGAATATCAACATCTTTATAGAATTTATCTTTGACGCCCAACTCCTTTACCTTGGCTCGGGCAAAGGAAAAAGCGGCTTGAGCCGATTCTTTCATTACTTTACCCAAATGACCGGTTAAAACTAACCCGCCTTTGCCTGGCATCTTAGTCACTTCAATATGGAGAATCTCTCCGCCCGCCACTGTCCAAGCTAGACCAGCTGCTACCCCCACTTCATCTTTCTTTTCCAATTTAGTAATTTGGTAACGCGGTGGGCCTAAGTATTTAGCTAAGTCACTGGCCGTCACGCTAATCTTTTTCTTGCCATTTTCGGTCACCTTCTTGGCCACCTTACGACAAACGGCCGCAATCTCTCGCTCTAAATTACGCACTCCAGCTTCACTAGTGTACTCCCGAGTGATGGCTCGCAAAACCGAGTCTGAAATAGCAATTAGTTTATTATTAACACCGTTATTTTCCATCTGTCGCGGTGTCAGATATTTTTTGGCAATCTGGAATTTCTCCTCCTCGGTGTAACCAGGAAAGCGGATTACTTCCATGCGGTCTCTCAGAGCTGGCGGGATCGTATCCAACATGTTGGCCGTCGTAATAAACATCACGTCGGATAAATCAAATGGCACTTCTAAGTAATGATCAGAAAATTCATTGTTTTGTTCTGGATCCAATGCTTCCAGCAAAGCCGAGGAAGGATCGCCGCGAAAATCGGCGCCCACTTTATCAATCTCATCTAACATGAACACTGGATTTTTAGTCCCAGCAGATTTAATACCTTGGATAATGCGACCGGGTAAGGCTCCGACATAAGTTCGACGATGGCCACGGATTTCTGCTTCATCTCGTAGTCCACCTAAGCTAACTCGGTGAAACTCTCGCCCCAAAGCCCGCGCGACTGATTTACCAATTGATGTTTTGCCTGTTCCGGGTGGCCCCACTAAGCACAAGATCGGACCTTTAATTTTACCTACTAACTTCTGTACTGCTAAATATTCCAGAACTCTCTCCTTGGCCTTCTTGAGCCCGTAATGATCTTCGTCTAATATTTTCTTGGCCTGCTTGATATTTATTTTACTTTTACTTTTCTTCGACCACGGCAATTCAACCAGCCAGTCTAAATAAGCTTTTAAGTATGAAATCTCGGGACTGAACGAAGGCATCCCCTCCAACCGACGTAATTCCTTTAAGGCTCTATCTTCTACTTTCTTAGGCATCCCAGCTTTCTTGATTTTGCCCTGCATCTCTTCCGTTTCTGATTTACCGCCCACCACGCCCAGCTCTTTCTCAATTGCCTTGAGCTGCTCCCGTAAGAACACTTCCTTTTGCATCTTATTCAGTTCCTCGCCCGTTTTCGACTGCAGCTTCTTGGCCATCCGCAGTACTTTCAACTGCCGCGACAAAGCTTGGCTAACTTTATCCAATTTTTCTTCAGCGGTGTTAGCCTCCAGAATCTCCTGTTTCTCCTTTATTTTGAACTCAACATTAAGGGCAATAATATTAGCTAGTTGCACCGGATCAGTAACGTTGACCACTACCAGTAAAACATCCAAGGGGACAGTAGCGCCTAAATTTACACATTCTTTAAACTGATTGACCACACTATACATTAAAGCTTCCGTCTTTTCCGTTTTCTGGGGATTGGGAAGAGGAATAATATCGGCTTTAACTTTGATAAAAGGATCAAGCTGAAGATAATCAGAAATTTTCGCTTTTCCTGTTCCTTCCACTAAAATCCGCACCGAGCCATCAGGTTGCCGAACTACTTCTTTGATTTTGGCAACCGTGCCGACTTCATACAAATCTTTAGGTTGAGGGTCTTCCGTTTCAAACTTCCGCTGCGCCACAAAAAAAGCCAGACGGTTATTCTTTTCGACATGATCAAGCGCCTTAACTGATTTCGGTCGTTGGATAGCAATCGGGGTTACTACTCCCGGATAAATAACCATATCGCGAATGGCAACTAAGGCTAGATCCTGTTTACCTCGCCGCAATCCAGATAGAAAGCCAGTTTTTGATTTATCTACTGTGCCCATAATAGTTATTTTTATAATCAAAACAGTTGTGGTGGCTAAAAACCGCCACATCTCGAGTATATCATATCGAATCTCCGGGGCAAGTCTCTAACACTTTATCAACATGCGGCTGGAAAATTTGCTAAAAAATGCTATAATGTAGAAAATGTTTAAAATAAATAACTAGGGAAACATGAAACAAAAAATGCGAACCATTGTCCCAGTGATGCTGGCCATAGCCGTGGCTGTGACTTTGACCGCGGGAGGATGTGCTAAAACGGAGGAAACGACTACCGACACTACTAGCGAGGAGACCGTGGAAGAAGTTGACGAAAACTGGACAACTGCTACCGGCAAAGGTGATATTGCCGACGAAGCTATCAGTGGTACGATCAACGGTGAAGAAGTTACTATTAAGAATGTTTCTATCACGGATTGGGATGGGGAATACAGCTGGTCATTTTCTACTCTGGCTCCGGAATCAACTTGCGGAGTAGTAGTTGACGATGGTGCCGTAAACTTCAGCTCTAAAGCTCTGCAGGCCGGAACTTTTGCGAAAAAGATGGAAAATGAGATTGAATTTTCTGACTATCATGCTTACTACCACTACGAGCAAGAAGATGGCACGCCAATGAGTGTCAATGTTGACTGGGGTGCTACTATTGTGGTGGAAAAAGTAGATACGGAAGGTAAGAAGGTAAGCGGTTGGGCTAAATTTGATTTCAGCGACGAGAAGACAGCTCTCGAAGGATCATTCGAAGCTGATTTGTGTGAATAGAGGGTAAATAAGGCTAAGTATTAACTTTAAGCCCGGTTTTGTACGCCGGGCTTTTTGTATTGACCGTTGGTATAGATAACATAGAATGGGGGATATTGTCAGTTTTTACTGTACCATCACAACCACAGGAGGAAAATCGTGAAAAAGTTGTATTTGGCCCTGTACGGGCAAAGTGTGTTTGGTGACCTAAAGGGGTACGAGTTACTCGAGATGCTGGCTGACGCTGGCAAGGAGGGGCTCAACGAGGAGCAGCGGGCAGCTATCGGCTACATCAGCGTAGCTGCCATGCTGGGACCTCAGGTCAACAACCAGCACCTGCTAGCGGCAGCCATCGCCATGGATCCGGCCTACGCTGGTCTGCCTATCATGGGGGTGGGAAACGCCTGCGACAGCGGCGGTCTCGCTCTGCTGGACGCCGCCAAGGCGGTGCGGTGCGGCGACACCCACGTCGCCCTGGCCATCGGTGCCGAGAAGATGCACGTCAAGAAGGAGGACAAAAATAAGCCTGGCACCTTCAAGACGGACTCGATCAAGATCGGCCGGGCGCTGGGAACGGCCGCCCACCCGGACGATCGCTGCGAGCCCTTCAGCTTCCCTCACGTCTTCGCGCGAATCATGGACATGTACATGAAGAAGTACGGAGTCAGCGAGGAGAACCTGGCTGTTCTGCCGCCCTACCTCTACGCCAACGCCGCTCACAACCCGCTGGCCCAGATGCGCGCGCCGAAGAGCCCCGTCACCGTCGAGTCGGTGATGGAGAGCGGTTACCTGTTCCGGCATGGTAAGAACAGGTACGAGGGAGAAGATCTGCCCCTGAAATTCGGAGACTGCTCCCTGGTCACCGACGGCTACGGTCGCTTCATCGTTTGCGACGAGGAGGGACTGAAGATGCTGGGTCTGACCAAGGACGACGTTACTGTCCTGGCCGGCTGGGGCCAGGCGGTGGATGGTCTGTCCATTGCTTCGCGCGGCGACAAGCTGTTGCAGCCGGTCGGCGCCAAGAAGGCCTTCAGGCTGGCCGCCGACATGGCCACGATCGTGGCTCAGGACGTCGGCGTGATGGAGACGCACGACTGCTTCACGATTATGTTGGCTCTCACTCCGGAGATTCGTGAATTCAAGGTTCTATTGCCCCACCTTCATTGTCCATTACCTGAGCAATAACTTGGTTAGGGGTTAGATAGTTAAGTGATTTCCTTGGTCTGTTGTTAAGCTTCTCTTGGATAGTGTATACGTCTTTATCTGTTAGTTTACTGAAATTAGTGTGTTTGGGTAGGTATTGTCTGATTAGTCCATTAATATTTTCTACTCCTCCCTTCTGCCAACTAGCATAGGGGTCACAATGATAGGTTTTGAGGTTGTAATCTTTTCTTAATTTAGTATGAGTGGCGCTCTCTTTGCCATTATCGAAGGTCATTGACTTGAATAGGTTCTCTGGCAGTGAATCTATACTTTTTCTAATAGCTTCTTCTGTTTCTCTTGCTGTTTTATCTTTAACTTTATTCATCCTCAGCAATTGAGCCTTACGTTCATACTGCACTGACATATTCTCTTTGCATTTCCTTTCACTTTCTAGGGTGTCTGATTCCCAATGACCGTACTCCTTCTTTTTGTTTATCTTTTGTGGTCGCTCATGTATGGATATTCGGCTTGGAATAGCCACTTTATCTGACTTTCTACCACATTTCCTCTGTCTTTTACTTCTCCCTTTTCTCAAGTGAGGGTAAAGGTACTCATATCTACCTTCTCCTTCATAGATATATTGGTAAATACTCTCATGGCTAATCGTTTTGCAATTAGCTTCAGGTGGTGGTTGCTCTTTTAGTATTCCTGCTATCTGCTCTGGTGACCAGTCTTCTTTTCTCATTTGGTCAATTACATATTTCTTCAAATCTGCATTTTCTGACTTTTCCAGCTTCTTTCTATTCTTTCCTTCTTGTCTTTCTTCGCAGATACGCTGAGCTACAATAGCTGTATATGGTGAATGGTTTCCCTTGTTTCGATTAATTTCTCTTTGTATCACTCTATGATCACGCCTTAGACTTCTAGCTATTGCTCTTACCTTCTTTCCCGTCCTTAATCCCACCTCTATTACCTACCTCTCGAAGAATGTTATCCTTTGCATATTGGCATTATTTACTTTAATCTAGCCAATTATGCTCAAGGCTCTAGGGTGGGGCAATAGGTTTTGAATGCGGCAT
>JABMPQ010000033.1 GCA_013202585.1 Parcubacteria group bacterium | reverse complement strand
TTCACGCTATCTTCTGGCCA
Source organism: Parcubacteria group bacterium (assembly GCA_013202585.1). Taxonomy (GTDB): domain Bacteria; phylum Patescibacteriota; class JABMPQ01; order JABMPQ01; family JABMPQ01; genus JABMPQ01. The sequence goes on along the minus strand of JABMPQ010000033.1, from coordinate 2,558 downwards.
GCGATGTTGCTCGCGGCTGATTTGCCCGTGCCAAAGCAAATTTTTGCCCATGGCTTTTTTACTATCGATGGACAAAAGATGAGTAAAACGCTGGGCAACGTGATTGACCCGCACGAGCTAGTGGATAAATATGGCGCTGACGCTGCCCGCTACCTAATATTATCGCAATTTCCCTTTGGTCAAGATGGTGATATCAAGGCGGAGAAGTTTACTGAGCAATATAATGACCAGTTGGCTAATAATTTGGGTAACATGTTTAGTCGGGTAATGAAGTTGGGGCAAGATGTGGGTGATGAAAAAGGAGAGTCTGACGGGAAAGTTGAGGAAAAGGTCGTAGAAATATGGTCTGCTTACGAGCAAGCAATGGATGGCCTGCAAATCGACCAAGGGTTAGAGGCAGTACGATCACTGACTGATTTCGGCAACAAATACATCGATGCCAACAAACCTTGGGAGCTAAAAAAGACTGACCCCGGCAAATTTAATACCGTAATGCTAGAACTTCTAGAAATGCTGCGTCATATTACCTGGATGATTCAACCATTCTTACCAGAGACTTCTGACAAAATGTTAGAGCAATTAGGGGTAGTCGATGATCGCAAGCTCAAATATGATGATCTCAAAAAATGGCGAGAATTTGATGCTACGAAAATAGGAAAAGGAGTGATATTGTTTCCGAGAATTTAACATATACAGGAGATATACCAGATCAGCTGACTCAACCATGCTAATAGATACTCACGCCCATCTTTTTAAAGAATATGATAAAGACCGCGCGGAAGTGATTCAACGCGCTCTTGATAATGGGGTAGAGAAAATTATTAATATCGGCTGTAATTTGCAATTGAGCCAAACTTCGATTGATCTGGCAGCCAAATATGACAACATTTATGCCAGCGTTGGTATCCATCCACACGATGGTGATGAAGACGATCTAGGCAAAGCAATGGCGGAAATTCATCGCTTGGCTCAGCAGCCCAAGGTGGTTGCCATTGGCGAGATCGGTCTGGATTATTTCAGTCTGGAGAAAGAAAGCGAGAAGGAAGTGCAAAAGAAACTATTCCGGGAACAACTGGCCATTGCCAAAGAGCTAGACTTACCTGTTATTCTCCATTGCCGTGACGCTTACCAAGATATGTTAAAAATTCTGCAATCTGATAAAGTAAATAGAGGTGTGGCGCATTGCTTTTTAGGTAATCGGGAGGCTGCCAAGCGATTTATAGAGCAAGGCTTACATCTTTCTTTTACTGGAGTGATAACTTTCAAAAAACAGGACGAGATTCTACAAGTAGTTAAGGAAACCCCGCTAGAAAAAATCATGGTCGAGACGGATTGTCCTTATTTAGCACCGGAACCGAATAGAGGTAAACGTAATGAGCCAGCCTATGTGCGGCAAATAGCGGAGCAGGTGGCGACTATCAAAGAAATCGGAATGGATAAGATAGAGGAGACTACCACCAACAACGCGATCAATTTGTTTAATTTAAATTAAATGAGTGAAAGAGGAGTTAAAATTATCGGGGGTGATGAGGACGGTGAGGGCGAAATAGGAGGAGTAGTTGATTATCGTCGAGGTGATCAGGGTAGTGAGCAAAAAAAGCCGGGATCAGATGATAGTAGAGAACAGCCGGGACTAGATATTGATCCGGGCCGAGAAAAAACTCCAGCTGAGGAGGATCCTTCTCTTATTCCTTATCGTGATCGTAGTAAGAAAAAGAAACCAGCTAGAAAAGTAGGGGATTTGCCAAACTAAAGATTAGAGCCAGTTTTAGTATAATAACGGGAAAGTTTGTTTATGACAGAATACAACCCGCAAAAAATAGAACCCAAGTGGCAAGCCAGATGGGAGAAGGACAAAATGTTTGCTGCTGAGGATTTTTCAGAAAAGCCGAAAAAATATATTTTGGTAGAGTTTCCTTATCCCTCGGGGGCTGGTCTTCATGTTGGACACGTCCGGTCTTATTCGGCACTGGACACTGTCGCTCGAAAATCAAGAATGCAAGGTTATAATGTCCTATATCCCATGGGCTGGGATGCTTTTGGCCTGCCGACGGAAAATTACGCCATCAAGAATAAAATCCATCCCCGAGTGGCCACTGAGCAGAATATTGCGACTTTTAAGAAGCAAATGCAGAGCTTGGGACTGTCTTTTGATTGGTCGCGGGAAGTTGATACGACTGATCCACAGTATTATAAGTGGACACAGTGGATATTTCTCCAGCTGCTCGAAAAGGGATTGGCTTATAAGAAAAAGATGCCAATCAACTGGTGTCCTGATTGCAAGATTGGACTGGCTAACGAAGAAGTAGTGGATGGTAAGTGCGAGCGTTGCGGAGCGACGGCCGAGAAAAAAGAAAAGGAGCAGTGGATGCTAGCAATTACTAAATATGCTGATCGTTTAATAAAGGATTTGGACACGGTCGATTATTTGGAAAAGATAAAAACGCAGCAGGTGAATTGGATTGGGAGGAGTGAGGGCATAGATATCGAATACGAAGTGGAAGGGCTGGACGAAAAAATAAAAGTTTTTACAACTAGACCAGATACAAATTTTGGCG
>JABMPQ010000032.1 GCA_013202585.1 Parcubacteria group bacterium | reverse complement strand
CTTCCATGACCACCTTGGCTTTAAGGGCTGGTGGATGCACTTTTCGTATGGTGTTTTCCATAGTTTTTTCTTAGTTTTTTGTATCCTACCATACTGTCTGAATTATGGGGTCCATTATAAGGAGACAATAGAATTGAAACTCTTTTGTGTCGATTATTATTAAGTAGGGTCATTGTAGCACAAAAAGATGAGGGGGGGTGGGGATAAATGGGAGAGCTTAAAAATGTGCCGGCGGAAAAGACAAGTTGAAAGTAAAATTGGTGTGTCGTACAATATTAATGTGGGGTATCATGATAACCACATACAGCTGACAACATGCCGAATAAAAACGCTCAAATTAATTCTCTCCTCACCGAATTCCTTGAGTATTGCGAGATCGAGAAGAACCACAGCCAGAAAACGATCAAGAATTATGATCACTACCTGCGACGCTTTTTAGCTTGGGCAGAAATTAGCCAGCCGGAGCAAATTACTCTCGATCTTATCAGAAAATATCGCATTTATATTAATCGTCTTCAAAATGAAAAAGGCGAATCCCTTAAAAAAATTACTCAAAGCTATCACATCATTGCTATTCGCGCCTTCCTAAAATATTTAGCCAAGCGAGACATTGAAACTTTAGCCTCGGAAAAAATTGAACTGCCCAAAATCCCCGAGAGGACAGTGGACTTTCTCGATGAATCCGAACTTGAAAGATTACTAGCGACCCCTGACACCTCTGACGCCAGAGGGCTACGCGACAAATCTATCCTGGAGCTACTTTTCAGCACCGGTATGCGTATTTCCGAGCTGGTGTCTGTCAATTGCAACCAAATCGGAGCTAACAAAGACGAGCTCACCATCCGCGGCAAGGGCGACAAACCACGCGTGGTCTTTATTTCCCCAGCAGCGAAAAAATGGATTGCTCTCTATCTGGAAAAACGGCATGATAATTGCCCGGCGCTTTTTATTAACTACCCGCGCGGCCAGGCTAAGAAAGAAGATCCTAGCAACCCTGATTTTCGTCGCCTCACTCCTCGCAGTATTCAGAGGATTATCAACAAATACGCTAAGCTGGCTGGTATTACAAAAAAAGTGACACCTCATGTCCTGCGCCACTCAATGGCGACTGATTTACTGTCGTCCGGCGCTGATATCCGTTCGGTTCAAGCGATGCTCGGACACAGTAATATTTCCACCACCCAGATTTACACACATGTGACGGATAAAGGACTGAAAGAAGTACACCGGGCGTTTCACGGGAAACAAAGACGGAAATAATTTCACATATAGACGAACATACGAACCTTCAAATCTGAGGAGAAAACATGCCAGGCTTTTTGTGCAACGGCAGTAAACGATGGGCGGGAAAGATCGGGAAATTCGCCCAAGAGCACGGATATCCGTGCTTCATCACCAGGTCAGTGGCTGCAGTCGAGAGTACCCTGGCTGACCTTGCTAAAAACGGTGGCTTCACCGGCGTATTGGGTGGAGATGGTACTCTAGAGAAGTTCTTCACGGCAGTATTTCGCAGAGATCCGGCCGCTTCCCTCACCGTCGCCCCTCTCGGAGACGGGACGATGGAGCAATGTCTGAATTGGCTGGGATGGAAAGGCAATCCGCTGCAAATCGCCCGTAAGGTGACTAAGGCCTACCAAAGAGGAAGGCTGCAAACACGTGAAGTGTCTCTACTGCAAGTTGAGCACAACGGCGAAACCCACTATGGATTCATGTTTTTGGTGGGTCCACTGGTGAGGTTACTTGCCAAATACGATCGCGGAGGAAGAAGCGTCCGACGAGCCTGTACCACTGCTATCTGGTCCTCGTCGGCAGCTCTTACTGGATGGCCCAGAAAATATCAGCAATTGATCCACCCCGCCCAGGCGGAAATCACCCTCGACAACCATCTGCGAGATGACTTCCCACAGCCAACGGCCATCATCGCTTCCATGTTCAGTCGTTTGGTCTTCGACATCCAGCCTTTCTTGCCCACAAGTGATAAGCCAGAAGCTGGTAAATTCTTCCTCATACTCTCGGACTGGTCGCCGTCTGAAATTGCTGTCAGAATTCCTCTCTTCCACCGAGGACTCGTCCCCGAAAGTATGCATCTTCTAAACCATCCGGGCAGTGAATTGACCATAAAAGCTGAGGAAAAATTCTTCACCGTAGACGGCGAGCTCATTGAAAACAATCCAGATAAGCCAATCACTGTCACAGTCGGTCCGACTGTCAGATTGGTCACTCCTTGACAAGCACCAATGACTGTCCCCCATCCGGACAGTCTTTTTTATTAAGGAAGGCTGGCAAACCCCTTGCGCCTTTCTCTAAACCACGCTAAGGTATTTTTACTGATCAATTTAATTTTCACTATCATGCCAATCACTAAATCAGCTAAAAAAGCGTTGCGCCAATCGAAAAAACGTCAACAACGCAACATTAGAATCAAAAACAAGATCAAAACTATTACTCGTCAGGTAAACGAATTAGTTGAAGCTGGTAAAAAAGCAGAGGCCGAAAAAGCGCTGCAACAAGCTTATTCCGCTCTCGATAAAGCAGCTAAGAAAAAGATGATCAAGAAAAATACTGCTTCCCGACGAAAAGCGCGATTAGCCCGGACAGTTAATAGGAAAGAAAAAGAAACCCCGGCCAAGAAAACTGCAAAGAAAGAGAAGAAATAGTCTGGTAAATATACCTAATATAAAAGCAGCTCTTCGATAGAGCTGTTTTTATTTCACCCACACAACCCTACCACCAGAAGATCCAATCCCAGCCGCGGCTCGATCTTGCTCGTCTTAAGAGCCGCGTCCAGATCTAGCAGCTTGCGATAAATCATCTTTAATCCCCCTAAGCTATAATTACCTGCCTGCTGGGCCGTTTTCTGGGCGACGAACGGGTGCATCTTCGCTTCTTTGGCCAGGCCATATTGATTACTTCCATTTTCGAGCAACTCTTTGACAATTAGCAAATTACGAAACTGATAAGTGATCATGGTGAGCAAATAAAGGGCGTGTTCACCCGAAGCTAGTTGATCGTGTAGCAATTTCAACGCGCTTTCCTTGTCCTGCCGCCCCAGAGCATCCACAAAATTAAAAATATTGGTATCTAATTTAGCTTTGACTAATTCATCAACATCTCCCGCCGTAATTTCAGTGCCTTTTTTATAAGTAACCAACTTATCTATCTCCTGCGCCATCTGCCAAAGATCATTGCCGACATAGGCCGCTAATTTACTAGTTGCTTCGGCACTAATCTTGCCCTCTCGACTAACAGCTTCATCAGCGATCCATTTATTTAAAGCTTGACCAGTCAATAGCGTAATTTCTTCGGTCTGCCCCTGCTTGGTGAGTAATTTAAATAACTTAGTTCGTTTGTCTGGCATCTCAGCTTCCCAAAAAACAACCACCGAGCTCTCTGGTAGACCTTGGTTAAGTAAATCAGCTACTCCTGCCAAGAGATTTTTATTTTTCACGCTCAAAAGATTCTCAACTATGATCAGCCTCTTCTCACCTATAAAAGGCGCCGCCTGAACAGCATTTTTCAGCTCAGCCAACTCTACCCGCGCTCCATCTAGCTCCTGTAAATTCATCCCCGAGGAATCTTTAGCCAGGAAATTGGCTTTAAGTTTATTCAATTTTTGACGCGAACGGTAATTGTCCTCGCCGTAGAGAAAGATAAGCATAATATTGAAGTTCATTTTTCAGTGTACCGCAAATCAGCCTGACAAACAACAAGGGTCTGCTGCCAGATAAGGCAACAGACCCCATAAGGCGACGGATACGTCAGCCAATACTTGCTGCGCGGGTAAAACCCCCTTCCTCACGCCCCGGTGGTGTCCAGCACCAGAGCCTAGGTTCTACTCTAACTCGTCGCCTTTTCTTCTTTCCCACCCACAACTTCCCTAATTTTGTACAACAGCTCATCGTAGTCAAAAGGTTTTTCGAGAACGCCTTTTATTATTCCCAGACGTTTCATCTCCTCTTGAGAGTTTATCACTGAAGAAAGGGGCAGGGCTGAAATTAAGATTACCGGCACCTCCGGTAATTGATCGTTGCCAACAATCTGCTGACATACTTCTACACCATTGAGATCCGGCATCATTACATCTAAAATCAACAAATCATACTTACGTTTAGTTATCTTGGCCAAAGCTCCTCGACCACTGTGCACTACTTCAATTTGACCAGCTAGATTGCTAGCCACAATCTCCTGAATAATCTCGGCGATGTCTTTATTATTATCGACAACTAAAATACGCATCTATTTATGATTTATCGGCGGGCAAAACGGCCGATTTAATATTCACCCCTTTGATTTTTCCTAACGATCCGGTAAGAGCGCCGAGCTGATCAGTATTCGCCTTAACTAAAATACCAAATAGCGAACTCTGTTTTTGCGGATCCGGTACTTGGATGGAGCCTAATAAATATTGTTCGAACTTACTCATCACGGCCACGATATCCAAAAAAGCGCGTGAGCCGGAAGGAAAGCTGATTAAAACGAAAGCCATTCTGGGTAATTGCGACATAAATTTCAATTAAAAAATCTCACCCTGAAAGTCAGGCGAGATCTTAAGTAAATTTAAAAAATATTTTGCGTTCATTTGTTTGTCCTCGTGATCAGACCTGCCTGCCATCGGAGGGCACAAGTCCTAGCACTTAGATTTGTAGCTTACAGATATTTTACCGCAAGATGGATCGCTAGCAAACTATATTTTTGGGGACAAGGTTGGGATAAAACTTCCTAATCAATATCCCGATCAAAGCACTGCCCAGCACCAAAACGATAATGCCAAATTTCACTTTTCATTGATCTACCACCTGCCTTTCTCATGGCCGCCTTCAACGCATTACGTAAATTTCGATGAAACGCATTACGTGAACTTCGAGTTAGAGTTGAATAATTCCTGGGCGTTCTGTAGCCAAGTCCTTGATAGCTATACGGATTATCACGCCGACTATCAAGCTTGCGTCCATCTTGGCCATGATTAGAATGGTGACTAAATTCATCAAATCTTGACCCCATCCAGATCTCTCTAATGGTGTCGTCATTCACTCTAATTCCTAACGCAACATCTATAGTTTTTCCTTGATTGTGTCCGGAGATGCCACGAGATATATATCCCCTACCAACACGGTTCTCCTTTGCCCACCCGGCCATAGCTTCGGTCGCTTTATGTGGTCGATATCCATCTTTAACTATCAGATGAATCTTAGCCGCCATTTCCATATTAAAACCCTTTCTCATTAATTCGTTTCGAACATATGTCTGAACCTTTTCTAACTTTCCTGCTACATCGGGATGTATCCATGCTTCTTTGGCTTCATACCCCGGCACTGGCTTGCCAGTAAAATTACGCTTGGTAGCATACACTGGATCAACTACAACTTCATTCCTTCTGACCCTTCCCCCCTCTCTGGTGGCTGCCAGCTGTCTAAAACGAGGATCTCTATCAATACATTTGCGATGAGCCTCGGCCTCTCCAGGCTTAAGCACTGCATCAGCAGCATAAACGCCAGCAGTGGCACTGGCGACCTCAAGAAATCTCCGCCGGGAAACACCCTGGGACTGGTCATCATCCGATTTTTTTGCCCCCTCTCCAGTAACCTCGTCCATTGGTGGACCTTCTGGTTTCATATATTTTTCACTAATTTTCTAACTCTTTCATCTCCCCCCAATTATCTCCCACCGCCAAATCTACTTTTAGTGGCACGTCCAACCGGTAAGCTCCTTCCATTATCCGCTGCACCTCAGCCGCTACTCCTTTCACTTTATCTTTTTTCACCTCAAACAGCAACTCATCATGTACCTGTGAAATCATTTTAACATCTAATTCCCACTCTTTTATTTTATCCAACTCCACCATCGCCACCTTAATAATATCAGCGCTCGTCCCCTGCACCGGCATATTGATCGCCATCCGCTCGGCCGCCGCCACTTGCGGGCCCTTGCCAGCCAGCTCCGGCAAATATCGCCGCCGCCCCAGCAAAGTTTCCACATAACCTTTCTCTCGAGCAAACTTTATCGTCTCATCAATGTACTTCTGCAAAGCCGGAAAGCTAGCAAAATAGTCAGTAATAAATTTTTTCGCTTCGGCGTGACCAATATCTAGCCGCTGAGCCAGACCAAACGCTCCCATGCCATACAGGACGCCAAAATTCACTGTCTTAGCCATCCGTCGCTCGCTTTTATCAATCTTGGCAATGTCTTTTTTAAAAATTATAGCTGCCGTGGCCGCGTGAATGTCCTGATCTTCCGCAAAAGCTGCCAGCAGATTCTTATCTTGCGAAATATGAGCCACCACCCGCAAATCAATCTGCGAATAATCAACCGAAAGCAACGTCCAACCTGCCTCGCCGGCAGGCGGGCCCGGTTCCGCCACAAAAGCTTGTCGAATCTGCCGCCCCACTTCCGTTCGCACCGGAATATTTTGCAAATTAGGATCGGAGGAAGATAATCGTCCGGTCGCGGCCACTGTTTGGTTGAAACTAGTGTGTACCCGACCAGTTTCGGTGTTGACTAGCTTCGGCAAAGCATCAAGGTAAGTGTTTTTTAACTTTACCAGCTCCCGATATTGCTCGATTAAGGAAACAATTTTGTGCTGATCCTTTATCTTGGCTAATTCTGGGGCAGCCGTGGAGTAGCCAGTGGTTGTTTTTTTGACGCCCTCAGCTGATATTTTGAGCTGCTCAAACAATATTTTCGATAGCTGCTGAGTTGAATTAATATTAAAATCTTCCGTGCCGGCCTCTTGGTAGATCTTAGCTGTCAAAGTGTCTATTTTTTTACCAACCGACTGCGACAATTTCTGCAAAACACCAACATCGATCTTAATCCCGTGCATTTCCATCTGGGCTAGCACCAACACCAGCGGCATTTCCATATCATGAAACAAACTGGCTATCTTTTTATTTTTAGTGAGCTCTTTGGCAAATAATCCCTTAAGTCGCCAAGTAAAGTCAGCGTCTTCGCAGGCATAAAAACTAAATTTGTCTCGATCGACATCATCCAGTGAAGTGATCGTCTTATTTTTGCCTCCCGACAGCTCCTCGTACTTCATCGTCTCATAACCAAACTCGGCAAAAGCCAAATCGTCCAAATTATGTCGGCGCGAACCAGTGTTAAGCAAATAAGAAGCAATCATGGTGTCAAAATCAATCCCGGCTACCTCGATACCGAAATTTTTGAGGACAATGTAATCATATTTAGCATTGTGAGCCGTTTTTTTGACCTTGGGGTCAATCAGAGCGGCGCGAACTTTTTTAGCTAGAGGAGATTTCATCATTTCAGTGGTGACAAAGTAGGCCTGCCCACCGGAGCCTTGGCGTAGGCGGGCCTCGTCTTCCTTCCAGGCAAAAGAAATACCCAAAAGCTCCGCCGCCATAGTGTTCAAGCTAGTCGTCTCGGTATCGAAGGCAAATTCACGTACTGGCGCCAGCTTTTTTACAAAATCAGCCAGTTTCTTCTGATCATCCACTAAAATATATTTCGCATTTGTTTTCGGGCTCGCCTCTTCTTTGGCCTCACCTAAGGCAAACAGACCGATCTGTTCTTTTTGCTCAGCCGGCTTACTTTCCGGCAAACGTGCTAGCAAAGATTTAAACCCTAACTCCTGAAATAGTTTCACCATTTTACTCCGATCGAAGTCCTGGAGTTCACATTTGGCCAAATCAAAATCCAGCGGCACATCAGTAACGATCGTACCTAGTTTTTTACTCAAGATCGCTTGCTTCTGATTGTCTTTTAATTTTCTGGCTATGCCTTTGGCGCCCCGGAGCCCTTCGATCTCTAGTTCCCAGTCTTGAGCCTCTAATTTCTCGTATAATTTCTCCAACCCACCAAATTCTTTAAGCAAAATAGTAGCCGACTTCTCACCAATGCCTGGCACGCCCGGAATATTATCCGAGGCATCTCCCCGTAAACCTTTGTAATCGATTAATTGCTCCGGCGTCAGCTCGTAACGATCTTCGACAGCCTTGGCGTCGTAGATAACCGTGTCCTGTACGCCTTTGCGCAGAGTATAAACGCTCGTGTCATCATCAACTAGCTGCAAAGCATCCATATCGCCAGTGACAATCACGTTATCAATGCCAACTTTTTTAGAAAGTGTTCCAATAATATCATCCGCTTCGTAGCCCTTGAGCTCAAAGGCCGGAATATTGAAAGTCTCGACTATCTGGTGCACCAGCGGAATTTGCTGGTAGAGTTCGTCCGGAGCTTTCTTGCGCGTAGCCTTGTACTCTTTATATAATTTGTGTCGAAAAGTCGGCGCCTTCAAATCAAAAGCGACCGCGATGTGGGTCGGCTTGAGATCCTTGATCGCCTTAAGTAAAACGCTAGTAAAACCAAAAGCAGCGTTTACCAGCTCGCCCTTCTGGGTCGTCAGCGGCGGTACCGCATGATAAGCGCGATGAATAAGGGCATTGCCGTCGATGAGGACTAGTTTTTGTTTGGGCTTTTTCATGCCAAGAAATAGTTAGCTACTGCAAACTTAAACTGCTCAACAAACAATTCCTTAAAATAGCGCGCACTATTTTGCTCGTAAAACAAAATCATCGCTTTCTTATACTCAGCTTCATCAACACTGCGAAAAGAAAGCGGGCAAGCATTGTGAGCTAGTAGAATCGCGTTACCTAAAAGCCGCCCGGTACGCTTATTGCCGTCCTCAAAGGGCTGGATATAGGAAATCAGCAAAATCGCCAGCAAAGCTTTACTAAATGGATCTTCTATTTTGTTGATAAGCGCGCATGTTTTTTCTAAAGCTTCTCTAATCTGATACTGATTATCAAGTGGCCGATAGCTAGTGCCAACAATTCCTACCACCCGCTGTCGCAATCCGTGCGAGATGCCAAGATTGGTCACTAATAGACGCTGGATATTTTCAATTTTACGCACGTTAAGCTGGGCAAACTCACGCTGGCTAGCTAAAATATAGTCCAACGTCTTTTTATGATTCAAGATCATGATGGCTTCCTCCCTCTCGTGCCCGACTGCCTCTTTATTTTCTTTAATCAATATTTCCGTATCAATCAGGGAATAAGTGTTGCCTTCAATGCTAGCTGATTTCCAACTCAATTCGATAGTTAATCGCTCAAATTCCTTTTGTAAACTTGTCGGTGATAATTTTTTAACCCGGTTTTGATATTCGGCATTTAACTTTTGTAAATCCTTTAACTCTTGGACTGTAAATATATTCTGCCAGTCAGCCCAGACGGAAAAATTGAAACTAGGGAAAGCTACTGCTCGTTCATCTGGGCCCTGACTAAAATAATGTTTGGGGTCAATAAAACGAAGTAGATCCTGTTGCCCAATTATCTGGTAAGTAGAACCTCGGCCTCCACCCACTTTTTCCACCATCCCCATTTCTGCCAATTTCTCTAAATCACGCAAAATAGTAAAGCGAGAGATGCCGCTGTACGCAATAGGTAAGTGAGCCCTAATCTCTTTATTGCCAATTTTCCCCTTTTCCCTGACTATCTCTAGGATCGCTGATTGTCTAGTGCTTATTTTAGCCATGTTATTGTTGCATATTTCACCAATAATTGTAGCATAATGCAACAATAAATGCAACAATAAAACAGGCTCTAGAGTGAAAAATGCACTTTATATTAACTCTAAATACTTTCTCTGGCGTCCTCTAAATATTTAAGTTCTCTTTCTAAATACGGCATATCATCCTGTACTTCCCTCAGCTCCTTAATAACTCTCCCATAAGAAGTCTCTGTTCTCTCTTTTTCTAGCCTCTCCTGTAAGCCAGTCATTTCCTGTGCTAGTTCCTTATCACCTTCTTTTTCCACTTGTTGCCCACCCATCTCAAGGGGCACAAGCCATTTCACAAATCCCTTGTGCAGCTCTATTTCCTCTCTTAATCTCCTACCCTCAGAGTCTTCCACCCTAGACCGTTCTTTTATATCCTCAATATTGCGTAGAAGCTCTCTTACTTTTACATACCTTCTCTCTAAATCCTCTCTTATTGTATCTATTTTTCTATCTAAATAATCTCTCGCTCCCTCAAGATCTACGATTTCACCATCACGAAAAACTTTCCGTAAATCAGCTAATTCTTCCCTGCGTTTCTCAATAAGATCAAACGAAATTTCAGGTTGTTCTTCTCTTGTCGGCTCTTCACCCTTAGCATGTCTAAGTTCCCAATTAGCCATCATTTCCATTGACTCAAACGCCCGAACAGCTTTAGACTTTCTTGTCTCAGACTGCTCTGATTCTTTTGGTTCTCCTTTCGGCCGACCAAATTCAGGATCGTGAATACGCCCCTCTGTTTGCTCTGACCCCTTTGGTTTTCCTTCTCCCATATGTCTTTATTAGTTAATCTACTCAAGATCATTATACCCGAAAATCAGTCCGTGGATCCATCGTATTTCTGATCAGCTCTTTTTGTTTGGCAGCATTTTTAGACCAAATAGGTGTATGCAGTTTTCTCCCTCGCGCCTCTTGCAATATTTCTGCCGCCGGACGCCAGTCTTGGCGCAGTTTTTTATACAAATCACAATAAGAGTAAGCTTTGGTATGATAGTATTTTTTCTTCTTCCTCTCAAAATTAAGGGCTTGAAATTTCTGGAAGATCGCCACCGCCATTTTTTCTAGTTCTGCTGCAATTTCATTTAGTTCCGCTGTAGAACGTTCTTTCCCATCGACTTCCAACCTATAATACTGTAGGTTATTGATCAAATCTCCGACAAAAACAACGTGGGTAGCAGGATCTATTGTCATTTTTACATTTTTATAAACGTAAAGAATGCGAATAGAATTGCAAGGCAGTTCAGCTGTCTCTGGCCAAAGCTCCGGACACTTCAAACGGTTAAACTCTTTTATTGCTAGGATGTGATTTTTGTCATACTCCTCTGTAATTTCATAGGGACCATAGTTATCGTAAACGATGCTGGGGTTCATATCAGAATACATAGCCTGGCCTAAGTGATAACAGGCATTGACTGCTCTCCCTAGGGCTTTGGCGATAGTTGACATAGCTGGTTGTAAATTCTTCAAGGCGCTACTGACTTCCTCTGGAGTATGGATAATATTCTTAGCTTGGCCGTAGGGATCTTCTAAGCAATAGTCATGCAAAAGCGAGGAATAAAAAGCAAAAATCTTTTCTCTATCCGTGCGTGGCACATCAGCATAGCTGGCTATCCATAAATCAAAACCCTTTAAGACGCGTAGATGACTAGTGCCAGGGAAAAGAGCAGCAACCTCTCGCGATTTCAACCCGGCTGCCTGGCAATCAGCAATCATTTGCAAAATTCGCTTGGTCCAGGCGTTAGCGATTAGCGGATCATAAGCTGCCCAACTAATAGTGTCAGCAAAGGTGTCAAAATCCATTACGCACCAGGCTTCAGTAAAAATATCTAAGAATTTATCAATTTCTCTATTTAAGCTCATCTTTGTTTAATTTATTAAATAGTTTTTTGATATGGCTTTCAACTTGCTCAACCATTCTTTGATACTGTCCCTTTCCTTTCATTAGAGGATCAGCAATGCTCAAATCTGTTTGGGATAATTCAGCCGGCTGATCTAATAGGCAATATTCTATTAAAGTATAGACCTTCTCGGGATTAAATTTCTCAGTGATCTTATTTTTATGATTTTCCGACATTGTCAGTATTAAATCGGCCCGCTCAACCAACTCCTGGGATAATTGCTGCGGTTTATGACTTTTGACCGAATCAATTCCCTTTTTAGTTAGTATGCTGATTAATTCCGGGTTAGCTCCTCCCTGTATTTGTTTTTTATAGGCTCGTAGAACAAAACCGCGAGGGATTGGAGCAGTAACTTTTTCGCCCAGATAGATCTCCACCATGTTTTTCAGATAATCTGGGCCGTCATTGGATATAAAATATTGACTACGCGGATCAACTTCAATCCCGGCCGAGTTAAATGTGATATTTTTAACCTTCTCGACTTTTTTATAATGATTAGCCAAGTGCAGAGCGGCTGGACTGCGACAAGTGTTGCCCGCGCAAACAAACAAAATATTATATGGCTGGCTTGCGCTATAAATCTCACCCTTTCCTCCATCAACTCTCACCATCATGCCATCCTTTAGCTTCTTCGTGGCCTCCTTAGTATTTACCACACAAGGAATACCTAGTTCACGACTGACAATGGAGGGATGAGAAACAATTCCCCCAATATCGCAAACTATTGCACCAGCCTGGGCAATCAGCGCTACCATCGTCGGATCAGTGATTTTGGTCACTAAAATATCGCCCCTATTAAACTTATTAGAATCTTGACTGCCTTTGATGATTTTTGCTTTGCCTCGGGCTATTCCCTGACTAGCCGGGATACCCTTGAGGAGTAATTTTTCGGACATATATCTAGTATAGATTAAATATTTTAAAATGAAAATTGATAAAAAGGGGAGAGTAGAATGATGTTACCATCGCTCTACTCTCCGGGTTGGAACTGCTAGCCACGGGAGATGGCTAGGGAGCAACGAGAGTCAGGTCGGGGCGGTAGTCCAGGGCCATCAGCTTCTTCTCGGCCGGGGGCGACGGCGGATCCGTATCCTCCGCCTCGTACCAGAGGATCACGCCGCTGTTCTTGTCCGGCGCCCAGTTGTCATCCAACTCACCCAGCTGCTTGCCTTCCACCAGCAGACCGTGCAGTAACGTGACTGCCTCGAAGTGGGTGGTCAGAATGCGAGTGCCGCTGCCGAGTCGGAACAGGTCCTCGATGAAACCGAGGATGCGTCCCTTGAAGCTGGCAGGCTTGTCGCTGGTGATCAGGCTGGGACGCTGGTAGTTCAACCACTGCGCGACGCAGGCCTCACCGACCTCGCAGAGGGCCTGGTGGACCACCTCGTACTCGTAGGTCGGGTAGTCGATGGCCGCGTGGCACTTGAAGGGGGGCCAGTTTCCCGAAGTCTCCTGGTAGCCCTCGCAGATGAAGAGCCCGGTGTCAGGCCCGCGTGCCTGGCGGGAACCGATCACCTCGATCGGGATCTCGGCTTCGGCCAGCAGCCGTCCCTGCTTCTTGGAGATCTTGATGCCCGTGCTGTCAAGCGCGAACATGCAGTCCGGTTCGAGCCGGCCGTAGTTGCGGGCGTAGGCCAGCATCTCGGCCTGGTCAGCGGGCACACCCTCAGCCAGCAATCTGGCGATCAGTGGACCCATGAAGTAGGCTCCGTGCCGCTCAACCATCACTACGTCTTTGTGCCGCTTGATTACGTCCATCACTGTTGGATTCCTCATCGTTCTTCTCCTGTTGCGGTGTTGTTATCGTTGAAGTTGCTTTCTATCTTTACCACCCGACACTATAACACATCCACAATATATGTCAATACTATTTGACTAATATCTGATATTTTAGGCTTAATTATAAGCTTTGCGAGGTTTTACGATAAATCATGTCAATTATATTGACAAATATATTAAGGTCTGCTAAACTTGTAATAGGAGAAATAATATGAATATCAACACCGCTTTGCAAAAAATTGGCCTGGATGACAAAGAAAGGCAAGTCTATCTTGCCCTCTTAAAATTAGGTTCCGGAACCGTAAAATCGATCGCTCTCGAAGCCAAACTAAAACGTCCTCATGTCTACAATGTCCTCGAAGATTTAGAAAAAAAGAACCTTATTTCTCGCTCCCCCGATACTCAGAAGGCCATCTACCACGCTGAGCATCCACGTCAGCTTTTGCAGGAGCTTAATAAGTCGAAGCGAGCTATCACCGACATCTTGCCAGACCTAGCTAGTGTCTTTGGCCAACATAAAGCCAAGCCACGAGTCAGATTATTAGAAGGCGTGCGGGGGATGGAGAAAATTTATGAGGAAATCATTGTCCAGAACAAAATTGATATAATTGGAACTGTAAAAGGGGTTGAGCCCCTCTTCCCTAAAATCGTTGAGAAAGCAACCACGATGGTCGCTGGCAAAAAACAAGCATTCGTCAGAGATTTACTGACCAAAGATCCGGAGGGGCTAAAATATGCTCGCCGGACTCTCAAAGATAATCATCTTATCCGCTTCATGCCACCGAACATTAATTTTACTATGGATTGCTCAATTTATGGTGATACTGTAGCCATGTTTTCTTTGCGGGAAAATCTCTTCGCGCTAGTGATTGAGAACAAAGACATCGCTGACTCTTTCCGCTCGCTATTTGAGTTAGCTTGGGCAGCTGGGGAAGAGTATAAGAAAGAGGGGTAAAGGACTTCGCAAATAAAGGGCTGCGCCCTTTGTTTGCTCGTTCGCTTGAAAGAGCAAAAACAAGTTTTTGCTCTTTGCTCACTCACTTCGCAAATAAAAAAAGCCAACAACGTTTTTGTTGTCGGCATCTACTCGATAACTTCGATGTCTTGAGAAGTAGGCGCACCATCACCATTCATTCTGATCACTACCGCCATGTTCTTTTTTAGCGAGGAAATGGTGGCTCCGGGAAAGCAAGCCTGGATCCAAACAGTTTTAGGAGCAGCGATTAGGGCTGAGTTAACGCCTTGATAATGGAACAATCCTGGTAGTCGGCCAACTTCCGCAACCAGCTGCTTCTTGCTACCCACCAAGGCAAGCCGGGCTCCTTGGCAAATACATATGACTTGGTAAGGAACGGGTTGCTCATTCTCGGCAACTATCTGCCCTGATGGAACGCAAATATACCCAACACCTTTCAGTAGTTCAATCAGCTTACGTCCACTTTCCTTGTCGCTTATTGCCCCGTCATCCCCTATCCTTATGTTTTGCATCTCCTGAACCAGCCGCCGCCAACGCACGCAAATAATGTAGTGACTACCTTCTTCTAACAAGAGAACCTCCTTTTTTAATGTGCCTTCGATTTTGGTGAATGTTCGATGGTAACTCTATTATTATTAAAAATCAAGGGAAATAAAAAAGCCGCCTTAGGAGATCCTTGCGGAACCCTAAGGTGGCCTTGTTTTAATATTACTCCCAATACCCTACCGCCACATCTACCCCACCACGAAAAGCACTATCGTAGGCAAAGAAATTTGTACTAGTAAAAGCGGTGCCATCATATTCAAAGGCTCGTACTTGTGGACCGCCAGTATAACCAGAACCAGTAACCACTTCCGCCAGGCCATCGCCATCAATATCGGCCATATCTATATTAGCGCCGACGGTAAAATCGGCGTAGGCTCTCCATTCCGCGTAGAGGGTTTGGTTACTATTGTAACGATAGACTTTACACCAAGATTGTTCTTGTTCCTGGCACACTCCAATATCATCTTTGCCATCATTATCGATATCGCCCGTAGCCACATCTATACCTCCCCGGTAGTCAGGGTGAAAGGCGAAAAACTGAATAGCTTTGCGAGTGCCGTTAGCTTCGTAAACTCTAATATGAGGACCGCCGCCCGGACCAGCCCCCACTATTACTTCCGCTTTACCATCATAATCAATATCGCCCATCGCCACTGAGGCTCCACACTCAGTATCGCCAAAAGCATTCCATTCACCCAGAACTGTCTTTGAACTGGTGTATTTATAGACCTTAACCCAAGCATGGCCATCCTGCTCCTGCGCCACCGCGATCTCGTCTTTGCCATCACCGTCAACATCGCCAGCAGCCACATTGATCCCGGTGCGCGAATCGGCATGAAAAGGCCAAATTTCGATCCCCCGGGGGGTGCCATCGGCCTCAAATACTCGTACCTGGGGTCCGCCACCCGCTTTAGGAGCAGTGATAATCTCATCTTCACCATCCCCATCAATATCACCAGTGGCTACATTAATACCGCCATTAAAATTTTCTGGATAGGGGAAAAGTTTATTGGGGTTAGCCCTCGCTTCCCCTTCTAAATCGAAAGCTCGCACGTGAGGACCGCCTCCTCGGCCGGCCGCAGTGACAACGGAAAGATAATCATTAACCACTTCATCCGTCCGCGCCGAAAATTTCTCTTCCATTTTGCCCCACAGCTCCGTCCGCGAACCATCATAGCCCAAAGCCCAGATACCTATGCCCGCCAAATCGTTAGCTACAACCAGATCATATTTACGTCCCAAGCTATCAGCGTCGTCATACCAAACTTGGTTATAACGACCATATTGATAAAAAGGCGTAGAAGAATCACTATCCCACTGGCGACCGTAGCGAGCTACTTCTGGAACAATGGTCGCGTACGACTTAGCTGAGCCGCGACTGGTAGTGCTGGCAGGCACACTAGTGCCGCTTACTTCCCAATCATATCCATAGTAAGGGACGCCTAGAAGGATTTTATCGGAATCGACTTCTTCTAAATAAGTGGAAATCGTGTTAGAAACATTATAGCGGCTGCTGCTCCACTTGCCATTGGTCACCAAAGGAGCCACTGGCCCGGCCTCAGCTGATCCGGAATAATGATAATCGTAACCCATAATCATCAAGGCATCGGTGGCTTCACCTAACCGCTCCAGGTCATATGAGCCCCACCAATCCACCGCTGGCATATCAATTGAAACATGCGAGCCCGGAATTTGCCGGTGAAAGGTGTTGGTTAGATCTGTCATGAAAGTGACCAAGTTTTCACGTTGTGGCTCGAGCACATATTCGAAATCGATATTAACTCCGTCGCCTCCGCCTTTTTGTACCTCGGTCACTAGGTTATCGATCGCTCGGTTGCGGGCAGTTGCGCTACTTAATAAAGCTGAAACTTCGCTGCTAGTAAAATTGCGCGCCACCAAGACAACCTTCACTCCATTTTGGTGAGCTTTGTTAACTAATCCATGATAGGGCCAATCGTGAGTATCGGTGATATCACCGTTAGTTTCAATCTTAGCGCCAAAGTAAGCGATATGACTCAATAAATCATAGCGATAATTCTCGTAAGAATCGCCCCAGTAAGGATGAAAGCCAAAAACGTCTTTATTGATTGTTACGGCCGATTGCTGAGCTAAGGGGGTTATTTCACCGCCGACGGCTGCTTGACGATCAGGATTCGATTTATAATCTTTATGCTTTTCTGCTTCTAGTTGGTGGATACTGTCTGTCGGAGATGCAGAGTCAGCTGCTTCCGCACCTACAGTCAAAAAAACTAGAAAAAATAATGTTATCGATAGTAAAAAAAACTTTTTCATTTTTTGCTAATTATTGTTTGCATTAGATTATTGCAGAGTCTCGGCTATTAATTTTTCCTTCCCCTCTTCATCAATAACCCAAAAATATAGCTTCGCCCCAAATTTTTCTGAATATAGACTCTCTCCTTGGCCGGGAATAAAGTCTGTTTTTATTTCTCCCAAACTCAATCGACCAAACCGTCTGATATAAGTAGCTACTCCAAACATACCCGCCCGTGTAGTATCTATATTGATCTCCGCTTTACTACTTTCTTTCAAGTGACTGTAAACTTCCACGGCCGTGTCTTTATTCTTTACTTTAGTTAGAACTGATTTAAAAACATCGCGTTGATCAGCTGTGCGGGCAAAATCGCCGCCCGCTCGATAACGATCGCGCACCATCGCTAAAGCCTTCTCGCCATCATAATGACCATCTTCCGTCCACACGCCACCTATCAAATCAACTATCTCCTGGAAACTTTCAAAAGTGAACTCGACGGTGCCGTGGATTTTAATGTCGAGTAAGTTTTCTACGGTCTGTTCAGTCAAATCTATGTTCCCGATCTCCGAACTCTCAGTAAGATCGCCATAAACGTAAGCATGGGTGATTTTGTCCAAGCCGTAACCAGGGATATCTACTCGACTGTCACGTGGGATAGTAATTAAACTGGTCGGCTTGGTAGGGCTCTTGGGGACAGAAAAAACCATCAAGACATCAGAGCGCGCCCGTTCCTCACCTCGCTGGTCAGAGCCAACAATGAGGATGTTGTAACGGTTGGGAGCTAATAGATAAACTAAGCCCAGCAGCAAGAAGGGAGCCAGGCAAACAACTAAAATAACAATTTTGGAGATGATTTTCATTTTATAAAGAGTCCTAAACCTTAGACAGAGACTATTTCTGCTTCATTTGTCTCAGAATTATAAACAGCCACTGTTACATCGCTATCGATGTTGTTTCGGGAATAACCACAAGTAGAACCAGGATTGACATGTAGAGTCTCTTTTATTTTTTCCACCCCTGCTTCATGAGTATGACCAGAAAACACTACATCGTATTTCTGCGATTCTATCAGTGCAGCGGTAATCTGCTCTGAACTGCCATGGTGGGCAATGGTTTTTTTATTGCCAAGCTCAAGCTCCACACAATCGCGGTGGAATTCCACGTTGAAGTCTCCTGTATTTTGCCTCTCCAAAAAACGAAAGATATCTCCCTCGTTATTGCCAAACACCGAGACTATTTTGCATTTCAAGTCCGCTATAAAATCTAGTACGAAGGGAGCGCACCAATCACCGCAGTGAATAACTAAATCAACTTCTTTTTCATTGAAGATTTTGATCGCTTTTTGCAGATTTTTGACGTTGTCGTGAGTGTCGGAAATTATCCCTACTAACATTTTAGAAGTTTATTTTTTCGATAGATCGGATGTTAATAAAGCTTCAACGAAGCCAAAACCTCATCCAACAAATCAGTTGAATCTTTATCCGCTTTAACCACAAAAGTTTTATCTTGATGACTGAAAACGACTTCTGTCACTTCACTGCCACAAGCTGGTTGATTTTCTGTTAAAGTCCCTACCCTCTTAGTTGCCGCAGCTCCGCTAATTGCCATTTCGCTGTTTTCGCCTTCGATCCTTAAGTCAAGATCCTTCAGTTCATCTTCCAAAGTAGCAGTACTAATAAAAACTGTTACCGTCTTAGGGCATGTGCCATTATTCCGCTTTGCCTCCAAGGTCGCTAGATCACTTTCTGCGCCAATTGCCCCGCCCTTACTTTTTGACTCACTAACTTTATACACTCTGGAGTCGTACTGAAATTTGTAGCTATACTGAGAGCTGTCGTGAGTAGTTAGCTGTGTCTCGTCGCCTAGTGTGCTCGCTGACTCCGAATCTTGCCAATAATAGATGGTAGCACAAATAGCGACGGCTACCACAAAAATTCCCAAAACCATCAGTAGAGCGATTTTTGCCTGTTTGTTTTCTGGCATGTTTTTTTGTTAGTTTTTATTTAAAATTTTTAGCCTCTGTTTACTTGTTCGTTCGGCGGCTAACAGACAAAACTGCGCGAACAAATTATTTTGCTTTTCCCGCCTTTTCCTTGTCAATTAGCTTCACTAATTTTTTCACCAGGGTCTTAGGGTCTGACTCATAGACAATTTTGCCTGGTCCGCGGTGTGACTCGGCCACAATCTTCTCAATTTTGTCTGCCGTGCCCCCCGTGCCCGTCAATACTCCAATCGGTTTTTTATCTTCAAACGCAATGGTGAATTCGTTGAGAGTACCAATCCGCCCGCAAACTATAATCACCGCGTCAGAAGAACGGGTGAGCAATAAATTACGTCCAGCATATTCAAAGCCAGTATACATAATAAGGTCAAAATAGTCAGTCGGCAGGCGATATTTTTTGATATGAGCTATTTCCGAAGCAGCCGGAGAAATGCCGATACTGATCCCATCTTCTTCTTTGGCGCCAATCGCACTCCAATAAGGTACGCCCGTGGTCGCTCCCGTAACTAGTACCCCATCTTGACGCACTATTTCTCGGCCTAATTCTTTGGCTTTGGTCAGGGTTGCATCAGCACAATGCTTAGTCGTGGCTGCTCCCGAAACGCAAATTTTGTATTTGAGATAGGATTTTTCGATTTTGTCAGACATGTTTTATTAGTAATTTATAATTCGACTTCTTCTCCTAGCTTCGGCACTGTCGCTTTCATCCCTAATTCATCATTAACCTTCTGCGCTAAGGCGTGAGCCGGTCCATCCTCGCCCTGCACCACAAATACCTGCTGTACTGGTTTCTTTAAGTGATCAAGCCAATGCACCAGCTTTTGCTGGTCAGCGTGAGCGGAATAGCCTCCGACTGCTTGTATCTTGGCCTTTACCGATACTTTTTCATTTTTAATCATCACTTCTTTTTCTCCTTCCAGTAACCTTCTCCCTAGGGTTCCCTTCACTTGGTAACCGACAATTAATAGCTTGTTATTAGGATCGGGCAAATAAAGCTTTTCGTGAAATAGGATGCGACCGCCGGTAGACATCCCACTGCCAGCAATAATTATTTTCGGCTTAGGTATATTGTTAATTTTACGCGACTCTTGACCACTAACAGTCATCTCTAACCCGGGAAATTTAAAAATATCATCGCCAGAATCGATAAGATGAGTAGCTTCCTGATTAAAATAATTTTCGTAGCGGCGATAAACGGCGGTAGCCTTAATTGCCAAGGGGCTGTCAACAAAAATAGGGATTTTCGGCACGCGACTTTTCTCTACCAGCTCATTTAGCTCGTATAAAACTTCTTGCGTCCGCTCCATGGCAAAAGCGGGAATCATCAGAACGCCTTTATTGGCCACCACTTCTTCAATCGCATCCTCGAGTATATTTTTCCTTTCTTCGAATGTTTCGTGATTGCGATTACCATAAGCTGACTCAATAATAACATAATCAGCTTTATCAACCAATTCAGTGGCTTTCAATAGAGGCACCGGAGGGTTACCTAGGTCACCAGTGAATACTATTTTTTTACCGCCCGCCCAAATTTCAATGATAGCTGAGCCGAGAATATGACCAGCGTCCGTGAAACGACATTTAACATTTGGAGTTAGCTCAATTTTGCCACCATAGTCAACTCCCTGAAAAAATTTCATACTGGCTTCCACATCAGCTTCGCCATAAAGAGGATCTCGACGAACTTCACGTGCCTCCTCTTCCTGCAGATGGGCACTGTCCAATAAAAATAAATGAGAGAAATCGCGGGAGGGATTTGTAGTGATGATTTTGCCCTTAAAGCCATCTTTGACTAGCTTCGGCACTCGCCCGATATGATCCATGTGCGAGTGGGTAAGCAAAACAAAATCTATTTCCGCTGGATCAAAAGGGAAATCTTCGTAATTTAACTGGCGCCATTCCCGTTTTCCCTGAAAAAGACCGCAATCGACTAAGATCTTAGCTTCTTTGGTTTCTAACAAGTAGCAAGCGCCCGTAACCACTTGAGCACCACCGTGGAAAGTAAGTTTCATGTTTATTTCACTAATCAGACACTAATTAATTCACGGATATCACTAACATTGCAAGTGCTATTCGCCCGCCAGCAACGCTAAGGCGTAGCTTTTGCGGGCAGGTGATCTAACTTATGTTTGATTTGGGATCCTTTATTTCGCCGCGCAAAGCCGCAATTCTCTCCGTTACTGGGGGATGAGTCCTAAACAGCTTGGTAAAAATTCCAACCTTTTTCTTCTTCAACGGATCATCAATGAAAAGGTGGGCCGTGGTTTTATTAACGGCTGGCAAAGGATTCGGATCACTCGATATTTTTTCTAAGGCACTAGCCAGTCCCTCTGGATAACGGGTAAGCAAGGCTCCATCCGCATCAGCCAGAAACTCGCGCTTGCGGGAAATAGCTAGTTTAATCGCTAGAGCAGCAATCGGAGCCAAGATAGAAAAAGCCAGCGCCACTATTGTAATAATATAACCTAATTGTCCACCATTGCTATCCTTTCGCCCCCGACCAAAAAAACTCCAACGCAAGAATATATCAGCCATAATGGAAACAAAGCCAGCTAACACCACTGCTACCATGCCCAGTAAAATATCGCGGTTGCCAATGTGAGAAAGTTCGTGCGCAACCACTCCTTCTAGTTCGGTTTTTTCTAGTTTGTCAATCAGACCGGTCGTCAACACTATTACGGCATGTTCTGGATTACGTCCGGTAGCAAAAGCGTTGAGGGAAGCTGTCTCGATAATATAGATCTTCGGTACTGGCAGTCCGGCAGTAATACAAAGATTCTCCACTAGTCGATATGTTTCTTTATTCTGCTCTGGATCAAGTGCGTGAGCCTTATTCATGAACAGTACAATCTTGTCACTCCACCAATAGCTACCGAAGCTCATCACGATACTAATAATTACCGCCAAAAACAAAATTCCTCGACTGTTCATCGCGTAGCTGAAAACGAACCCGACCGCAATCACAAACAGAAAAAAAAGAGTGACAAGAAGATAAGTTTTGCGGATATTAGAGTCTTTGTGGGTGTATAATGTAGCCACAAATTAGAATTTTACCTGAGGAGCCTTTCTTTCTTCTTCACCTTCTACTTCGAAGAATTCAGCTGGCTTGAAACCGAAAATGGAAGCTAACAAGTTGGTAGGAAATTGCTGTTGTTTGGTGTTGAAGTCGCGAGTGTTGCCATTATAGAAACGACGAGAGGCTTGAACTTTGTTTTCTGTGTCAGATAGTTCACGTTGTAATTCGAGGAAATTCTGATTGGCTTTTAGGTCAGGATAATTTTCCGTGACAGCAAAGAGAGATTTCAAAGCACCAGATAACATATTGTCAGCTTCGGCCGTTGCTTTGGCGCCGCCTTCTTTTTGGGCACTAATTGCCTTAGCCCGAGCCTCAGTTACTTTAGTAAAGACTCCTTCTTCGTGCTTGGCATAACCTTTAACTGTCTCTATCAAATTCGGGATCAGGTTATACCGTCGTTTAAGCTGGACATCGATATCAGACCAGGCTTCCTGGACTCGGTTACGCATTTTAATTAGTCCGTTGTAGGTAGCAACCAACCAGAGAATAATTCCACCGCCAAATACCAGCAGAACAATAACAATGAGGGTGAGTATCATAGGTTTCCTTTCTGCGCATTTTGAACACGCAACTTTATTTTATATTTGCAGTAATAGTAGCATATGTAAAGAAAATGAGAATAAAAAAAGAGGGTACGCCGCATTCAAAACCTATTGCCCCACCTATAGTACTTGAGCATAATTGGCTGGATTAAAGTGAATAGATGCCAAATATGCAAAGGATAACATTCTTTGAGAGACAGATAATAGAGGTGGGACTAAGGAATGAAAAATCAGTTAGAGCGATAACCAAAGAACCTGAATCCGGAAACCCCTCCTTCTCCCTTTAAATAAAACAAAGAGAGCGATATAATTAAGGGTATTATCAACTAACCTTAAGACTATGCTCTCTTTGCAAGCACACCATATCATAGGTCTGTATGTG
>JABMPQ010000031.1 GCA_013202585.1 Parcubacteria group bacterium | reverse complement strand
CCGAAGCGGAGGGGCTTGCTGGTCTCGCGGGCGGGATTTTGTTGAGTTGTTTTGGGGCGTATGCGGTGATTTCCTTCATGCAGGGCAAAATAGAACTAGCTGCTTTCTGCGGGGTAATTGTGGGGGCGTTACTAGCTTTCTTATGGTTCAATATTTATCCGGCGCGTTTTTTCATGGGTGATACGGGAGCAATGTCGCTGGGAACTACCCTTGGTATTGTCGCCATGCTGACCAACACGGCTTTAGTCTTGCCTCTCATAGCTCTACCGCTGGTCATTGAATCACTTTCGGTTCTGGTGCAAATTCCGTACAAGAAATTAACGGGCAAGAAAATATTTTTAAGTACCCCGATTCATCATCACTTTGAAGCCAAGGGGTGGCCGGAGACCAAAGTAACGATGCGCTTTTGGATTATTGCTGTGGTGTCAGCCGTGCTAGGGATGGTAGTGGGGTTAATTGGAGGAGGTTAAATTTATGATTGGAATTTTTGATTCGGGGGTGGGCGGTCTGACGGTTGTCAAACAGGTGATCCAAGCTTTACCCCAGTACAAAATAATTTACTTTGGTGATACGGCCCGCATTCCTTATGGTAGTCGGAGCGAAGCTATTATCAAAAAGTATTCTCTACAAGATACGGAGTTTTTATTAGAGAAAAACGCTGAAATAATTGTTATTGCTTGTCACACTGCTTCGGCTGTAGCTGCTGATTATTTGCGGGAAAAATTCCCCCAGACTAAAATATTCGATGTTGTTCAACCGGGACTTGATCAAGCCCTTAAAGTAACTAGGAGCAAGAGAATCGGCATAATTGGCACTGAAGCGACTGTCAAAAGCGAAGTCCACGAGCGTTATTTGAAAAAAATCGACCCCCAAACCAAAGTATTTTATCAAGCTTGCCCTCTATTGGTCCCCCTAGTAGAAGAAGGCTGGCTTAAGCGGCAAGAAACACGTCGCATCGTCCGCTATTATTTAAAATCTTTGAAGAAAAACAAGATTGATACGTTAGTACTAGCTTGTACTCATTATCCCTTATTAGCCAAAATAATAACGGAAATAGCGGGTAAGAGCGTCAAGGTTGTTGATCCAGCTCAGGAAGTAGCTATTCAGATCAAGGAATATTTGCAAAAAAATCCAACCGTAGTTGCTAAGCTCACTAAGAATGGACAGCAACACGAGTTTTATGCTAGTGATGTTTCCGACCAGTTTTTAAATATTAGCCATAAAATACTGGGGAAAAATATTTCCGTTAAATCAGCTGAAGTAACTTAAATAATTTACAATATTATTATGCTAGATTTACTTTTTTGGATCGCTATCTTTGTAGTCAGTTTGGCCGTGCTAGTAAAGGCAGCCAGTTATTTCACTAAGTACAGTGAAAAGCTAGGGTCAGCGCTTGGTATTCCTCAGTTCATTATCGGCGTAACAATTATCAGCATTGGCACTTCTTTACCGGAGCTGGCTACCAGTCTGATAGCTGTTTTTAAAGGATCGACCGAAATAGTAGCTGGCAACGCCGTTGGTTCGAATATCGCTAATATTTTGTTAGTGGTTGGTCTAACAGCCGTACTTACCAGGAAGATGGTGGTAAAAAGGAGTTTAATTAATCTGGACGCGCCTCTCTTGTTGGCAGTGACGTTTTTAGCCGGGTTTGTGTTATGGGATAAACAAGTCACTTTTGTCGAAAGTCTTTTTCTAATAGCGAGTTATTTAGTTTATATCCTATATTCTGTTTATTCGCGTAGTAAGGGCGAGGAAAGTAGTAGCAAAAAAGGTAAAGTATCATTTAAAATGGTCGCCATGATAGCCCTAGGTGGTCTCGGAGTTTACTTAGGAGCCAAATATTCGATCGATTCTGTTTTAAATATTTCGGAAATCTTGAAAATAAATTCATCGGTGATTGCTTTATCAGCCATAGCGTTGGGTACTTCCTTACCAGAGGTACTAGTTTCGATAAGCGCCGCGCGTAAAGGTAATTACGAAATGGCTTTAGGTAATGTCTTCGGTTCTAATATTTTCAACATTGCTATGGTTATCGGAATCCCCGGACTGATTTCTACTCTGGACGTTTCGGGCGAGACATTTTTAATTGCTATTCCTTTTATGGTGGCTGCCACAATACTGTACGTGGTTTCCGGGATTTCTCAAAAAATCTATGGCTGGGAAGGGGCGTTGTATTTGGTTATTTATTTTTTGTTTATTGGAAAATTATTTGGACTGGTGTAGGGGTGTTTTGCGGTTTGTCATAACCGCTGCGCTCACCTGTAAGACTGGGCCTGCCTGTCGGCAGACAGGTTCGCTACAGCGGTCATGGCGAACCGCAAAATAATGGATTGAGATGAAGATATATTCTATAAAACTATCGGAGTATTCTGGGCTGGTTCAGGGGATTGAGTATAATGAGGGGCGATGTTTGCAGTATGAATATCGGGATGATTCGTCTAAGGCAGTTACGGAAAGAAGAAGGTATCTCGAAAGTTTTAACATAGATCCGCAACAGGTTGTTTTACAAAATCAGCAGCATACAGCCAATATTACGGTTGTCACCCAAGAAGACAGGGGACAGGGTGTATTTAGCAAACAAACAGCCATTAAGGACAATGACGGGTTGATCACGGCCGATTCTGACGTGTATCTAGGAGTTTTTACGGCTGATTGTGTGCCGGTTTCCTTTTACGACCCGCAGCAAAAAATAGTTGGCATTGCTCATTCCGGCTGGCAAGGGACGGTTAAAGATATTGCGGGTAAGATGGTCGCACAAATGATCAAGCAGTTTGACTCAGCGCCAGAGGATATTATTGTTTATTTGGGACCTTCCATTGGCTCTTGCTGCTATGAAGTGAGTCGGGCGAAGGATGATCGAGTAGCTAAATTTAACGCTGAATTTGGCGATCAAGTAGTAAAAAAGAAAGGCGAGAAGATTTATCTTGATCTCTGGCGAGCAGTTGAGCTGCAGCTGGAGCAGGTGGGGATATTGCCAGAAAACATCGAAACATCAAAAATATGTACTTGTTGTAGTAAAGAATATAAGCTGCCGTCGTATTATCGGGATAGCAAGAGAGGAAATGTAGGTACGATATTGTCGGTTATTGGAAGGCGAGCGCAATAAATATGAAT
Source organism: Parcubacteria group bacterium (assembly GCA_013202585.1). Classification (GTDB taxonomy): domain Bacteria; phylum Patescibacteriota; class JABMPQ01; order JABMPQ01; family JABMPQ01; genus JABMPQ01. Next base: position 11,349 of record JABMPQ010000031.1, on the reverse strand, counting down.
CTATCCCACTTCGAAAATAAGAATATCCATATCGTTGGCGTGTCAGGCGCGGAAGGTTCGGCCGTGGCTGAATTTTTGACTGATAATCTTGAAAAAGCGAAGATTACCGCTCACGATTTTTGTCAGGAAAAGGACTTTAAAGAAAGCTTTAATTCTTTCCATGATGCCTACACTGAGCCAGAAAAAGCCAAATTATACGAAAAACTCTCCAATCTACCAGTAAAATTTCACTTTAAAGCCGAGTATCTAAAGGATATCGAGCAGGCTGATCTCATTTTCGTCCCCCAATCCTGGTTTCGCTACCAAGAAAACAAGAAACTACTGGCTTTAGCCGACAAACCCCCTTTTTATAACATTACTAAGCTTTATTTTGCCCTTTGTCCCTGCCCAATCGTGGCCGTGACCGGCACTTCCGGGAAATCAACCACCACTCGCTTAATTTACGAGATTCTAAGTCAAGGAGGGTCAAAGGTCTGGTTGACCGGAAATGACCGACAAAATATTCAAGTGCTATCAGAAATAGCTGAGATGACCAGCAAGGACATTATGGTGATGGAGGTGAGTAACCGACAGCTTAAAATTGATTTGGGCAAATCTCCCCAGGTGGCAGTTATCACCAACGTTTCTCCTAGCCATCTCGATGATCATAAGGATTACGCTGATTACATAGCTACCAAACAAAGTATCCTGAAGTATCAGAGCGACCAGGACTTTGCTGTATTAAATCACGACAATGAAGTAACCCGCCAGTTTACGACTAAGAGTAAAGCGAACTCATATTTATTTAGTCAGCGCGAAGAGCTAACTAAAGGATGCTATGTTGAGCAGGGCAATATTTATATCAATGATGGTAATAGTGAACACAAGATTTGTTCAACTAATGATATAATGTTGCCAGGTCCACACAACGTTAGTAATATACTAGCAGCGGCCATGGCTACTTTTCTACTGGGAGCTAGTACTAAGCATATAAGAGAAATAACGACATCTTACCAAGGCCTCCCTTCGCGCCTGGAGTTTGTTCGCGAGATAAACAAAGTAAAGTATTATGAGGATTCATCGTCCTGTAATCCGGACGGAACGCGAGCAGCTATTAAGTCATTTAAGAATCCTCTCATTCTAATTGCCGGTGGTTCCCGCCAGGCGAAAATGCCGGACGAATACCAGCAATTAGCTGAGGATGTTGCTAAAAGCAAAATTAAGGTATTATTGTTGATAGGCGAAGAAGGGTCGAGCATCGAGGAAGCGATCAGGCAGGAATTTGCTAAACAAGGAATAAGTCGCATGTTGATAAAACAATGCGCTGATTTGGCTGAAGCAGTTAACAATGCTTATACCGCATCTGATCCGGGCGACGTGGTAGTCTTATCACCTGGCTGCGAAAGTTTTGGTATGTTTAGGGATTATCGTGATCGAGGATACCAGTTTAAAGAATTAGTAACCAGAATAGCTTAAAATGGCTGAAAAAAAGCACAAACCGGATTATTGGCTAGTTATTACCGTAATGGTCTTGTTGGTGATTGGTTTAGTAATACTTTCTTCCGCCAGTGCCGTGGTGTCTTACGAGAATTTTGGCAATAACTACCAGTATTTGAAGCATCAGCTTTTTTACGGAGTCCTGTTTGGTTTGCTAGCGATGATCATTACTTCACGCGTTAATTACCGTTTTTGGAAGAAGTTTGCCGCTATTTTGCTGGGGGTAACTTTGGTACTCTTACTGGCAGTTTTTATTCCGGGTATTGGCTTGGAGTATGGTGGGGCGAGAAGATGGATATCGTTAGGCGCAGCTACGATGCAACCAACCGAAGTTGTTAAGTTGACATTTATCCTGTACTTAGCCACCTGGCTGGAAAAACGGCAAAAGGGTATCCGGGACTGGAAATTTGGCTTCTTGCCTTTCGTCACTGTTTTAGGAATCATTGGGTCTCTAATAATGTTACAGCCTGATCTTGGTACCATGTCCGTTATTATCGTTTCTGCTATCGCGATTTATTTTATTGCTGGGGCACGCTGGCGTCACTTAGCTGCCATTGGTGGAGCCGGGGTAGTACTCTTTTGGATATTGATTAAAGCTGCTCCTTACCGGATGGCGCGTTTTACCGTCTTTTTAAACCCCGAGCTTGATCCACAGGGAATTGGTTATCAAATTAACCAAGCTTTGTTAGCAGTCGGCTCGGGGGGATTATTCGGTCGAGGGTTAGGTAAGAGCATTCAAAAGTATAATTATCTCCCAGAAGCAACTGGCGACTCTATCTTTGCGGTAATGGCGGAAGAGTTAGGTTTTATCAGGATATTATTTTTAATTGGCGCCTTTGTGTTTTTAGCTATCCGTGGTTTTCTACTAGCCAAAAGAGCACCGGATCTTTTTGGTAAACTAGTCGCAGTTGGTATCATTAGTTGGATTGCTTTTCAGGCTTTTATAAACATAGCGGCCATGGTGGCGTTGGTACCGCTGACGGGTATTCCGTTACCGTTTATCAGTTATGGAGGAACAGCCTTACTGTTTACTCTGGCGGCGGTAGGAATTTTGATTAATATCTCCCAATATACCAAGACAGCTCAAGGTCTTTCAGTTGATCGGCGGATACGGCGGAATATTGGCGGGGAAAGGGAGAAATAAGCTATGCGTATTTTACTAACGGGCGGTGGTACCGGTGGTCATGTTATGCCAGTATTAGCAGTGGTGAAAGCCATAAATGATATTTTGCCAGCTGAGCCGCAGTATCTGTGGGTAGGTTCGCGACGAGGTTTAGAAGGCAAACTGGCCGCAGCCAATAAAATTCCTTTTAAGTCGGTGGCAACGGGCAAGTTAAGAAGGTATTTTTCGTTTTTTAATATTATTGATGTTTGTAAAATACCGCTAGGGATGATCCAGTCCTTTTTTGTAATTGGGAAGTTTGGGCCGGATGTTATTTTCAGCAAAGGCGGCTATGTTAGTGTGCCGGTAGTAGTAGCGGGTTGGTTGTGGCGGGCGCCGATTATTACTCACGAATCAGATATTATTCCCGGCTTGGCCAATAAGATTATTGCTCGTTTGGCGCGAAAAATAGCCGTTAGTTTTCCGCGGACGGGGCAATATTTTTCTGGCCGCCGCGTGCTGGTGACTGGTAATCCGCTGCGGGCGGAGATTTTAGCTGGCAATAAGGTCAGAGCCCGGGAAAAATTTAATCTTGCCGGCGAAAAACCAGTTATTTTAGTAGTTGGTGGTAGCCAGGGTGCGCAGAAACTCAATAAAGTATTACTTGAAACTTTGCCACGGCTACTTGAAAATTATCAAGTACTACATGTCTGTGGGCAGGATAATTATCAGTCAGTGCGGAGGCAGGTCAAGGAAGCTGGGTTGGAGCAAAAGGGTTATAGTTTGCAGTCTTTTTTATCAGCACAGGCCATGGGAGACGCCTTGGCCTTAGCTGATCTGGTTATTACGCGCGCTGGTATCAATACGCTTAATGAAATCGCTGCTTGGGGTAAGCCAGCCCTGATTGTGCCGATTGGCCGGGAAGTTTTAGGTGAACATCAGGAAGTGAACGCTAAATATTTTAGGGAAGCGGGAGCAGCAGCAGTTTTACCAGACAGTGAAGTTGGAGCTGAGCGCCTGGTGAAAGAGATTAATGATATTCTGGCTAACGATGACCGGCGTCAAGATTTGGGACGCAAAATGGCCAAGCTGGCACATCGAGAGGCAGCCGAGAAACTAGCGGATCAAATTATTGCTTTAGCTCGAGGAAATAAACATGACTAGTACTGCTAATTTTAAAAAGGTACATTTTATTGGCATCGGTGGCAGTGGTCTGTCAGCTTTGGCGCGCTTACTAAAAGAGCAGGGCGTTGTGGTGTCCGGCTCAGACTTAGAGCAATCAAAAGTCACTGATAATTTAGAGAATCTGGGGGTTACAGTGAGGATTGGTGAACATGAAGCTGATAACATCGAATCCGGGGTTGAACTGGTGGTCTATACCGTAGCTACTCCTTCCGACAATCCTGAGCTTGAACAAGCGGAAAAGTTGGGTATTTTGACTATGACTTATCCTAAGTTTGTTGGGTATTTGACCAAAATGAAATATACAATTGCGGTGGCGGGTACGCATGGCAAAACGACTACCACTGCCATGATCGGAGTGATGATGGAGAAGGCCGGCTTGGATCCGACTGTAATTGTTGGTTCAGATGTGTCGGAATTTGGTGGCAACGCCCGCTCGGGTCAAAGTAAGTATTTAGTAGTTGAAGCGGATGAATATCGACGCGCTTTTTTGAATTATTATCCTAAGATCGCCGTGGTTTTAAATACCGAATTTGATCACCCTGATTGCTACCAGGATCTGGCGGATGTTCAGGAGGCATTTACCAAATTTGCTGGCAAGGCGGAACAGGTGATTGCGGACGTGGAAAATATACCCAATGATTTGAATCTCAAGCTGAAGCTACCGGGGCGGCACTTTCTCTATGATGCTCTGGCCGCTCAGCAGGTAGGTCGAGCACTAGGAATTGATGATAAGATTATCAAAGAAAGCTTAGAAGGCTATCAAGGCTCGGTTCGCCGCTTCGAACAAAAGGGAGAAGTAAATGGCGCCCTGGTGATCGATGACTATGCTCATCACCCGACGGAAATTAAAGCTACCCTGAAAGCCGCCCGGGGAAAATATTCGGACAAGCGATTAGTAGCTGTTTTCCAACCTCATCACCAGCAGCGAACACAAGAGTTGTTCGATGACTTTGCTGAGGCGTTTACTGATGCTGACCAGGTGATAGTAACTGATATTTATCGAGTAGCGGGGCGAGAGGAAGAAATAAAAGTAACTGCTAGAGATTTAGCTGAGGAAATAGGCAATCAAAGCAAAAACGTTAAATATATCAATTACGCAAAATTGGTTGATTATTTACGAGAAAATGTTAAAAAGGGGGATGTTGTTCTGATTATGGGGGCGGGCGATATTACTAAAGTAGCGGATAAATTAGTTGAATGACCAGCGATAAAATCTACGAAAAATTACAAATGGAGCTAGATAATAAGGTGCGGCGTAATGAACCCCTAACCGAGCACACGACTTTTAAAATTGGCGGACCAGCCGAGTTTTATTATGAAGCGGAGAATACTGATAATATAGTAAAAGCAGTTAAATTAGCCTATAAATTGAAGATCGACATTTTTATGTTGGGTGGAGGCAGCAATATACTGGTAAGTGACGAGGGACTTAGAGGGCTAGTAATTAAAACCAAGAGTTCGCATTTAGAGATCAAGGGTAGCCTAGTGACTGTCGACGCTGGCATGTGGCTTAACATGCTAGTAATCGAAACTCTCAAGAAGGGTTTAAGTGGGTTAGAACCACTATCAGGGATTCCGGGGACAGTCGGGGGAGCTATTTTTGGCAATGCCGGAGCTTGGGGTAAAGCAATTGGCGAGGTAGTCAAGCAAGTGGAAGTTCTCGTAATTACTAACAAGTTGGTACGGAAAAAGACGCTAAATCAAGCAGAATTGGGGTTTAGTTATCGTGATAGTGCTTTGAAGCATGGTGATTATATTGTTTTGCGGGTACAGCTAAAATTAAAAAAACTAAAAGCAGGAAATTTATTATCGCGGTTTGGCAAAGTGGTGAAGCAGCGCAGTGGCAAACATCCCCTGGGTTATCCCAACGCTGGCTCAATTTATAAAAATATCAGATACAGTGAAGAGCTTAAGCATCTCAAAAAATTTGAAAAATACGGCAAGGTTTCGATGGGTAAAATAATTGATAGTCTGGGATTTAAAGGGAAAAAAGTCGGTGGAGCGCAAGTCTCTTCTCAGCACGCTAATTTTATCGTTAGTACTGGTGAGGCGCGGGCGGCGGATGTGCTAGAACTAATGCACGAAGTAGAGAGAGAAGTGGAGAATGAATATGGAGTGAAATTGGAGCGGGAGATAAGGTTGGTGGGATTTTAATAGAGGTATTTTTTATCAGATATAGTGGCATCGCAAATAATTTGACATCAGCCAGGGCTGGTGTTTTTTAATAAAAGGCTTCGCCTTTTGTTTGCTCGTTCGCTCGTCCCGATTAGATCGGGATCTCACTCCCTGCCTGCCGGCAGGCAGGACTTCACAAATAAAAAAACTCCACGGGCGAGGGGGCCGGTGGAGTGGGGTCTTTTCGATGTTCTGAAAAGAGCTAGGACTTAGGACTTGATGACTCGCCGAATTGCTCCCACCATTGTTTCCACCTCGTCTCCTTTATCCCGGGTAGTCGTGGTTTTGGGTCGTCTGTGTCGGAAGCAACCCTTATTCCAGCCGACTCAAGAAAATTCATGACAAGGCTGGCGTCAGTCGGAGTCGTGAACGAGAGGATCATGCACGGGGTGTCTCCGGCATTATTGATGGCGATGCCAGTGGACCTTTTTCTTGCCGAGGTCGTCTTGGCAATACCGACCACAATCATCTTGATAATGAACATGAGCGTGCCCATGTCAACCGGCTTGTCGAGGCAGATTGCACCGAGATTACCAGCCTTGACGCGGTCTTGCGTCCCCCAGCCTCCGGACTGCATAATACAGGGAAGGTGGATTCCCATCTGACGGAGCTGCTCGAGCATCTCTGGCCCGTTGATCCCTCCCATCTTGTTGTCACTGATGATAAGATTGAAAGACTGGCTGCCTCCATCCCTCAGAAGCTCGAGGACTGCCTCGCCGCTGCCAGCAGTTGCTACATGCGCCCGGAAGGTTCTTTCGAGGAGTCTAGCCATAGAGCTTCTTACGTCTGGGTTTTCGTCAACAATTAGGATGTTTTTCAATTTCTTGGCTCCTTTTTGTGCCGAGTCTATTGATTCTTTTTCAGGGTGCGACAATCACTACATGATAGCGAGTATATCATCATTGTCAACCCCTCCCATATTTGGTATAATAAGCTTAAATTAAGGTTTAATTAAAAATCACTATGGAAATAATCTTCTACACCAAGAATGTCAAACTTACCTCCGAGCTAGAAGCCTACGCCCGGGAAAAAGTCAGCAAGCTAGAAAAATATCTAAAGAATATCGATATTCAGGAGACCAAAATAGAGCTAACTGAGTATACTGCTCAACGCAAAGGTAATAAATTTGTCGCTGAAGTGGATGTGATTTTGCCCAAGGGCTCGCTGCGGGCTAGCGAAGCGACTACTGACATTCATGCTTCAATCGACATGGTGATCCCGAAGCTAAAAAAAGAAATAGCTAAATATAAAGGTAAGTGGGAAAAGCAACGGCGGGAGGGGCGGAAGAGGTAGAAGCCGACGTGTTTTCGAGGCATACCGAGCCGACAGCTTTACCTAGAAATCGCTGGTTGACTTGACCAGCTTTTTTAAATATCATAGGGGTATTGTCTAAATCAATAAACTTATTCAATGTCCATATTCTCCAAATTCCTCGGTGATCCGAATAAAAAGACGCTGGAAAAGTTGCAGCCGATTGTTGACGAGATTAATCAGCTAGAGCCGGAAATCAAGAAGTTATCGGATGAGGAATTAAAAAACAAAACTCGAGAATTTAAGCAGGCGCTAGCCGACGGGAAATCCCTCAACGATATTTTGCCAGCTGCTTTTGCCGTGGTGCGAGAAGTCTCAGTGCGTACTACTGGCATGCGGCCTTATGATGTTCAGCTTCTTGGCGGTATTATATTGCATCAAGGTAAAATAGCCGAGATGCGCACCGGTGAGGGTAAGACGTTAGTAGCCACTTTGCCACTATATTTGAATGCGTTGGCCGGCAAAGGAGCTCATTTAGTCACTGTCAACGATTACTTGGTTCGGGCGCACGCTACTTGGATGGGACAGATTTATCATTTCTTAGGATTGACGGTGGGTAGTATTCAACACGATGCTGCCTTTTTATATGACCCTAACTATCAGGGCGAGAAGGAAGAGGGCAGTCCAGCCGATCAGGAGCGGGATAACAAGGGAGCCTTCGAGATTCAGTATGAATATTTACGCCCGGTAAAACGTCAAGAAGCCTACCAAGCTGATATCACTTATGGCACTAATAACGAATATGGCTTTGATTATTTGCGTGATAATATGGTGGGCGAATTTGGCCAAATGGTGCAGCGGCCGCTGCACTACGCTATTATGGATGAGATCGATAGTATTTTGATCGACGAGGCTCGTACTCCGCTAATAATTTCTGCCCCGGCTGAGGAATCAACGGATAAATATCACGAATTCTCTCGTTTGGTTCCGCGCCTAAAAGAAAATACAGATTATAACGTTGACGAAAAGATGCGGGCGACCACTCTGACGGAGGAAGGTATTGCCAACCTCGAAAAGATGCTCGGGTTGAAAAATATTTATGAAGAGAGAGGAATCGAAACTGTTCATCATATTGAGCAAGCTTTGAAAGCCAACACTCTTTTCCAACGCGATCGGGATTATGTGGTCAAAAGCAACGAGGTAATCATTGTTGATGAATTTACGGGTCGCCTGATGCCCGGCCGACGCTATTCAGAAGGATTACATCAGGCTATCGAGGCCAAGGAAAACGTTCAGGTACAGCGTGAGAGTCGCACGATGGCCACCGTTACTTTCCAGAACTATTTTCGTATGTATAAGAAGCTAGCCGGCATGACTGGTACAGCTGCCACCTCCGCGGAGGAATTTGCCAATGTCTATAAGTTAGAAACATTGATCATGCCCACCCATAAGCCGATGGTTCGTCAGGATCTTAATGATAAAATCTACAAATCAGAACTAGGTAAATTTAAGGCAGTGGCTAAGGAAGCTAAGGCGCGGCAGGAAAAGGGTCAGCCAGTGCTAATTGGTACTGTCTCGATCGAGAAAAATGAGCGGTTAAGTGATTTGTTGAAAAAAGAGGGCGTGACTCACGAGCTTCTTAACGCCAAGCAGCACGAAAAAGAAGGTTCAATTATTGCTCAGGCCGGCCGCCAGGGAGCGGTAACGGTCGCTACCAACATGGCTGGTCGGGGCGTTGATATTATTCTGGGCGGTAATCCACCCGATTCGCGGGAGGCTGAAGCGATCAAGGAAGTAGGTGGTTTATGTGTAATAGGAACTGAGCGGCACGAAGCGCGACGGATTGATAACCAGTTGCGGGGACGAGCTGGTCGTCAGGGCGATCCCGGCTCTACCCAATTTTATGTTTCGATGGAGGATGACTTGATGCGGCTGTTTGGTTCCGATCGGATGAAAGCAATTATGACGACTTTCAAAGTACCGGAAGACCAACCAATCGAGCATAAAATTATTTCCCGCTCACTGGAGTCGGCTCAGGCCAAGGTAGAGGGCAATAACTTTGATGCTCGTAAGCATGTTCTCGAGTACGATGACGTGATGAATCGGCACCGTGAAGTGATTTATAAGCGGCGGCGGCAGGTGTTAGAAGCTTGGGAGCAAGTTAAACAGCAAGCGGAGGGTAAGAAAGTCAAAGAGGCAACCAAGATGCTCAAAGACATGATTCTAGAGATGATCGAGCAGGAAATAGAGGATATCATTTCTCATCACACGGCCGAAGAAGGTAAGGTCAACAGCGACTGGAATATCGAGGAAATCGTCGAATCTTTTGGATCTATTTTGGCGACCTCATTCGATTTACGAGCTAAATTAACAGAGTTAGCTAGTAAGCGCAGTGAAGCGGGCAATGGCGCAAAGACGCGTACCATAATTATTAAATATCTTTTGGATTTAGCCAAAAAGGCGTACGACCACAAAGAACAAGAGGTTGGTGAACCGGCTATGCGCCAGATTGAGCGTCTGGTGCTATTGCGCACGGTTGACACTCTCTGGGTAGATCATTTAGATGCCATGACCCATCTGCGTGAGGGAATTGGCCTGCGGGGCTATGGCCAGAAGGATCCATTAGTAGAATACAAGCGGGAAGGTTTTCAATTATTTCAAGATTTACTCAATACTATCCAAAAGCAGGTGGCTTCGACCGTATTTAAAGTAAGTGTCGCGCCGGCTACTCAAGGACAGAAGACTGTAATCGAGAAGGCCAGTGAGAGTGGGCAAAAAATCGGCACTCAGGAAGCCAAAGGCGACGGTGGCAGTCAGCCCGAGAAAAGCAACAAAATAAGTCGCAATGATCCTTGCCCCTGTGGGAGCGGGAAGAAATACAAGAAGTGTTGTGGGTAGGGGCTTAGATTGACATATGAAGTAAAAGCAGCTATAATTTAATAAATTCCTAACATAATACATTTAGGAGTATTACTCCAATCCATGCTAATCCATCAATTTAATTTATTTCTACAGGAAGCTAGTGAATTACCAGCATCGTTTTGGTCTTATAACTATTATCTAGCCCAAAAGTCTTTTCGTTTGCAGCTAGAAGAAATTGCTGAAAAAGTCAATCAAGATACCAAATCAGCTCAAGATCTGGAGTCTTTTATTAATATTTTAAAAAAGGAAGAAATAAATGAGCTGGAACTAGCCCAAGGCTTTGCTAGTTTAGGAAAGATATTCACTTTAACCAAAATTAATAGCGGGGAATTAGAAATATTCCAAAGTTTAGCGCAAAAGTTCTTAAAAAGAACGCAAACTTTTGCCAGCTATGACCAGAAACGCCAGGCGATTAAGAAAAATCTAGCTGAGGATAGGCAATCAGAGACAGACCTAAATCTCTTCAAAAATGAGGGAATTAGTTATTGCTTAGAATATTATCTGGCGATATTTAAAAATATAGAAGATTTTACCACCGAGCAAGAAAAAAAAGATTTTATTGAGGCGCCAGAAGTGAATTTGGGATTTGGAGATTTGCCAGGTATTAAAGAAGATTTTGTTAGGGAAGAATCACTGACTAAATTCATATTGTTAATTCTAAATGACGAGATTCGCGAGGAGTTAATAACTGATTATTATCGTTGTAAAATAGTTATTGATAACGAAGAAGACTCCGAAAAGATCGAGAAAGCTTTGAAGCAGTTTATTTGTCAGTTGCTGCTATCTTTTGATAAGCAAGGTGTCGAGCAGTTGACTAGCCTTTTTTTCAAACCATATGGCGGCAAGCCAGCAATCAAGGATTTAATTACCACATTTAGTAATGATTGAGACCGGAGAAGAAACAATAAAAATACCCGAGCAGAATAAAGAACTGGAAGATGCAGTTCGTAGCGTAGTATCGAATGAAGATGAAGTGCAAACGGCGATGGAAATCACTCGAGCGGTATTAGAGGCGGGCGTAAAGACAGCAGATGTAGTAGAGGACAATTGGGATTATAAAAAGTTAGTAAGGAAAAAGGTTGGTGAGCATGGAGACGAAGTAGTAGCCCAAAAGTTAGCTGAGCAGGAGGCAAGATATGAAAGATTTATTCAGGAAGGACGAAAATTTTATGAGCAAGAGTTAGAGTCAATTGGGCGGGATGAAACTTTAGATGAAGATGAAAAAGAAAAAAGAAAAT
>JABMPQ010000030.1 GCA_013202585.1 Parcubacteria group bacterium | reverse complement strand
CACACATACAGACCTATGATATGGTGTGCTTGCAAAGAGAGCATAGTCTTAAGGTTAGTTGATAATACCCTTAATTATATCGCTCTCTTTGTTTTATTTAAAGGGAGAAGGAGGGGTTTCCGGATTCAGGTGGCTTAATCATTAAATTCTAAAGGGATATCTCTTGAATCAACACAATGTGTTATAATATATAGGAATTATTTTGATAGTTCTGTTTTTTCTTTAAATTAAACACAAAAATGAAAATCACAAAATTCCGAGTTATTTTGCCGACAATATTCATCTTAACGATAGGCTTTTTTGCCTTAGGTACACTTGTCGTTGGTTCAGAAGCTCCGGATCAACAGAGCGAAAACCAGGAATATTTTCTGGTGAGCCAAGGTGACGATCTAGCGACGCTAGAAGATAAAATAGAAAATAACGGTGGCCAACTCAAGCACGAACTGGCTGATAGTAAAGCTGGAGTAGCCGTTATGAAACCAGAGATAGCTGACGATTTACGAGTCAACGGTGAAGTCGCTTTAATTACGGATAATACTTTGGATCAAGTGGAAGTCGAGCAATTTGGCGCAGGAGTAGCCGAAGCAGCTGCCACTTGGAATTATATCCAAACGCAAGTTAATGAAATCCCAGCCGTGGAGCCGGGTCCGATTGAAGGTGATTCGTTGACGGAGCCGGGTGTAAGCAATGCAGGTACAGCATCGGCCGAAGCGTACGGAGTTGGCAGCAAAGACACTTCTGAATTCATGTTGGGCGAAGTTTCGGTAGGTGTATTTTTAGTAGAGAGCGATGGTTCAATTGATACCCAGTCAGAAAATTGGGACGCCGCTCGAGAAAGTCGCGTGCGGGGTGAGATTCAATCAGCGATGGATTTTTGGTCAGACACTGGAGGTACAGCCGCTGACTTGTCTTTCAATTACCACTTTATTAATGGTCGCACTGACAGTCGAGCGCAGACCGGCTATGAACCTATCAAGCGAGTTTCTTGGACCAGTAGTGGCGGGCAAGATCTGTGGATAAATGAAATTATGGGCAACCTTGGTTATAGCAATAGCAGTTATTTTGACCGGGTGCGAGCTTATCTTAATGATATTCGGGAGCAAGATAGTTCTGATTGGGCTTTTGCTATCTTTGTGGTAGATAGTGAAAGTGATTCTAATGGCCAATTCAATGATGGCAAATTTGCTTATGCTTACTACGGTGGCCCTTTCATGGTCTTAACCTATGATAATAATGGCTACAATATTTCTAATATGGATGCGGTAGTAGCGCACGAAACGGGTCATATTTTCTATGCCTTGGATCAGTATTACGCTGCTTACCAACCTTGCACAAAAACCTTAGGATACCTTAACGCTCCCAATCAGAATAGTCTGTATAGTTCTACTGGCGGTTCCTGCGCCAGCAATGAAGCTAGTATTATGCGTGGTGGAGTGACCCCATATATCAACCGTAGCATCGATTATTACGCTAATGGGCAGATAGGTCTGTGGGATAGTGACAGCGACGGTATTTACGATATTGTCGATACTTTCCCCGATTCCTCGATAACTTCTTCCTCGGCCGTTTCCAGTAGCTCAGTTAGTGTTTCGGGTAGTACACATGTTAATAAGGTTGCTAACGAAAATTCTTACACGGGCACTTTACGATCGGTGTCAGAGCGAACTGATATCACTGTTAATGTTATTTCGGCAGTGCAATATCGAGTAGATGATGGCACTTGGCAAGGGGCAACGGCAGTCGACGATGCTTTTAACGAACCGACGGAAGATTTTACTTTTACGGCCAGTAATCTAGATCGGGGAGCACATACAGTCGAGGTGCGGGCGCAAAACAGTGCGGGTAATTGGGAAGAGTCTTACGCTACTACTTCAGCTTCGGTCGGGTCCGGTAAAATAGTCACCGGTGCTGGCTACGGTGGTGGTCCCCAGATTCGTCTCTTTTCTGAGTCAGGCGCTGTTACCCATAATGGCTTCTTCGCCTACGACTCCCATGTCCGCTCCGGCGTCAAAGTAACCACTGGCGATGTCAATGGTGATGGTATAGATGAGATAATAACCGGAACAGGCTCTGGCGGTGGTCCTCACATCCGTATCTTCACCAAAGCAGGTAATGTCTATCATCCCGGCTTCTTCGCCTACGCTGAGTCTTTCCGAGGGGGCGTTAATGTAGCCGCTGGCGACCTAGATGGTGATGGTATCGATGAGATAATAGCTGGTGCAGGTAATGGTGGTGGTCCCCATATCAGAGTATATGATGGAGAAGGTAACCCTAAACTAACTAATGGCTTCTTTGCCTATGATCCTGCCTTTCGCGGTGGAGTAAACGTCGCTACCGGTGATATAGACGCTGATGGCGAACAAGAGATAATAGCGGGTGCGGGTCAAGGTGGTGGCCCCCATATACGTGTCTTTGAAGGTGATGGCACTATCAAACCTATCACTTTCTTTGCCTTCCATCCTGATAATCGCTCTGGAATAAGCGTTGCCGCTGCTGACTTCGATAATGACGGTAAAGACGAAATAGTAGCTGGTCAACTCACTAACGAAGAGACCTGGGTTAAGGTCTACAAGTACAACAATGCTAAAACAGTCCTCTCTACCTTTAGAGCCTATGGAGCCGGTGTAGAAACAGGTGTCAATGTCGCTACTGGAGATATAGATAACGACAACATCCCTGAAATAGTCACTGGTCCCAACTATGGTGGTGGTCCGCAAGTGAGGACATTCGAACTAAATGGCACCCCTATTAACGACTTCTTTGCTTACGCTGCTACTTTCAGAGGCGGGACTTATGTGGCGGTGGGGGATTTTGAGTAGGGGGAGCTGAGTGTGTTACAATAGAGTAGCGGGAGGATTTAATAGCGTACCCTTTTTTACGTCTGGTGTCCCTAATCGAGGTGTTCACCGGTGCTCCGTTTACTGTCTTCTAGAATGGCTTTGGTTAGCTCCAATGGTTGTGCCAGCCTAGAGTCAGTGAGCGGGGTTTTATATTTATTGAGCAGCGGATATGTGGATAAGTGAGGGGGGGGATAGGCAGGAAGTAGGGAAAGAGGTATAATGTTATATATAGTCAATTAACTAACTAACAAAAACATGAGAAAAGCTACTTTATTGTTCGTTGTGTTATTCTGCGGCCTATTTCTGGTCGTCGGCTATTCACAGGCAGCAACTTACAACTGGACACAAGTGAACCAGAATGGCTTTGGGGCAAGTACTAATTATGACACTGAATCGATGGTTGTTTTTGATGGGAAATTATATGCGGGGACTTACCAGGATATTGGGGGAACGACTTCACAAGCAGGCGATGCCGAAGTCTGGCGTACCAGCAACGGAACTACCTGGTCACAGGCTAATACTGATGGATTTGGGGATAGTAATAATGGCAGGGTTACCTTTATGGCTGTTTATGGGAATAAGTTATATGCCGGGACTGATAATCCTAATGGCACTGAAATCTGGAGTACAAGTAATGGGACGACTTGGCATCAGGTAAATACGAATGGGTTTGGCGATGTGCATAATGGTAGTAGTGATGCCGCCGTTGTATTTGATGGTAAATTATATGCTTTAGTTTACGATGGCTTCAACGGTTATTCAGAAATTTGGGGCACAAGTAATGGAATAACTTGGTCTCAAGTTAACAGTGGCGGATTAGGTTACACTCAAGGTGTTAGCCACACTTTAACGACATTCGATGGATATTTATATGCGGGATTAACGGAAACGACGAGCGCTGGTCAAGCTTTAAAAGTTCTTCGGTCTCAAGATGGAGCAACTTGGCAGCAAGTGAACACAGATGGATTTGGGGACAATAACAATGTTACAATTAATGAAATGACTGTTTACAGAAGTAAATTGTATGTCGCCACTAATAAATGGAACGGATCAGGCTATGGAACGGGTACTGAAATTTGGCGTACGGATGGTACAAATGATGGGACGATGTGGGAACAGGTAGGGGGGGATGGACTGGGTCTCTATGACTTGGCGTTAGTTTCTTCGATGGGAGTTTTTGATAATCATTTGATTATTGGTGGTACTAATTATGACTCTGACGATAAAACCAATACCAGAGTCTTAAGTTCAGGCGATGGCAAGATATGGGACCAGATAAATCAGGATGGCTTTGGTGATCAGAATAATTATTATCCTAGCAATATCACTTCATTCAATAATAAACTGTACGTTGATACATATAACCCTTGGACAGGAACTGAAGTATGGCGCTTAGATTCAAGTATCCAGTCAAACTACACCGAAGTAGTTGAGCGTGAAAAAGCTGCTAAAACTACTACAGACACGGCTCTTACCGAACGATTATCAGGCAGAATATTGATCCAGACAGAAGAGGAAGGCGAGGCGTGGTATGTTAATCCAGCTGATAAGAAAAAGTACTACTTAGGTAGGCCGCATAATGCTTTTGACATCATGAGAAATACTGGACTTGGTATCACCAATGCCAACCTAGATAAAATTCCTGTTTATGGCACCTCTTGGGCTATTGATAGTAGTCTAGCCGAACGTGTAGCTGGTAAGATATTGATTCAAACTGAAGCAAATGGGGAGGCTTGGTATGTATCTCCTGTAAATTTGAAGAGGTATTATATGGGGAGACCAGCTGACGCTTTTCAATTGATGCGTAATTTAGGTCTGGGAGCTTCCAACACAGATATCAGAAAGATAGAAGTGGGAGAATAAAGGGAGTTGTGGATAAGTGAGGGGGGGGGATAGGTAAAAAGTTAATAAAAGGGTATAATATCTTATATTATAGTTAACTAAATAACTAAACAAAACAACCATGAAAAAACTATTAATCATGAGCCTGGCTTTGGTAGGCACGTTGGCTCTCGTGGGAGCTGCCTCTGCT
The DNA here is from genome assembly GCA_013202585.1 of Parcubacteria group bacterium. GTDB lineage: Bacteria > Patescibacteriota > JABMPQ01 > JABMPQ01 > JABMPQ01 > JABMPQ01. Next base: position 4,880 of record JABMPQ010000030.1, on the reverse strand, counting down.
GCTACTCCAGCTGATCAGCTTCAGCCAGCAGGCGCCACTTACAATGAAAATGTTGCCATCAACGGCGAATTAAATGTCAGTGGTATCACTCGTCTACAAACTGGCGTTCATATTGGTACACCTGGCTCTGGCGGAGTAACTTATTTCAATGGTTCTATTGTCAATGCCGGCGATGCAGTAACAATCGCTGATGATTTGAGGGTCGATGGAGCTATATATAGAACAGAGGTAGGGGGAAATAACGCCATAAAAATATCGGATGATATTGTTCCCTCTAAAAATAACTATTACAATCTTGGCAGCGATGATTATAAATGGGCTAGGATACAAGCAAATATTGCAAATTTTCAACATCTCACTGCGGACGATATCCTCCTCGATGGAGATGTTGGTGCATCAAATGGCTATGTTTATACTGAAGGAGTACGTCTGAATGAGAGAAATTTAACCTCGGGGTCATGCTTAATGGGTGGAGAGTTAGCTTATGGTTCGACATCAGGGCTACATACTAATATACGCGGTCTTTATATCTGCATTGATGAATCGTGGGTTGAGATAGTTAGTGTTACCACTTCATAACTGACTAAGTAAATAACTAAACAAAACAACTATGAAAAAACTATTAATTATGAGCCTGGCCTTGGTAGGCACGTTGGCTCTAGCGGGAGTAGCTTCTGCTGCCACAGCCGACAATATCCAACCCGCTTCCACCATTACCTACAACGAAAAACTACAAGTGAATGGTGATCTTGAAGCTACTGGCACGATTTCTTTTCCAGCCGGTGTTCATATTGGCGCTACTGATGGTACAGGTGGTGTAACATACTTCAATGGCTCAATTGTGAATGACTCTGAAGGCAGTGTCCCGGTTACCTTTGCTGATGATGTTAGAATTGATGGCACTATTTATCGAACCGAAGCTGGTGGTGACAATGCTCTCAAAGTTTCTGACTCAATTATTCCTACAGTCGATGATACTTATTCGCTAGGATCTTCATCTTACCAGTTTGATAATGCTTACTTTGGCGGTAATGTAGTGACTGGCGGAAACGTAACAACTAGCGGAGACGTAACAGCTGGCGGAGATGTAACGGTTACTGGTACATTAACCGTTGGTGGAGAACCAGTTACAGCCTCAGCTGGAGCAGTGGGAAGTGCAGCTAGTAGTTCGGGTTTTGTTTTCAATAGCACTGACATGTCAGATATGTTTTTCGTTTTGTATCAGGGTGAGACTATAGAGAGTGCTACTAACGTATTGAGCATATACGGGGGAGGTCAAATCCATCAGAGCTCTGATGCGGTTGGCTTCACCAATGAAATTAGCTTTGGTGCTCCAATTATGTTATATAAAGCAACTACAGAACCCTATGCATGTGACGGGGATCATACCGGAAACATGTATTTCAATACCAGATCAAAGGAGTTCCTAGGCTGTGTTTGGACGGGAGTAGGCGTCACTCCTTTTGCTTGGGAAGCGTTAAACTAGCAGAAACCAAGTTTGCCCAAAAGAAAAAGAGAGGTAATTGCTACCTCTCTTTTTTAATTGTTGTATGTAATTATATTTACCGCTTCACCCGAATCAACCCCCCACAGGGCACAATCTCAATCCCTTTTTTCTCTAGTTCGTCTAAAAACAAATTCATCCCTAGCGAGTCAGAAGCAATGTGACCGGCCACGACAACGTTGATATTTTGTTTGCTGGCGTTCTTGGTGGAGTCCTCGTGTAAGTGCATACCGACGATTGTACTAATGCCGTAAGTAGAGAATTCCTTATAAATTTTCTCCGAAGGACTGGTGCCGCCGGTCATATCAACAAAATATTTACCAACCCGTCTCTTAGGATCACCAGCATAAATATTAGGCCCGGCTCCACGCTTTTTCGCTTCCTGATACTCGGGAATTTCTAGTAAACAATCGACTAATTGACTAATTGTTTTTGGTTTCTTTTTGGCGAGATATTCAGTGAGAAATTTCTGGACAATGTTGTCAGTAAAAGTGTGAGTATTGATCAGGTTAATTTGCAATAAATTAGCTATGTCGGTGATCTTGTAGTGATTGATTGGATGAACACCGCGCCCCACTTCTTTCATACGTTCCTCGTTGACTTTTTCGGCCACGTGGACTGGCATGCCAATCCCTTCATAAACATCAGTCAACATATCCATCGTACTATGTAAGTCAGCCAAACTTTTACCGCAAGGATGATGTGAAATAACTAGATCTATCTTCTTTCTTCGTTCATTAAGCTGACTAGCTAGTAATATCTCTTCTTCAGCAATATCAATCCCCACCATTGCCCGTTTAACCTGAGTTTTACCATCATCAACGTGGATCGCACTATCGTTATAGGGATTAGTCAGGGTACTTTTGTCGAAATATTTTTTGTCTTTCGGCTTGAGCTCGGCATGCTCTTTTTTCGTTTGAGCCAAATATTCTTTTACACCTTTAACACCGCGTGGATCAGCCTCGATTCCCATTTTCAGACCGAGTTCGAAAATTTGTTTTACTTTCATATTATTTCTTTACCTGCGCTACAATCTGGGCAAAAGTTTTCGGGTTATTAACAGCGATATCCGACAGAATTTTCCGGTCGACTTCTATTTTAGCTTTTTTCAAACCGGCGATAAATTTACTGTAAGACAAATCATGCTCGCGCACGGCCGCATTAAGACGAGTAATCCACAGGCGGCGAAAATCACGCTTTTTGGCTTTACGGTCACGATAAGAATACTGACCGGCCTTCAAAAAGGCTTCTTTGGCTTGCTTATACTTTTTGCTGCGACCTAAAAGATAACCTTTAGTACGCTTAAGCGTTTTTTTTCTTCTTTTAGAGGCAGTGACGCCACGTTTAATTCTAGGCATAATATTAAATGGTGAATTAGTTTACGAATAAGGTAAGGCTCTCTTAACTCGTTTCTGATTAGTGCTGTGGATACTTTTATCTTTACGTTTAGCACGCGTGTCTTTACCGCGATCGCGGGCATTAAAATGACCTTGCGTGGAAGCTCGCTGCTTAAGCTGTTTGTTCTTTTTTGAACCAGTCGCTCTTATTCTCTTAGCAGTTGCTTTGTGAGTTTTAATCTTCGGCATAATATATAATTATTCTTGTTTTTTATCTTCTACTTTTGCTTCACTTTTATCCTCAGCGATTATCATGGCCAATCCTAGTCGCTCTTTCTTTGGCTCCTGCTCAACTATCACTTTATGTTCTACGATTTCCATAAATTCCTTAAGCTTTTGCCTGGCTAAGTCACGGTGGGCATTTTCTCGCCCCCTCATAATAAGTTCAACTCTGACCTTATTGCCTTCACCGAGAAACTTATCAGCTTGTTTAGCCTTGAATCCCAAGTCGTTTTTGCTAATACGTAGCGAAATCCGGACTCCCTTAACTTCCACTTTTTTCTGCTTTTTCTTTTGCTTCTGCTCTTTCTTTTCCTTCTGGTATTTGAATTTACCGTAGTCCATAATTTTACAGACTGGCGGTTTAGCATTGGGGGATATTTCAACTAGATCCAATCCAGCTTCTTCAGCTTTGGCTAAAGCCTGATTGGTTGGCAAAATGCCCAGTTGTTCTCCATCTTCTATAATAACGCGTACTTGGGGAACACGGATCCAACGATTGATTCGCGTGCGTTTGTTTTTCTTGAAATTGTTAAAATTTTGTCGGTAAATTGTTTTGGTGTTATTTAGCTTACAAGAGCTAGTTTAATCTAAGTTGGGGAGTTGGTCAAGGATAATCAGGGCAATTTTAGCTAATCAAGGGGCGATGGGCTGGTTGATTTTTTATTAATATAAGTTATGATGAAATATCAAGAATCAAGAGAGAACATTCGTTATTTATAGAAAACTGTCATTTTTGCGGAGGAGGAACAATGAAACGAATCGCGTTGTGGTTGGTTTTATCTGGCCTGGTGTTGCCTGCTTGTACGCGGGGAAATCTGGAATATCTGGACACTTCAGTGGTGCCTGACCAGGCGGAAAAGTGGGACTTGGAGCCGCTGCCAGATGTCCGGCCCGTTGTCGATGCTGCTAGTGATCTCGATGGGGTAGTGATTGGCGATCAGTCAGGTGGGCAGGATGTCAGTGTGGTTGACATCAAGGCTATCCCCGATGTCAACTTGCTTCCAGATTTGACTATTCCCCAGGTAGATGGTGGCGTGAAAACTGGCGGTATTCTACCCAACGGTAAGTGTGCTTACAAGGTGTGGACGGTGGCTGGCCAGAAAAAACTTCGCTACTGCGATGCGGGGGGACTGAACGTCAATTCGTTCGTCCTGGGCGGGTTGTACGGGTGCAAGCTGGCAGTCCCCAAGCAGGTAGTTGGGGAAACTGACAAGCTGCTGGGCAAATGCTTGGTGATTGAGCTGGCGGACGTTAATATCCAAGCCTACGATAAAGCACAGCCGATTTGCCAACAGGTGAGTGGTTATCAGGTGGCTGTTCCGGTCTATCTGGTCAGTACGGCTCCCGGAGTATTCTACGTTACCAGTTGGCTGGGATTGGCGAGCTGTACGGGTGAAAGTGGTACCAAGACCATGAGCCGGAACGGATCACTCTGGGTTAAGTGGTAGATGACTGACGATTTTTTGATCATTTTTCTGGACTTTGTTTTTAACCTCAGGCGCTTGCTTGAGGTTTTTTAATGGGATTTATTTGACTTTTGAATATTATTGTTGTCTAAGGGGACTGTCGCCAAACACCATTCCGACTGCAATTTCCCTATTTTGGTCAAATCTTCTAAAAATCTTTTCAGCTTAGCTTAAGCTAAACCTCCCTCCCGCCTCGCTACGCGAAGCGTTGCGGGCAGGCAAAGATTATTTAAAACATTTGCCTCAAAATATGAAAATTTCGTGACGAAAGCGTATTTGGTGACAGTCCCT
>JABMPQ010000029.1 GCA_013202585.1 Parcubacteria group bacterium | reverse complement strand
TAATTGGTTTAAAGCTAGGAAGAACGGAATATGCAGTTAGGTCTAAGGCTTCCGCCATGAAAATTAGCCTTGAACCTCATAACCGTTCTCCTTATGGAACAAAGAATAAATAGTTGATATAAAATTTTACAGAGTTGATTTAAGAAGAGGTGAGAGCCTCTTTTTTTGGTAATAAAGGGCTTCGCCCTTTGATTACTTGTTCGTTCGAAAGAACAAAAACAAGTTTTTATTCTTTGCTCATTCACTGCGTAAATAAAGATTAAGAATCTTTGTTTACTTGCTCATTCAACCAAACAAAAATAAGTTTTTGTTTGGTATTCATTCACTGCGTAAATAAAGATTAAGAATCTTTGTTTACTCGTTCGCTCGGAAAAGCAAAAAGATTTTGCTTTTCACTCACTCACTTCGTAAATAAAAAACTGCTCACCGAGTGTGGCAGCTAAAGAGCTAGTGGCATACCCTCGAAAAACCGTAGTGGTGTGGATATTTACCATATTGCAAGTGTAGCCCAGACGTTCCCTTAAAAAAACGATAATCAGGGCATTCCAAATCCCCCACATTGGAAGCTTTCTCCTGATACGCTGTGAGCCACTGGCCATAGAAGTAGTTCTCTTGTGTCACCCAGGGATCTTTGTTTTTCCTGAGCCTATCTATGGAGCGTACTGCCCAACCATTCGCGCCTTTGATCACTTCAATCCTAAGCATCTCAACACTTGTGGTAGCAGGCTCTTGGTTGGGATCGAGGTACTTTCTGGTTCTTTTCTTGCCCTGTGGGAGTGATGGCGGCGAGAAAACCCAAACACGTGTACCGTTTTTCTGAACATTCACACCCGTTGAAGAGAGTACCTCTCCCTTATATGGGTTAAGTATCCACCATTTGTATAGTGTGTGACTACCATCAACTCTACGTCTACAGGATGGTACAGCGATCAGAGTGGGAGCCTCACGATCACTTCTCGGCATCTGAAAAAGAAGACTTCCTCGCCAGTGAGTAACGGGTACTTCCTTGATCATGTCGTACACACCAGGCTTGATCCAGGCTTTCTCGGGAATGACTCTTTTCTTTCCCTTGGTTCCATGATAGATGAAGGCGAATATTGTTAATGCACCCAACAGTGCTAGGCCTCCAAATGCTGCGAAAATTTTAACATTAGCCTTCTTCATCAGACTCCTCCCATTGCGAACCCGAATTGGGATTGTTTTAAAATGCTTTCTGGATACTGATTAGTAAATTATAGCACACTCGCGCTATATCCACCTTCTCCTAACTACTTTCACCCTGTATAATGTCGCTAAGAGTTCTTTACTAATATCAGAGGAGGGTGTCATGTCATCTGATTGGTCTTTTGCACTAACTTGTCTTCGTATGGGTGTGGTCCCTGCCTTCATCGTGAGCATCATCTTGCTATGGCTGGTAATGCCAAAAACGATAAGACTGCTTATCTTCACAACTCTCACGGTGCATTGGGGGTACGTCTTCCATGGGATGGCTACCTCTGGACCGTCTAAGTATGCATTAGACAACCCACATTTACCCCACCTAACCCCAGCCCAATTTTGGTTCAACCTCGGATTGTTCGATACTGTAGCCATCGTGTTCGGGCTGTTGTTATTACCCCTTGCCTACGTAGAGTTTGTTCATCCTAAGCAACCCGATCCTGTTTACTCGGTGTTTGATTCAGTAGAGCGGGACTGATGGGGGCAACAAAACTCTCTACCGCGCCAATGAGTTCTTTGACCTCTAGCACCTTGAAGCAATCAGTTTCTTTCGAACACCGCCTTGCTCACAGCACGGCACGGCTCCCCACTCACTTTACTGAGTGGTTTTTTATTTAAACGTTAAAGTTAAGCTAAATTTGACAATAAAGCTTCCCCCCAACCCTTGTCCACTCCCTCAATTCCGTGATAAAATGAACCAAGCTGAGCCCCATTAAGTTTATATCAATTATAAGTTTAGAAACCCATATGTCTCCACCACATGCCGAGATGATGTCTGAGCCTGACATTCCGGAACAAAGAAGTAAACCACCAGTAAAAAAAGATCGAGCGCCAGAAGAAAATTCAGCTCGCCTTCAGCGCTTGCAAAATGAGCTTGTTCGTCCCGGGAATAGAGAGAAGCTTATTCGCTTAGCGGCTAGGTCTGGTGTCCCGGAAAGTTATCAGGAAGATATGGTTCAAGACATAATGATGAGTGCTTTCCAGAGCCTAAAGAGATTTAAAGGGAAATCTAAACTCGACACTTGGCTTTTCCGTATTGCTTTTAATACGTGCTCCAATTATCGTAAAACCCGAGGGAGAAGGGGGCGTTATCAAGGAGACAACCGGCCAGGTGGCGAAGATTCACGAGACGAGATAAAAAATGCAATAGATCCGGGCACTACAAAAGATAAGCTTACTGATCCGGTGGAAAGAGAAGAATTAGAACAAATGATAATGAAATTACCAGAAGAACACCGCGACGTGTTAATACTGAGCCTTATTTATGGTTATGGCCCTGACGAAGTTGCTAAAATGCTAGATATCAATCCCGGTACTGCTAAGTCTAGATTACACAGTGCCAAGAAAAAATTAAGAAAAAGAGTTGAAATTTACGAGAAAATAGCTGCCTAAGATAATTTGATTTAAAAAGCAAGGTTTTCGACCTTGTTTTTTTGATTATGGAGTGTCGCCGATCGTGTTAGTAGTTTTTGGTATAAAAAAACTGCCTACTCGAGAGAGCCGGCAGTGCGAAGGTCATGAATTTTGTAATAGCCTTCAGGCTATTTTACATGAGAGAACGGAGGATAGTGACGAGGAGGTGCGTCCTTCGTATCTGACTGTGTTGATCGTCACGATCAAATACTCCTTGTGACCGTGTCTCGGGCGCAAGAGAGCTCCCGGGACGGGTGGGAACCTCGGTCTCGTCATCGGGGACAAATGGCGGCGCCACGATCACCATCGTCTTTCCTCCTTCCCTGATCAGGTCGGCATGGCGACAGGCAGCTTTCACCATCACCTTGAGGTACTTGATCACCTGCTTGGGGCAGTCGTGGCAGAGAGCAGCGAAGCTAGTTACTTCTTCCAGGTCGATCTCCCCAGCCGCGGCCAAGGCGTTGACGGCTGCGATCAACTGACCGGGCTTGTTCTTGAAGCACTCGATGCCGAAGAGGTCGCCGGGCAGTGCCTTCAGGCAGGCTGCCTTCTTGTCCTCGGCCACTGTCACCCTGTCAACGATAGTTTTGAGCACTCGCAGGACGAAGGTCACCTTGCCGGTATCCTGAGCCAGACGGAGGAGTACTCGACAGATAGCCTCGAAGTGCTGGTGGTAGGTTTTATTGGCATAGACCAGCTTGACCTGACTTTTCCGGAACACGACGTGAACTGGTCTCTGACCCCTGACACTCTTGTTGGTCTCGAAGGAGACATCGTAGGCCTCCTGTACCGTCTCCGGCGTTGAATTGAAAGGCAAATCATCGTGCAGTATCACCAAGCCGTCGGGTCCGATACCCTCCAGCCCATCGATGTACCGCTCTGCCTTGACTAACTCTTCCTGATCTAACTTTTTCACTTTGTCCCTCCTATCTGGTTGACGATCCACATTTCCTTTATCCAACAGGAAAAAATAGTAGCAAACCCAGGCTTGTTTCTATATTCTCCTGTTGGGCGATATAAAAAGAGCATTAAATGAAAATCTAACAGTGAATCGAAGTTTGGTCAAGGGGAAATAATTTCAGCCCAATTTTTAAAAATCGAAAGCGGTTTTTATTATTAAAATAATTCTGTATAATACCAAAAGGAAAGTTAATTAATCTAAAAATATGACAGACGAACAAGCAGACAAGAAACCCGAGACACTTTATGAAGACTCCGAAACTGGTTGCTGCCTGAGATTTGACCCGGAACCATGGCAGAATAAAAAAATCACTTGGGAGAACAAGCTATTTGTTAAAGATCGAGTGCGGAGTTTTATGCATATGCCGTTGAATTTCGGGAAGGTGATGGTGAAAAATATGGAGAAAATAAAAAAGGCCGACGCTTTGCCGGAGAAGCCGCTAATGCTTTCGAATGAATGCTCTCTTTGGAGCAGCGAACTATATATTCACGTTAGCCGAGAAGTGCCGGATTCTGAGATGGTTAAAATATCAGGTACTTTTATTACTAAGGTATTCGAAGGTTCCTATAAAGATATAAAAAAGTGGGTGACCGAAATGGAGCAATTTGTTCAAAAGCAGGGTGAAAAGACAAAAAAACTCTATTTCTTCTATACGACTTGTCCGCGATGTGCCAAGCATTATGGGAAGAATTATACGGTGTTGCTAGCGCAGGTGTAAGTGGGGATAGCCGTATTTTGGCTTAAATAAAGGTAATATAAAAAATAGTCAAGCTTAAGTTCTAATTCAAAGTGCAACATTCATGAAATAC
>JABMPQ010000028.1 GCA_013202585.1 Parcubacteria group bacterium | reverse complement strand
CCCCTTAGTTATCTTAAGAAGTCACTCTAGTGTGTTCCATTTGATGGGGATTACCCAATATAAACCTCTTGACATAATATAAGGCGGGTGCTATACTACTCTGATTTGGTGGACTTTCTGGGGCAAACCGATATAATTTAACTAATGAAAGACAAGATGAAAATTCGCTCTACGCGAAACAAACGTCGTTTTCCTGACTACTTCATAGGTAAAGAAGTTCCTCTTTTTGTTAAGGGAGTAGCTCTTTTGTTAGTGATTGCTATCGTTTTGTTTATTATCGATACGATTGGAGTTACTTACAAGCCAACAGTTAATGTCGACGCCTATAATACTCAACATAACATTTCTCCTGATCTCTACGGATACAGCGTTGGGTCAACTTTCAAATATGACGACTCTTTGGTAGCTGCCACCAAAAATAAAGCAGATTCGTTGCGCGTGATGGACGAGTACGATCCTGGTGCTCGAATGCTAGTTAAAGTCGAAGATGGCGCCTACAAGGTGTTAGCATCAGATAATAAGCCCTATGACCCTAATAAAGAATACTTAGTCAAGATCAGGGTTAGGGGCAGTAATATGCGAGTCTACGTCGACAATAAAGAAATTTTTAATGTTAATGATGCTAAATTCGGCCAAGGAGAAATTGGTCTGACTTCCAGCCACAACCAAAATACATATTTTGACAACGTAGTAGTTACCGACAGCTCAGGTAAAACTATTCTGTCCGATTACTTCTCTGGTGACTCTGGCCAGTGGGATAATGGTGATCTTCCTAGCTTTTATAGCCAAGGCGACTGGAAAGTCACTAACGGTAAAATGTATCACAGTGGCCGCGAAAGTATAACTTTAAAGAGAGCGGGCAACCACAACTGGCGCGATTATACAATTCAAGCCAAGATTAAATCTACCACTAGTAATGCCTTCGATGCTGGATATATTGGTTTAGTTGTTCGCTATAATGGCGCTTTAAACAACTATCGTTTCCTCTGGCGCTCCCCTACTCGTCAACCCTATGAATCAAACAACCCTTGGGGAATTGCCGATTTTGATGGTCAACTACGCTTTGCCCAGGACAGCAATATGCAGCCAACGATGGTTATTAATATGCGTGATACCTCTCCGCAAGCCGCTGCTGAGTTGGTGAAGAAGATGAATATTCAAGAAAAACGAAATATTAAATACTGGGAATTAGGTAACGAAATTTGGGCCTGGAGTGACTCTTATATTGATAACAAGATGTACGCCCAAAAGATTAAGGAATTCTCTAAGGCAATGAAGGCCGTTGACCCTAATATTAAAATAGGTGCTTCTTTACTATTAGGATTTTCTGATTGGGATGTGGAAGTAATAAAACGTTCGGCGCCCTATTTCGATTTCATCAGTTTTCATTATTATCCTTATCAGATTCAAAGCGGTATATCCGATAACCACATCTTGGCTAGTCCTTACGCTTTTGGTTATAATTACAAAAATAACTATGGCCAGGGTAAAGGGGTAGCGGAAAATGCTTATGATACTATCAAAAAATACGCCCCGGGAAACGAGTCCCGGATTGAGCTGGCAGTGACCGAGTATAATACTGGTGACGCCAATCAAGGTACTGACTTGATCTACGGTCTAGCTACGGCTGATCTTCTCGGCCAAGCTACTACCAAAAAACGAGTTAAACTAATGCAGTTCCACGCTCTTATGAACGAAAGCCAATGGCACTGGGGTTCTTACACGGCTGATTACCGACCAAAGCCAACCGCTTTGGCAACTTCCTTATATAGTCAACATTTTGGTGATAAATCGCTCTCAGCCTCTGTCAGTAATTCGCCTACTTTCTCGGTGCCAGCCAAAGGCAACGTTCCTAATCTTAACAATGTTCCCTATCTAACTTCCTACGCTAGCCGGAGTAGCGATGATAAAACACTCTACTTGGCCGTTGTAAACAAGCACTCCGTGTCCGATATGAGCACTACCGTTAAAATAGATAATGCTTCGATTGGTGGACAAGCTAAGGTTTATACCATGAACGGCCCTTCAATTCACTCGAACAATAATGAATCGGATCAGGTGAAAATTACTGAGTCATCCATCAATAACGCTGGCTCTAGTTTTAAATACAATTTTCCCGCTCATTCAGTCACTATCCTAGAGCTAAAAATTAATAAGCTTAATAAGCCAGTTAGAACTTCTCCTTCTACGCCCGATAAGGATGATAATAAGCAACCTAACCCTAACCAAGATGATCAAAATAACGACGACCAAGACGACGCCTGGTATGAGGAAGTGGAACAGGTTGGTGGCCCTGATGGGTCAGATTCAATTAACGAGACCAAAATCGTTGCTGCCGCCGGTCCCGGAGGTAATCCACATGTTAAGTCGTTTGATTCCCTAGGCAATCGCAAGCAGGCTAACTTTTTCGCTTACGACGAAAACTTCCGCGGCGGTTCGACTATCGCTTATGGTGATATTGATGGTGATGGCCAAGCAGAAATAGTAAGTGGAGCCGGAGCTGGCGGTGGACCGCATATTAGAGCCTTCGAGGAAAATGGGCAAGAAATTGCTAACTTTTTTCCTTTCCACGAAAGCTTTCGCGGTGGTATTAACGTCGCCACTGGCGATACTGATGGTGACGGCCGAGACGAAATTGCTGTCGCTCAGGCTTCTCAAGGTGAGGCTTGGATTAAAGTCTACCAAGCTGATCAAGCCCGCACAGTCGTTGGCGAATGGAACGCTTTTGGCTCAGTTGAGTCAGGCGCTGATATTGCTATGGGCGATGTTGATGGTGACGGTCAAGATGAAGTTATTGTAGGCGCTGGTTACGGCGGCGGGCCACATGTCAGAGTATACGAAGCTGATGGTCGTTTAAAACCATTGTCGTTTTTTGCTTTTCATCCTGCCTACCGTGGCGGACTTTCCGTAGCGGCTGGTGATGTCGATGGTGACGGCAAAGATGAAATAGGCGTGGCTCAAGTTGGCCGCGAAGAAGCCTGGACGAAAATTTATCGTTTTAATAATCAACACACTGTCATTGGAGAATGGCGTGTTTATGGCAATATCCCCGTAGGCGCTAATATTGCCCTCGGAGACGTCGACGATGACGGTAAGGCAGAATTGGTGGCTGGCCCAGGCTTAGGCGGGCGGCCAATGATAGTAATGTATGAAGTAGACGGCGAAAAACTACCAGTTGGTTTTTACGTATTCAGTGAGGAATTTTATGGTGGGTTAGATGTAGCGGTGAAGGGGTAAACTTATTGCTTCAGTATAAAAGGGGCTATTGAGCCTCTTTTTTGATACTACGATAAACCTCTAACAAAGCGTCATAATACTTCTCCGGCGTAAACTCGCGGGCAACGTAGCGACGAGCCTTCTCTCCCATCTTCTCTAAACCAGCCTGATCGGCCAATGCTTGCTTAATTTTATCAGCTAATTCATCAGCCTTGCCACTCTCAAACAAATACCCAGTCTCCCCTTCCTTAACTACCTCTGGCAACGCTCCAATTCGTGAAGCAATTACTGGCTTACCATGAGCGTAGGCTTCGATGACTGACAAGCCAAAGGTCTCATATGACTCGGAAGGAACTGCTATCAAACTCGCCCCAGCAATAGCCCGTTGCAGCCCCCCACCAGCCAAAAATCCCATAAATTCTACCTGATCCAAGTTCAGCTTCTCTTTTTGCGCCCGCAAATCATCTTCTAAAGGACCACTGCCAGCGATTTTCAACTTAACTCCCTCAACTTGAGTCATCGCCTGGAGCAGAGTTGCTACTCCTTTTTCCCGTGATAGCCGACCCAAATACAAAATATAATCGCCACCATACTGAGGTTCTATCGATTGGCAATCGACAAAATGCGGCACAACCACTAATTTCTCTTTAGGAAAACCAAACTCAACTAGTTTATCGCGCAGAAAAACACTAGGACAAATAAACTTATCAACGTTGTTTTTATAAATCCGCAGCAAACGATGAATATACATTTCTGTCATATTCACCAAGCTGGCTCCATAAGAATCTTTGACACAGCGACGCCGCACGCAATTATAGTACCGATATCTCTTGCACTTTTCACATACCTCTCCCTGCGAATAAAAGAGATAAGCGGGGCACATTAATTTAAAATCATGAACGGTCATTACAATCGGCACGCCCTTTTTCTTTAAGGCTGACAAAATAGAAGGAGATAACTGATGGTAGATATTGTGGACATGAGCGATGTCGGGTTTGGTTTTTTCTACCAAGGCCGCTATTTTCCGCTTAGCCTCCAACGAATAAACTATCCGGCTAGCCGTCTTGAGCTTATGAGAAGTCGAGCTTGGATCGACGATGCCGATATTACTAACAAAATACTGATTATAACGAGAAGTCTTGTTTTTCTCGTCAGCCATAGCAAAGGGTATCACTTCATGCCCTCTTTTCTCCAACAACTCTCCCAAATCAAAATAATGACGTTCTGCTCCACCTTTTAGATAATGGAATTTATTGGCTAGTAAAATTTTCATGGGGTTGAATAATGTTGTTACTTATACGCAACTATCAAGAGGTTACGAACGAATACTTTGACCAGCCAAGCAAAATACTTTTCTATGAAAATAATCAAATGACTGGGCAGCCACAACTTAAAACCAAACTGTCCCAGATATGTTCTCGCTCGTCGGAATCCCGCAGACTCCGTCAAATCCAACAATTCTCGGTAAGTATACTCTTTGAGATGCAGGCCAGTCGCTTCTTTACTAAAATCCTTAGACACGTCATGGGGGCCACTAAAACGATGCGGGGTACGGATAATATAATAACCGCCATCTTTTAAAAAGTTCTTTACTGCCTCTAAATGCAACTTAACATCATCGGGATGAAGATGCTCCAATACCTGAAAAGACAGTGCTTTATCAAATTTGTTCGCTAGGGCCGGAAAATCGATGCCATTGAAACTTACAAAATTCATATTGCCTTTTGGTTCAACTGAGCTAACACTAGCCACTTCCAAAGCTACTATTTTTTTTACCCTTTGCGCGATCTTTCTGGTCAGGGCTAAATTACCAGCCCCCACCTCCAGCACAAAGTCACTTGGACGAAAAAAGCTCTTGATTAACTTAAAATCACGCTCAACTTGACCAACCTTACTTTCAGAGGAAAACTTCTCGTATAACTCACTATAAATATCAATATAGAGCCGTCGCCGCTCTTCCCGAGTTGATTGCTGCAATCTGAGAGCTGACCTTTTCTCAAATTCGTATTGTTTCTGCTTATTCATTTTGTTCTGCTGTCAGTTCACGTTTTTCCTGAGGTTGCTTAATGTTGTCGAGAGCTACAATCGTTCCCAGGATTATCCAAAAGAATATTACTAAGAGATTAATATCAAAATAAATACCAAAATTAGCGCTAAGCAAAAAGGCTAAATAGCAAGCAAAGAAACCTAAAAGATAAGGGTGAAAATATGAGTTAGAAGTTTTAAGCTTGCGGTAGGCTCGACGGATGAATAATAAATTAAAGCTGATAAAAGACAGGAAGCCTAAAATACCCATTTGTAAGGCAATCCCAATGAAATTATTATGGAGATTTCTAACTTGTATCCTCGCTGGGTAACCAAAATAATCAAAAGATAATTTATGGCCAAAGCCAATGCCAATCAGGGGACTACCTCGGAACGATTGCCAGGCTTCTTTCCAAGCCAAGATACGAAAAGATGCGCTCTCGTCTTCCATAAAAACAGAAAATGACTGTAGTCTCTTGGCGGTAGCTTTGATAAAGCTGTCGGCAATAGCCGGCACCTGGCCAGAAATAATATAGTCAAACCAAACATAAAGAGATAAAACAATAATAAGCAAAAATAATTGGATCGCCACAATTTTTAATAAATTTTTCTTGCGAGAACGAGATAAGAAGAGGAAGGAAAATAAAACCCCTACTCCCAAAGCTAACCAAAGATGGCGAGTCAAAGATCCAATAACGCCAAGGATTTGCACCAAGATAATCGGAATAGCCAAATTGCCAAAATAGTTCCTTTTGTACGCCAGCAGATTAATAGAAAGCAAAATGATAATACTAAGATAAAAAGCGTGCGTGGGAGCTAGTAGCCTAGTGCCAAAAGTAGACAAAGGAGTATATTCTATCCAAAGGCCAGAACCATGAATAAGCCCGTAGAATATAAAGAAAAATAAAGCGAGACCACAAAACAGAAATATTTTGACTAACCTATCCAGTCTGGCTCTATTGTTAATTATATTAACGATTAAAAAGTAGAGAACCGCATAAAAAGCGTAGTTTTTCAAAGTACTGAAAGCGTCATTGGTATCTCCACCCTGCGCTAGGCCAAAGGCAAAGGAGATTAAGCAAAATAGAATAAATACTAATATACCAATGCCAACACTGCCAATGACTAACTTTTTTCTGGGACGCTGCCACCAGGAAAAAACGAAGCTAACAAAAGTGACTAATAATATCAAATCCAAGGGATATAATTTGTAGGTATTTTCGTTAATGGTTAATGACTGCAACGTAAAAAAACGCTCAAAAATAGCCGTGCAAATGATAATTAAATACAAGCCTACTTCCGGCTTTTTAAAAATGAAGAAAGAGGCGAAGAGAAGACAGAAAACATAGAGATAGAGATTAAAACCATAAAATAAGTTAACCAGCACAAAAACACTCACAAAAACTGTGGCAAAGATAGTATAAACAATCTCCCGCGAAAATTTACTCGGGTTTAATACGCTGATATTTGACATGGTTATATTTTACCATGTTCGGGGGGAGAAATGAAGGTTTGCCGTCTCACCCTGACGAATGACCACCCGTAGGGCGGCTAAGCACTGCACGCCGAATACCCACAATCAGGACAAGTACTGCACCCTTCACTAACGCGTAGTTTCTTGCTACACTCCGGGCATTTCCCACCTTTTTTGCCGCCACCCATAGGCTTGAGGGTAGGAGCGGTAGGAGCTTCTTCTTTCTTCTTTTCGTCCTTGCCGATATTAAGCACTTGCATCTCACGACTCTTATCTCGATAAACAGTCAGACCTTTACAGCCAAGTCGATAAGCCAAACGATATGCCCTATCAACATCATCAGTAGTAGCTGTATTGGGGAAATTAATTGTCTTGGAAACAGCGTTATCGACGTATTTCTGAAAAGCACCCTGCATCTTGATATGAGTGTCAGGATCAATATCAAGCGAAGTGACAAAAACATCGCGCACTGACTTAGGAATTTCTTTTATACCCTGGATAGTGCCCTCCTCAGCTATCTTTAACATCAGCTTATCACTGTAAAATCCTTCCCGACGCGCCACCTCCTCAAAATAAGGATTCACTTCAAGAAGCTCATCTCCCTCATCTAAGATATTGCGCCGAACATAAGAAATAGCAAATAGGGGCTCGACACCCGAAGAAGCACCAGCAATAATACTAATAGAGCCAGTGGGAGCAATTGTGGTAGTGGTAGCATTACGCATCAGACGACCACCGCTCGGCTTATCAAAAATGCTTCCGTCGTAGTTAGGGAAGGCGCCTCTTTTTTCAGCCAACTCCTCGGATTTATTCTTGGATTCAACGTCAATAAACTTCATTACCCGCTCGGCTAATCTCAACGCTCGCTCGCTGCTGTACGATACACCTAACTGGATTAGCATATCGGCCCAACCCATTACTCCCAGGCCAATCTTACGGTTAGCCTCTACCATGTCCTCGATCGCCTGGATAGGATAACGGTTCATGTCAATCACGTTGTCCAGAAAGTGAGTAGCGGTGTGGGTTACTCTTTTAAGCATGCCCCAGTCCACCTCTCGCTTTCCGTTTACATCCAAGACCATTTTGGAAAGATTTATAGAGCCTAAATTACAACTTTCGTAAGGCAGGAGCGGCTGCTCCCCGCAAGGATTAGTGCTCTCAATCTCGCCGATGTGGGGCGTAGGATTATATTTATTAATCCGATCAATAAAAACAAGGCCTGGTTCGCCATTCTTCCAAGCCATAGTAGTAATCAGATTAAATACTTTACTAGCTGATAATCGCTTAACAACTTGTCCATCCTGGGGATTGATTAGTTTGTATTTTTTGTCTTCTCGTACTGCCTTCATAAACTCGTCAGTGATAGCAATCGAGATATTAAAATTGGCCAAGACGCCCTCTTTCTCTTTGCAGACGATAAAATCGAGAATATCAGGATGATCCACCCGTAAGATGCCCATGTTAGCTCCCCGCCGAGCACCGCCCTGCTTAATCACATTGGTAGCACTATCGAATACTTGCATAAAGGAAATCGGCCCCGAGGCAACACCGCCAGTGGATTTTACTCGGCCACCGTGGGGACGTAGACGACTAAAAGAAAAACCTGTTCCCCCACCACTTTGGTGAATCAGAGCCGTTTGTTTGATAGTTTCAAATATCTCGCCCAAATCATCGGGCACGGGCAAAACGAAACAAGCTGCCAGCTGTTGCAAGTCCCGCCCGGCGTTCATGAGAGTCGGTGAATTGGGAACAAACTCGAGAGCCGTCATCGTATCGTAGAATTCCTGAGCTGTCCGGTTAACATCGATATTCTGATTGTAAAGAGTCTTGTACAAATTATCAGCGTGGGCGATATTCTTAGCCACTCGTTCAAACAACTCCTTAGGAGTCTCTGTCGGTTCGCCATTTTCATTCTTAGCCAAATAACGCTTCTTAAGGACTGTCAGTGAATTAACGCTGATTTTAATTTCTGATGGGAGACCAAGTAGAGCCTGTCTTATTTCGCGTAGCCGCTTGTGTCTTTGCCGATAGAGAATATAAGCCTTAGCGGCTTTGGCTTCATCACTACTGATCAGCACTTCTTCAACCAAATCTTGAATCTGTTCAACCCCGGGAGCTTTTTTACTACTAAAATTTTTGTGGAGTTCGCGACTGACTTTCTCCGCTAGCTCTTTAGCTTTCCGCTTACTACCAGTCTTAGTAGCCGCCATAGCCTTATAAACAGCTGTGGCAATCTTGCTTTGAGCAAAAGCAACTTTACGTCCGTCACGTTTCTTGATATGGATGATGACGTTTTTGCTTTTTCGGGCAGTCTGGCTAGTTTTTTTGGTCTTGGCTGCCTTTTTGGATTTTTGAGTCTTTTCTATCGTTTTAGCTTTTTGTTCTTTGGTAGTGGTCTTTTGCCTTCGGGGGGTTGGTTTTGGCATTGTTTTAATTTATCCTTGTTATTTATTTGCGAAGTGAGCGAATGAAAAGTAAAAATTTATTTTTACTTTTCTGAGCGAACAAGCAACCAAGAGGCAAAGCCTCTTATTTACGCAGCGAGTGAATACTAAGCAAAAACTTGTTTTTGTTTAGTTGAACGAGCAAGTAAACAAAGAGCGAAGCTCTTTATTTTTTATATGAAAATGATTATCTTTTCTTCTTTAAACTAGCGGCTTCTTTTTTAAAGCTTTCCGCGTTTTTGAATGATTTGTAAACCGAAGCAAAGCGTAGATAAGCCACCTCATCTATTTTTTTCAGATGGTCAATCACTAAGTCGCCGATTAATTTACTCGGCACGACTTCTTTTTTTCGATCCTGAATACGCTGTTCCACTGAACTAGCTAGCTTGAAAACATCCTCTTGGGTAACTGGCCTTTTTCCACAAGCGTAGGTAACTCCAGCGATCAATTTTTCTCGATCGTAGGGTTCGACTTGACCGTCTCTCTTTTTGACTGACAAAGTCAGCAATTCAAGCTCCTCATGCGTACTAAAACGAAACTTGCACCAACGACAAGACCGGCGGCGTCTAATAATAATGCCGTCTTGAGCAGCGCGGGAATCAATAACCTTGGTGCCTTTATGGCAAATGGGGCATTTCATGGGTAGTTTCGGTTTTAGCCTCTAAATTACTATATATTGTACGGTAACTCCCATTTTACTACAATATATGGGGTTGTCAAATTTTTGTGATTAGGCTTGAAATGGCAGAAAAATGGAAATTGGCTGGATTCAGGTGGGGTGGGTGTGGATAATATTTGTAGCTGTCCCCAACTTTTTATCACTCATCACAAATTATCAACGAAAAATATATTGTAATCGAAAAGTTGTCGTGTTAATTTACTAGAGCCAATTAATAATTTGCAAGAGGATAATAAAAATGGATCAAGAAACTAGAAGCGAATTTGCGCAGACTAATCGGAAAATAGTGCAGACCAATCAGAAAATGGATAGAGAGTTTGCAAAAACTAATCAAAAAATAGACAAGAGGTTCGAACAAATGGACTCAAAATTTGAAAATTTAGCCAAAATGATCAAAGCTGGCTTTGATAATACGGCAACTAAGGAAGATCTGAAAAACTATGCTACCAAGAAAGATTTAAGAATCGAAATTAATAAGCATAAACTAGAAACACAAGATTTTATTTCTGATAAAATGGCCGACTTTAAAAGTGACATGTTAATGCTTACCAGAAAAGAAGATGATAAATTGTTTTGCTTAGTAGATAAGCTAGGTAAAAAGAAAATCATATCGCGAAGAGATATCGCCCAATTAGGTAAAATGAAGCCATTCCCGCGGACTGTTGCCTAAAAAATCAATTTCATCGCAAAAAAACCGCTTGGCAAGCGATTTTATTCTAACCCTAAATATTGAACAATATTATAGTTCAAACCCCTACCAGATTCTCCTCTCCTTTATAATTATTCACTTTTCTCCTCATCCTCCGCTAACACTTCCTCATCCCCTGTCTTTTCCTCATCATCACTAGTTTCCTTGCCCACCACCTCAATTTTCTCTTTCAAATCTTCATAATTGGGCAAGTCTTGTACTTTACTCACCCCTAAGTGCTTTAAGAAATCAAACGATACTTCATATTCCGACACGCGGGCATCTTTTTTACTGTCTTTTTTATTAATTAACCCTCGCAGCAGTAAATTCCGTAAAATATAGATACAATTTACTCCCCGAATCATTTCTGCTTCCGCCCGCGTAATCGGCCCCCGATACAGAATAATCGTCAGGGTTTCCAAGGCCGCTTTGGAAAGCTCTCCCTGAAGTTCTCGGGTAACCAACTTTTGGACAAACCCAGCATTCTCGGAAGCAGAAACCAATTGAGCACTATCACGCTTGATGGCTATACCAAAACCCCGCCCGGTCTCCTTATATTCATCATTAATCTCATTGACGGCTTCTTTGACCTCTTTGGCCTTAGACTCCAGAACATCAGCCAGCTTCTTGTATTTAACTGGCTTGCCGGAAATAAAAAGCAGACTTTCGATTTGTGATTTTAGTTTTTTGTCGGACATATTTAGATAGTTATAAGTTGCAACTTTTTATACTGACTTCCTAACCTCAATCTCCCCAAATTGCTCGTCCTGAACTACTGATACCAGTCGCTGCTTTATCAATTCCAGTAAAGCCAAAAAAGACACGATCGCTTCTGATTTGTTTTCCGCTCCCGCTAACACACTACTAAATTTACACTGTACCTCCTGAGAAATCAAATTTTGGATTTGTAAAATTTTCTCTTTAACAGAGACGACTTCCTTGATGGTCTCTTCTTGAAGTGATTTAAATTGATCGAGGGTATTTACTAAAGATTCAGCCGCCGCCAACAGATCATCAGTCGTAATATTTCCCGGGTAAAATGTTCGCCGCATGTCAGCCGTTACTGGCCGCTCAAAAGCAACTTGGCCACTGTTGTGGAGAGCCTTAATCTTCTCGGCAGCCTCCCGAAAACGCTTATATTCAACCAACCTGGATTTTAGATCTTCAATGCTCTCCTCGTCTTCCTCTTCCAGCTGAAATTCTGGTAAGAGAGTGCGCGACTTAATTAAAATCAGCTTAGCAGCTATCAGTAAAAAATCAGCTAGTTGAGTAGGATCAATATTATCCGCTCCCTCTAAATAGTCTAGGTATTGATCCGCCACTTGCGCCAGCGAAACCTCAGCAATATCCAACTTCTCTTTCTCAATCAAGTCGAGTAGCAAATCGAGTGGCCCAGCAAATTTTTCTAATTGAACTTTGTACATAAAAAACTAGGCTAGGAATTTCAATCGCCCGCGATATTTCTACTTCTTATACTGCTTATCGTAATACTTCTTAAACTCGCCTGACTTAATCTTCTCCCACCACCACTTATTATCCTGATACCACTTAATAGTGCGTTCGATTCCTTCGTCAAATTCTACTTCCGCCTGCCAGCCTAATTTCTTGATCTTGGCTACATCTACGGCATATCTCTGATCGTGACCGGGGCGGATGCCTTCTACCGGCTCAATGTAACTTTCGTCCTTGCCGCACATCTCGATCGCCTTTTTTGTTATCTCTAAATTAGTGATCTCTGGGTCGTTGTTGGCACCGACATTATAGATCTCGCCTAGCGCTCCTTTATGTAACACCAAATCGATCGCGCTACAGTGATCATCGACATAGAGCCAATCACGGATCTGGGTACCACCATCGTAGAGCGGAACCTTCTCGTCCTCCAGTAGATTCGTCACAAAAAGCGGGATGAGCTTTTCCGGATATTGATAGGGGCCATAATTATTCGTACAGCGGGTAATCAAGACAGGTAGATCAAAAGTGCGGTAGGCGGCCATCACCTGTAAATCGCCACCAGCCTTAGAAGCGGAATAAGGCGAGGAGGGTTTTAGGGGATCAATTTCTTTGGAAAAATTAGGCGCTTCTATATCACCATAGACCTCATCCGTGCTAATTTGGATAAAACGTTCCAGTGGTTTTTTGCTATTTTTCATGGCTTCCAGGAGGGTAAAAGTGCCATAAACGTCCGTTTGGATAAAATCTCCCGGATTATGCCCAATCGAACGATCAACGTGACTGTCAGCCGCAAAATTGATGATAGTATCAACGTCCTTAATATTCTCTGCCACTTTATCATAATCACAAATATCGCCCTGAACAAATTTATAGTTCGGATTATCAGCAATGTCTTTGAGATTATCAAGGTTGCCAGCGTAGGTTAATTTGTCATAGTTGACAATCTTATAGTCTGGATATTTCTTCATCATATAGCGGATGAAATTGCTGCCGATGAAACCGGCGCCGCCAGTTACAAATATTTTCATAATAATTATTTTAAAGCTTGTTTAATTTTTTCGGCGACACTATCCATCTCCCCTTCTTCATAATCCTTGCTTGGCCAATGTTTCAAGCCGTCACCAACTTCCCGCGGAATAACGTGAAAATGCACATGATCAACTAGCTGACCAGCTGCTTTGCCGTTATTTAAGCCAATATTGAAACCATCGACTCTAAGTTCAGCAATCACGGCCTGGCCAATCTTTTTCACTACTAGTATTACTTCTTTGAGCAATTCATCCGGCAAATCAACTAGGGTCTCATAATGCTCTTTGGGAATTACTAATGTGTGGCCATAATTAATCGGATTAATATCCAAAAAGGCTAGTATTTTGTCATCTTCATATACTTTAGCGCCAGGTAGCTCACCAGCGATGATTTTGCAGAATACGCAATTAGACATATCTTTATAACTTATTTCTTGTCAAGTGAGCAACTAATAATAAGGTTGATATATTGTTGCTATGAAAAACGATGGCAAACGAAAAAGTATTCCAATAAACCCCACAATCACTCCCGCCAATGCCAGTGACCTATTTCTTTTACTCAGACCTAAAGATACTGCTCCCAATACTATAGCAATTAAAGAAAATATAGGTTCAAGATTTATCAGCAATCTGAGAAAAAGAGTAGGGAAAGTGTATATAACTCGATGAGCTGATTCAAAATTTAACTCACTCACAAAATTGTTAAATATTATCACACCAGCTCGATCAAATATCCCAACCGCCATAATTACAGATACTGGTATCGATGCAAATAATATGGAAAAAAGTGCTAACCTGTCTATTATATTTTTCTTTAACATAAACCTTGATAGCGCAGACAATTATTGGCAAATACTTTATACTTTCTGACAATCAGCTTATCGAGTAATTCTTGGCTAAATTTCCGCCCCACAACATCTATTTGCTCTTCTCCCAATCATAGCCAATTTTTGGATCGTCGTAAGGAAGCCGC
Source organism: Parcubacteria group bacterium (assembly GCA_013202585.1). Classification (GTDB taxonomy): domain Bacteria; phylum Patescibacteriota; class JABMPQ01; order JABMPQ01; family JABMPQ01; genus JABMPQ01. The sequence goes on along the minus strand of JABMPQ010000028.1, from coordinate 4,764 downwards.
TCTTCGTCGGGGCTCTCCGTGTTATATGGCTCAGTAGTGTGATAAAAAAGTGACACTGGGCGATCACCTAACACTTTATAACCATGCGCTACTCCCACCGGAATCAAAATTAGCTGCGGATTACTTTCGTCTGTGACAATCGTCTGTGTCTCGCCCTTGGTTTCTGAATCCTCACGCAAGTCGTGGAGCACTATTTCTGCCTTACCGCTAGCCACAAACCAGAGGTCATCTTGCTTCTTATGCCAGTGGAAGGCCTTGATCGTGCCCGGATGAGCCACGGTAAAAATAGACTGGCCAAATTTACTCATTAAACCTTCGTCGGCTCGCAGTACTTCCATTAGATGCCCGGGCTTTTCCATCGGGTCATCAGTATCAGAGATATCTTGATGGACTTTTAACTCTTTGATTTTTACACCTTCGATCATTGTTTATTGTTAATTCTCTGCAATTATAGCGAGAAAGGGCAGCAAGGACAAGATGAGATTTTGCCCCAAATTATAAAGACCGTCCCAATCAGACCGGGACGGTCTCTCTTCACAGGATACGAGCTGCCGGCTCATATCTTCTGAAAAACTAGGAGTATGTAATAGATTTAAGCTATTAAGCTAAATAAGTCTATACTCCCGCCCTCAATGAGGACTTCCTTCTGCATTGGCGCAGAGGCGTTAAAATGTGCAAAGGTGCATTAGTCGCCCAGAAGCTTTCTCAGCTTCTCGATCTTTTTCCAATCTTCGGGGTGGTGCTTTTTGACCCACCTCTCGAGACGGCTGTGCAGCAGGGCGACCCTTTTCCGAACTTCTTGGGGGTAGGGCAGGCCGCCTCTCGCGGAAGAAGACTGAGAGAGACAACTATTTCTACTTTCAGCACACAAGATAAAGTCACCTGACGCGTCATATACTACCAACAAACCCTTCCCGTCAGTATCCACTCTGACAACAGGTTTTCCATCCTGTCCCATCCATCTGACTTTTACTTCCTTATCATCCAATCTGATGGTGCTCTCCAGCTTGTTGCTCAGCATCTCCCTGTAAATGGACTTCTCGAACTCCCTGAAGAAGTTCAAGGGAGACTTCACTGTCAACTTCTCAAAGGTTACAGATTTCCTCTCATTCCTTGCCGGCATCCCCGCGCAGCCGGCGATCAGAGCGGTCAGGGTCAAAATCAGAATCAGCGCGGCGGTCTTCGTGGTCTTGGTCATATCAATCTCCGTCGAATTATTAGGCCCCGACGAGGGCGCTAGCGAATTTGAAGGTTCGGGTAATTGTCATCAGCGTTTCACCTTATGGTTCACACCAACAGATTATGGCGAGAGATGACGCATGTAATAATTATAGGCGCTCTGCTCACCATAATCCGTAAGTATGAAATAGGCTTTTAGGGACGACGGTACCTGGTCGCAAGTAGCAACTACCGCTACCGGCGAATTCTCTAGTTGTTTTGTTTATTTTACGTCTCTCTATATTAGCTGATACATTATACCATACTATATTTATATGTCAAGGCCTTTTCCCCTTTTTGCCAAAAGATAACCCCAAAATAACCACTTTTAGGCTTTAAATAACCCTCTCCCCACCCTCCGGCTGCGTTGATTTAGCCTATCTGCTATTACTACTGAGTGAACCCGTTCTTACAGGTGAACGCAGTAGTGATGGCAGATAGGCCCTGAGTCTAACAAAAAAAGGAGCCGCATAGCAGCGCGGCTTCCTTTATGAAGGTATACTCTAAAAATTTTGTCAGAATTTACCTCCTCAGCTAGTAGCCCCTCACCCGAGAGGCTACCTATGAGAAGATTATGACTTTTGCAGTCCCCCAGCCAAAGATAGCTCTTTAGCCTGAGTGGCTGGAGCAGCTTGGTACAGCTCTACCGTCTGTTTGACGATATCATCCCAATTGTAATTGACGCTAACATAGTCACGAGCCTTTTGGCCAACCTCCTGGACTAACTGAGGATTAGTCAGTAACAACTCTAATTTATACTTTAAATCCTCAACATTGCCCGAGGCGAACATATAGCCGTGACCAGCAAAAGCTTCAACGTTTTCGGGGATATCACTAACCAGAACGGCTTTGCCAAATTTCATGGCTTCTAGAACTGTAATCGGCAGACCCTCGGCCTCTGAAGGATGCACATAAGCATAAGCGTTCTGGAAAAGCTGAGCCAAAGTCTTATCTGACTGAAAGCCAGTAAAGACGATATCATCATTTTTCTCGGCCATTTCTTTGAGCTCTTGGACATACTTGTCGGTATAAACCGAATCACCAACTACAGCTAGTTTTAGCTTTTTCAGGTTCTCCGGATTACTAGCCTTAAGCTCATTAAAAGCTTCAATCAAGTAATGGATACCTTTATGTCGTACTAGGCGAGCACAGGTCATTAGGTACTGACCCGACTTTAAGCCAAATTTATTAATCATCTCCGAGCCGGGATATTCTGTAACCATTACCCCGTTAGGAATCCTTTCTGCTTTATTTGAGTTATATTTCTCAGCACAAACATCTTTGATGACATTAGAAACGGCAATTGTTTGGTGCGGAAACTTGGCAGCGGCCATTTCTCCAAAACGCAGGAACAGCCTAGCAGGCGGACTCCACTTTTGGTGAAACTGATCACGACAATGAAAAGTCGTTATTACTTTAGTCTTTCTTTTTAACAACCGAGGAATCAAAGCCAAAGTAGCCGGACCAACGCCGTGATAATGGACAACGTCAAATTTACGACGCAGGGCATCCATTGTAGCCAGAGACGAATGAGAAATTGCCTCTAGATTTTTGGCTCTAATCGAAGGTAAATAAATAAGGTTAACGCCCTTATAACTTGGCTCGTTATAATCGGTGTAATGTTTACGCGAATAAACATAGACCTCATTACCAAGCTTGGCTAAGCGAACAGCCAACTCCTCAACATGGCGTTCAACTCCACCACCTTTGGCGGGGATACCTTTTTGTCCGATAAAAGCTATTTTCATATGGGTATGCAAAAATTATTTGGCTATCGATTAATCTACCTAAAACGACCAACAATATCATAGATTAAAAATTATGTCAAGGGTTTTTAGGACATTTTGCCCATTTTGGCAACAAAACAAAAAAGCGGCCAGATTGCCACTTTTAGGCTTAAAATAAGATTTTTGGGAATAACGGGATCTACTTTAAAAAAGAATTTGGTTAATTATCCACGTTCTATCTAGTTTACAGCTTAAACTCCCCTGATCCCTCCCGCAGTATTCGCGGCGGATCACAAGTTAAATCCACAATAGTAGAAGGCTTATTGGGCGATAACTCGCCCGCATCAAACACTAAGCCTGGCCGCAATTCACGCTCAGCAAATTCTTTAACAATATCCTGGACTGAATACATTGACTGGCCACCCGAAATATTGGCACTAGTAGCCGTTAGCGGAAAGTCAACTTTAGCCATTATTTGCTGGATTAATGGATGATCAGGCATTCTTACTCCTACGGTATCGCCGCCGCCGCTTACTATATTCGAGATTACGGCTTTTTTCGGTAATACAAAAGTGAAAGGCCCCGGCAAATATTTCTCGATAATTTCCGACTGTTTTTCCCCTAACTCCGCTACCTCGGCCAGCATCGACAAGTCACGCACTATGACTGATAAAGGCTTATCAGCTGACCTTTCTTTGATAGTAAAAACTTTTCTCACCGCCTTCTCATCGTCAGCATTAGCGCATAGGCCATAGGAAGTATCAGTCGGTAAAACAACCACTCTCCCCTGCTCTAAAAAATTGACAATCGCTTCAATAGCATTCGCCTGCGAGGTGTTCTCGTTTATTTTAACAATTTTCATGCTCGCCTACCCTTAATGATTTCCTGCGCTCGAACCAAATCTTTCTGGCTATTAATACCGACAATGCTGTCGTAATCATCGGTAGTAACTGAAACTACTTTTTGTCCTTGCTCGCCCATGATACCAATAACATCGGTGAGATAATACTCACTTTGTTTGTTTTCTGCTTTGACTTTTTGGAGGGCTGCCCATAGAGGCTGGGCTTTGAAACAATATAGCCCGACATTTTTTTCTTGGCTGGCAGCAATTTCCGGCGAGGCATCCTTGGCTTCGACAATTCCCTTAATGTCACCATCGTCCGCTCGTACCACTCGTCCCCAATCAGCCAAATCATCACTTTTGACGGTCAAGAGAGCAGCGTCAGCTTCCTGCTCTTGGCAAGCCTGGTACAGCTCAGTAAACATTTTCTGAGTCAAAAAAGGCATATCGCCATTGGAGACCATAATATAACCGTCGTAATCAGCTAGCAACTTCTTTGCTTGTTGAACAGCATGACCGGTGCCCAGCTGTTCTGCCTGCGTTACATATTCAACTCTATCCATTAACACCTCTCGAACCATTTCTTCTTTGTGGCCTACCACAACAATTATGCGTTTGGCGACTAGTCGCTCAATAGTCTCGACGCTGTATTCAATAAGAGTCTTGCCATTTATTTCATGCAAAACTTTGGGTAGCTCTGATTTCATCCGCGCACCTTGACCGGCGGCGAGGATAATTGAAATTAGGTTATTCATTTGATTATGTTTTGAGCTTAAAATAACACAGCCTGGCAAGCACGTAAATATTGAATGTTGGTTAGTCAGTCTATCTAGCCCGTTTTGGGTAATCCCCATCAAATGGAACACACTAGAGTGACTTCTTAAGATAACTAAGGGGAGAATCAAACATTTTAGGTGAGGAAAATCTGAGGCAAAATTCACTCACATATTCTGGTAGGTATTCAGGAGTGCTGTGATG
>JABMPQ010000027.1 GCA_013202585.1 Parcubacteria group bacterium | reverse complement strand
AGCTAAGCTGAAAAGATTTTTAGAAGATTTGACCAAAATAGGGAAATTGCAGCAGAAATGGTATTCGGCAACAGTCCCTTAATACTATTGTTTCTCATCAGTCTATATGCTACATTAGGTAAGAACAGCACTATCAAGTGTTCGTTTTTCGCTTTAAAACAAGCCAAAATTATGCATATTCAGTGGTGCGGACAATCATGTTTTAAGTTGCAAACAAAAGACACAATTGTCATAATCAATCCTTACGACAAGGAATGTGGACTAACTCCTTTGCGCACGCGAGCTGATATTGTTTTAGCCAGTAACAGCAATAAAGAGAATAACAATATTGACTCTCTTAAAGACGATCCTTTTGTCATCGATGGCCCAGGGGAATACGAAAGAATGGGTGTGACTGTTAAAGGGATTACCTCTCATCAGGATAATAAAGAGGGGCAAGAGCAGGGATTAAACATTATTTACATTGTTAATATTGAGGGTATCAGAATTTGCCACTTAGGTAATTTAGGACACACTCTAACGCCCAAGCAAGTAGAACGAATTAACGGGGTTGATATTTTATTGGCTCCCGTAGGAGCAAGTAATATTTCTCTTAATAAAATTATTGACGTTATTGGTGAAATCGAACCACGGATGGTGATACCAATGCATTATAGTATTCCTAAAGTGAAAGAAAAGCTGGTTCCGGTTGATAAGTTCCTAGCGGAAATGGGAGCTAAAAAAGAAACAGCTTTGCCTAAACTAGTTATCAAAAAGAAAGATCTGCCTACTGAAGAAACTAGTATTAAATTACTTGATTACTCACGCTAATGAACTGGCTGGAAAATTTGCGAGATAAATCTCGACCAGAAAAAAACAAATTCCTTTGGATAGCAGCTGGGATAATCACTGTAATAGTTCTTGTCATCTGGATATCGGTAATCCCCAAAGACTACCTAAAGAAGCAAGAAGTGACCGGACCACGCGTAAGTGACTTAAAAGGCGCCCTACAAGAAAGTTTTTCCGGTACAGAATACGATGAGCTTCAAGATAATATAAATAAGTTGAAAAATGTCAGCGATGAAGTTCCCAAACCGGAAGAAATGACCGAAGATTCAAATCAGCCAATGGAAGAAAATTCTGCTATTAAACCAGAAAACCGCCTACCACTAGAAGAGTAAATCAACATTGAACTACAACCATGGACATAGGACATATCAAATCAAGAAAAATCGTCGAGGAGATGCAGGAGTCATATTTAGATTACGCCATGAGCGTAATTGTCCAGCGCGCCCTCCCCGATGTCAGAGATGGGCTTAAACCAGTCCACCGTCGTATCCTCTACGCTATGTGGGATATTGGTCTTAAATCCACCCATAGATTTCGTAAATCAGCCACCGTGGTTGGTGAAGTTTTAGGTAAATACCACCCGCACGGAGATGTAGCTGTATATGAATCAATGGTGCGTATGGCTCAAGATTTTTCAATGCGTTATCGACTCGTTGATGGGCAAGGTAATTTTGGCTCGATGGATGGCGATAGTGCGGCCGCGATGCGTTATACCGAAGCCCGTCTCACTAAGATCTCGGAAGAAATGTTGTCTGATATTGAAAAGGAAACAGTTGATTTCGCCGACAACTTTGACCGCAGCCTAAAAGAGCCCCGAGTGTTACCAGCTAAACTTCCTAATACTTTATTAAACGGCGCAGTTGGTATCGCTGTGGGAATGGCTACCAATATTCCTCCTCATAACCTCGGTGAAATTATCAATGGTGTTGTTGAGTTGATCGACCATCCCGAGAGTACCGTTGAAGACCTGATGCAGCACGTTAAGGGACCAGATTTCCCCACCGGTGGCATTATATTCAACCAGAAAGAAATCACTCAAGTTTACGCTACTGGTAGGGGCGGCATCGTGATGCGAGCTAAGACAAATATTACCGAACACAAGAAGGGGCAATTTCAGATCATAGTGAATGAAATTCCGTTCCAAGTAAATAAAGCTACTTTGATCGAAAAAATAGCTGATTTAGTTAAAAACAAAAAGGTTGACGGTATCAAAGATCTCCGCGATGAGTCAGACAGAGACGGCGTCCGTATCGTCATTGACCTCAAAAAAGAAGCTTTCCCGAAAAAAACCCTCAATCGTCTTTTCAAACTAACTCAACTACAAGACAAGTTCCACGTTAACATGTTGGCCTTGGTTGATGGTATCCAGCCCAAAGTATTGACCCTGAAGGCTGTCTTAGAGCACTATATCAAACACCGCCAGGAAGTCATTAAACGTCGAACACAATTTGATTTGACCCGGGCTAAAGAAAGAGCTCATATTTTAGAGGGGTTGAAAAAGGCGCTTGACCATATTAACGAGATTATTAAGACAATTAGGGCTTCAAAAAATAAAGAAGAGGCCCATAAGAATTTAATTAAAAAGTTTAAATTTTCTCAGGAACAAACCAGCGCCATTCTAGAAATGAAGCTGTCCCAATTGGCTGCTCTAGAGAGAAAAAAGATCGAAGACGAACTAGAAGAGAAAAAGGCGCTGATCAAAGAACTAGAAACCTTACTAAAAAGTTCACAGAAAATTCTGACGGTTATCAAGGATGAACTACAAGTAATTAGAGAGAAATTTGCTGACGAAAGAAAAACTCGTGTTATGGCCTCAGCGGTGGATGATTTCGCCCCCGAAGATTTGGTGCCCAAAGAAGAAGTTATTATCACTCTCACCGAAGGCGGCTACATCAAAAGTCTACCAGAAACCACCTACAAAACCCAGTCACGGGGCGGCAAAGGAGTTATTGGTATGGTGACCAAAGAAGAAGACATCGTAAAGCATTTCTTTATTACTAACACCCTCAGCGACCTGTTATTCTTTACCAATCAAGGAAGAGTATTCCAGTTGAAAGCTTATGAGATCCCCAAGACTACCCGTACCGCTAAGGGTCAATCAATCGCTAACTTCTTGCAGTTGGCGGCGGACGAAAGAGTGACTGCTCTGGTCTCTTCTGATAAATTCAAAGAGGCTAAATTTCTCGTAATGGTAACTAAGGGTGGAGTAGTTAAAAAATCTCACATTGAAGATTTTGCCAAAGTGAGAAAATCAGGTCTAATAGCATTACGATTAAAAAAAGAGGACGAACTCAAATGGGTTGAGCCAACCTCAGGTCAGGACGAAGTTATTATTATTACTGCTCAGGGCCTGGCCATCCGTTTTTCGGAAGAAGATATTAGATCGATGGGCAGAACAGCCGCCGGGGTCGCTGGCATTAGGTTTAAGAAGGAAGATGATCAGGCAGTTGGAATGGACATAATCACCAAAGCTGCCAAAGACAATGAACTACTGATTGTCACTAAAAAAGGCTACGGAAAAAGAACGGCCCTTGATAAATACCGGTTACAAAGAAGAAGTGGTACCGGGATTACCACCGCTAAGATATCAGCCCGTAATGGTGAAGTCATTTTAGGAGAAATAGTTGACGAAAACAAAAAAGAGATTATTATTATTTCACGTAGAGGACAAGTAATCAGAACTACTTTAAAACAAATCTCTCAGCAAGGGCGAGCAACACAGGGTGTACGGGTGATGAAATTGCAAAGTGGAGATGAAGTAGCGTCGTTGACAATAATATAATTAATTTATAATAATGGCCGTTCCCAAGAAAAAAACAACTAAATCAGCGCGCAACCAGCGACGTAGCCATCATGCTTTATCGCCAAAAGCTATTAATACTTGTTCGCAATGCCAGGAGCCAATATTGCCTCATCACGTTTGCACCAGTTGTGGCACTTATCAAGGTAAGCAGGCGTTGGAAATAAAAAGCAAAGACGAAAAGGGCAAAAAAGAAGAAAAAAAGAAATAAAGGGCTTCGTTCTTTGTTTGACGCCCACTCACTGCCTACTGCAGGACTGCGCGAATAAATTTATATTTCTAAGCTAATTAAAAAGAATTAAATGTTTAAAAACAACGAAGGAGAAATACAGCCCGCGGGAACAAAAGAAAATGTCGAAACTATCATTGGTGCTTCGGTTAAGGTAGAAGGCGACTTAATTGGCCAGAACAATATGAAAATCTACGGCCAAGTAGCTGGTAAAGTAGTAACTAAAGGAGACATATTCATCGAAGAAAGCGCTAATATTGAGGCGGACGTAGAAGCAAATAACGTTACTATTTCTGGAACAGTGCAAGGCAGCGTTAAGGCAATTGAGAGGCTTGAGGTACAAAAAAGTGGTAAAATATCTGGAGACATTGCTGCTAAAATCCTTTCTATCGCTACCGGGGCTAATTTCTCCGGACAATGTAATATGAGCGACAACAACTCTCAAGATACTTCTCCCCTCGAAAAACTAAAAGAAAAAACACCTCTCCCAAAAGTTGACGTCCGAGAACAATAATAAAATACTTTACCACTAGTCATGTTTTTTTACGTTTACGATAAGCTGGTGGGCAACAAAAAAAATGCCAAGAAATTTGGTCAAATGCAGACCAAACTAAATGAACTTGGTATTCTTAATGATAAGGGCGAAGTTGGTACTGTTAATACTGTCGACAGTATTGTCGACGGTGCTTTAACCAGCGGACGACATCATAATATTATCGCAGTCGGCAATGATGCCACCGCTCACCGTACCATCAACGCCATCCTGAAAAGCAAGATTAGCAACAAGAAAACTGTTTTTGGCCTAATCCCCTTCGAGTCCTCTCATATTGCTGACACTTTGGGCATGCCCAGTGATATAGAAAAAGCTTGCTTAGCTATTTCCCGTAGTAAATTAGAGAACATTGATATTGCTTACACCAGCGATGGTACCTGTTTTATCAACTCTCTTAGTATCATTTGCAAGCGGTTAGGAAGCCATACTGAAAAGCTCAAGAATTTATTTAGTCGCCAGAAGAAAAAGCCCGGTGTTACAATTAAAGTCCGAGACTTTACCGTCACAACTTCCGCCGATAGAATATCTATTTGCAATTCCCCAGCTGGTTGGGAGGAAATACTAAAAAAGTCCGGTATTGATATTAATAAGGTCAGCCCGCAAGATGGTTTTCTCGATTTGATAGCTTATAATTCTGCTAGCGAAGTAAGCGAGAATGATACCAGTTTTATCACAGCCCAAAAAATGGAAATCATCTCCCAAGACAAAATCTCAATGTTGGCTGATTACACCAAAAAGATTCAGCCACCAGTTAAAGTGGGAGTAAGTAAGCAACTATTAAAAGTAATTGTGGGGAAAGAGAGGAAGTTCTAGCCTTTCAGCTTATTAGAGCCATTAGATAACGTCCCTAAAAGCTAGTTAGAGTCGGATGAATCCGGCTTTTTTGGTTGGAGATCAACCCCCGCTCGCTCGAAAGCACGCAAGATCTCGATGGGTATAGCGAATATAATAGTATTGGATTGGTCGGAGGAGAGATCGTTCATGGTCTGCAAAGTACGTAGGTGAAGAGCGCCAGTGCTACTCGACAATTTACTAGCTGCTTTGGCCATATTGTCAGCTGCCATTACTTCGCCTTCAGCCTTAATGATCACTGCCCGCTTCTCTCTTTCCGCTTCGGCTTGTTTGGCAATAGTACGCTTCATTTCTCCTGGTAAAACTATATCTTTTAGCTCAACCCCCTGAACGCTAATCCCCCAGGGATCAGTAGCAGCATCGACTAATAACTTAATTTTATTAGAGACGGCCTCTCTTTTACTTAGCAGCTCGTCTAAATCCACTTCACCCACTATATTCCGCATAGTAGTTTGAGCCAATTGGCTCATGGCGTATTCATAGTTCTCCACTTCCAATATCGCTTTCTCAGCTGAAGAAACCCGATAATACAAAACAGCATTGATGGTGGCAGAAATGTTATCTTTGGTCATCGCTTCTTGATCTGGTACATCGACAGCCTTAACACGCATGTCTACTTTGCGATAGGACTGGATAATAGGAATTACTATCCGCCAGCCTGGCTCCATTATCTTTTTGTATTTACCAAACTGAAACTTCACCCCTCGTTCGTACTGATCAATCTGCTTGATCATAAAAAGCAGGAAGAAAAAAGTGAACCCGCCCCAGGCAAAGAACGCAAACACGAGAAACGAAATAATTTCGGCCATATTTTTGTTTTATTTATTAATATAAATTATAACGTTCGACTGCATCCACAATAGCATTGTGGGCATCAATCACATCACTATATGCGCTATAGATATCACTGCCAAACGAGCTAGTTTGATCTTCTTCAATTAATTCATTGGCTTTTTCGCTTGTCAACTCGCCACTTTCTGCACTGCGAACAAATTTTTCGTACTCAACATCAAAATCATCTATCTCGTCTATATATGATTGGTAATAAGAGCCAACCGACTCTGCTTCGGCTGCTTTAACATCGCTAGCTTTCTGTTTGTATTTTGTCATATCAGATTTCAATTTATCGCGGGCGTTCTTGGCAGTAGTGATATCTGGGTTTTCTCCGTTGGCTTTCTTTTCTACCCAATTTACATATGAATCGTGAGCATCTTCAACATCGCTGGTAAGAACATCGGAGGCTAGAGTAATAACTTCGTACGGATCAGTGCTATTTTCACTAATACCTAAGTCTGTGTCTTTTTGTATTTCCTTAACTGTACCATGGAGATCATCGTCCTTACTGAGAAAGTCATTCATCTTGTTTTCTAGATCATCAGTTAGAGAGGATATCTGAGCGCCATCATCATCTTTGTAAGATTCACGATTACAGTAGTCTGCCAGTTTATTATTAGATTCAACTAAAGCTTTATATGATTCGATATAAGCTTTGAATTTTGGTTCGACTTTTTCTTTGACCGAATTGTCTTCAACCGTTATTTTATCTCCCAATAAACCACTTTGATCAGCCATATCAGTAAGCTCGATGGTGTAGCTACACTCTTTGGTATCAGCCTCGATAGATGTAAAATGCCGGTTGAAAGAAGTGTAGGCCCAGTCGTTGACTTGACTGCTAGGATCTGCAGAAACGTCGACTATCTGGTTAAGGTAATCAATGGTGGTGGTCTTTGAACTGACAGAATCGCTAACGCCCTGAACTGCATCTTTGATTTGATTAACACAGCCGGTCGTTCCTAATGTTACTACTAGGGCAACGGCCAATACCAGGACAAGATTCCATTTGCTTCGATTTTTATTCATTTTGTTTTTTAATTACTGGTGCCTTTAATTTATTATATATTGCCGGTGTCGTCAACTAGACTAAACTGGCTTGACATTTTGGCGGGCTGAAGTAAGATTATTCTAGTATTTCTTACTTTACCATATGCCTCGGCAAATAGTCAAAAAAAGACGCTCCCCTAATCATGGCTTGTACGGCTGGATAACTGTTAGCGACAAAGGGCAAATAGCTATTCCAGCTAAAGCCCGTCAGGAGTTAAAAATAAAAACCGGAGATAAGCTAATGGTCTTGCGCCGTCAGAATAAAGATGGAATTTCTTTAGTTAAATTGGATTCGATCAGTAAACGTCTTCATAAACTTAGAGACTAATGAAAGCAAGTGGGATCCATTATGAACCCTACCAGCAGGAAGGTAAAGATGGAATCAAGAAGATTAAGGGAATCGGCGATAAACTAGCCGATAAGATTGTGTTTATCCTAGAAAATAAGATATAATTATACTACCTAAATTAAACCAAATAAATGTCCAAGAAAAAAAGAACGCGCGAACAGAAAGAAAAAGCCCAGCAAAGAAGAATGCGAGAGCTGCAATATATCCAAAATGATGATAAAGAGGAGAAAGTTGCCGAAAGTGATAAAAGCACTACATCCTCCCCTACTCCAGTAAATAAACAAGGTGGGGGTCAGACAGTTGTAGCGGATTCTATAGTAAATACGGATTTAAGGAAAGTTGTGGTTCTTATTGTCTTATTTGTCTTAATATTGGTTGCTTTAGCTATAACAGAAAGCCAATATCACTACTTAACCCCTTTAGCTAAGCAAATAATTAACTTTTTGCTTAGTATTTAGACTATTAGGAACCCCCGGTGCCAATATAAAACACCCCATTTAGGGGTGTTTTTCTGTGGATAAGTTGTGTAATTGTGGATAAGGGGTGGTATTATACGCTAAAATAGCTGTCAGGACTACGATTTCCGTAGTTTTGTACTAGCCGTAGCCGTCATTCCTAGTATTAGCCAGAATAAGAGACTCCCCTGCTGCAAAGTCCATAAATAATGATCAAATTGCATTATTATAATCAAGCCAAATAAGGCAATAAGGCTAGCAGATAGAAGTAGCTTGTTTAATCCCTCTCTTTTCTTTAGTGCTATAAAGGCCAACGCAATTATCCAACCTAAGAATACTGCGAACAGTAACATGCAGGTAATACCTAATTCTGCCCCTATCAGTAAGAAAACATTGTGAACTGGCTGGTACTGCCACCATTCGACAGTATCCCCGAGGTTTACATAATCCCCTATTTGGAAAGTAAACAAGCCAGGACCAACTCCAAAATCAGGATTATCGCGTATCATGCTATAAGCTAGTTCTGTGTACCACATTCTCCCTTGAATTGAGTAATCATCTGCTTGCCCGGAAAGACTTGTTTTAGACGTTATATTAGGAATAAAAGCTAAAGTTGCAATGACTAGAAAAAGAATGAGGGCAATACTTAGTTTCTTGTATTTTCGCCAGAAGAGTTTTATTACTTTTCCAGCTTTGAATATATATTCTCTTTTAATAAATATTAAGCTCAAAACAAATATCAAAGGTGCTGTTAATAAGGCTAAGTATGCGGAGCGGGAGAAAGATAAGATAAAGCCTAGGTATAATAGGCAGAGGATGACAGCTGCGATTTGTAGAGTTTTCTTTTGGCCTAATCTCACCACATTGGCCGCTATTCCCTTGTCTAAAGCCAAGATTAAAATAAAAAGGGCTGTGAAAACGAGCCCGATAAACAAGAAACCTCCTAATAAATTAGCGTGTGGCATAGTACCATAAGCCCTGATTAACTTTACCCCTAGCACGTCTATCTTGGCCACATTCTGGATAGTGGGAGATAGATCTACTTCGCCTAATATTTTAAGACCGACGGAGCGCTGAAGAAGATATTGGATGATTCCTAAAACGGCTTGAAAAAGAGTAGCTGCTACTAAGCAAGCTGCGGATTTAATATAGGTAGAAATAGTTGAGATATTTTTCACTATATAGATGAATATCAAGCCACCTTCGCAGATCTTAAAAAAGTGATAAAAGCTAATAGATAGAATGTCGCTGCGGATAGTGGATAAAAAGGCGACGGCGATGAAGGCAAACAATAGGGCAAACAAGCCCTTGGTTCTGATTGTCTGATAGGGGATAGGTTTTTGGGTTTCCGCTACTTGTAGTTTTAAAAAGAAGATTCTAAGAAGCCAGAATACTAACATTAATCCTAAAAATATATCTGACAGATATAAAGAAAAAGATCCCCATTCAAAAAAGTGGCCATCCCAAGTAGCTGATTCTAGATTAAAAATATGACGCTTCTCTAGAGGAATGGTAAGAATGAATAGATAAAAGAAGATTAGGTCTAGGTTTTTCTTTAAAATTGCGGTGATTTTTACCATTTTAAAAAGATTTGGCTTTATAGCGGGGGAGAAGTGGTGATTGTTCTACGTGGAACGTTTTTGAGTCTCGGTGGAACATAAATTAATATTATGTTCTTTCTCTAATATCTTTGTCTTTATAATAATCATCTCTCCACTTCTCAAATTGCTTTTTCTTCATGCCAAAAAGTTTTCCGTTAAAAGTAGGAATAATGATATTCTCTACTATCCTTCTCTTTCGCACATTTAGTACAACATAATGTCTTTCTTGATGAAAATATTCATGTACAGACTCCCTCAATCCTAGGGAATCCCTAATAGCTATAACTAATTCTTTATCACAAACATGCATTTTTAAAGAGAAAGCAAATATTTTCTGCTTTTCATTCTGAATATACGATGTAAAGCAGCCTTCACCACATATTAACCCAGCGATGAAGTCTAATGAGAGTTTTTGTTTCATCAATAAACATTTTCTTTAATAGCCGTGGTGGAATTTTTATTCTGAAAAAGTATTAGCTTTAAATTGAGGGAGAAGTCGCCAACGTTCTACGTGGAACGTTTTTGAGTCTCGGTGGAACATATTTTTATTATACCTGACAAAAAAATAGTTGTGAATAACTGATTTTGTGGATAACAAGCCTTACATTCTTCTATCATGTGTAAGTATCGCTTTCTTCACTGTTTACCTTAAACACAATAGCTTCTAAGGGATCTGTTGGATCACTAATAAACTCATGTTTCATTCCAGGCTTAATAATGATTGAAGATTCCGATTCTAGTTCTTGTTCTTTAGAATCAATTATTACTTTTCCTTTGCCTTTTAGACAGTAAAAGAATTCGGTTTTCTCCTTATGATAATGGCTACCTTTGCCTTTCTCGAACCGAGCTAAAATTATTTGCGATTTTGGTAAATTTAAATCCTCACCTTCTCCCAGTGAGCGAGTAGAGTATCCGTCTTTTTTTATCCAGTCTGACATAATGATAAATTATACTAGGAGTGGTAGGACTCTCCCCCTGCGAAGAATCACCCGTAGGGTGAGGACCCACGATCTCCCCGGTATCACCGGGGCGCAATGCTGCCACTAGGCCACGCTCCGAATTATATATACAGTTTCAACAAATGATTATGTAAGGTAACACTATTGACTATTTGTCAATACTTATGTACTATAAAACATATTGATTTTGTCCCTTAAATACATTATAATGTAAGTAGGTAAAAGGAAAATAGATTTCTTAAGGGTTTGTAGTATAAAAATTCACAAATTTCTAACATGCCAATTTACGAATTCACTTGCCAGCAATGTCAACATAATTTTCGGAAAACTACTTCGATTAAAAACAAGAAGGCAGGGAAAGTTAGTTGTCCGAAGTGTAAAAGCAAGAAATTACAAGAAAGTTACAGCACCAATAGTTCTAAGTCCTGTTCCTCTTGCTCGTCTGGTGGTTGTGGTAGCGGCTGCGGTGGTTGTTGTTAGGATAGGGGAGTAATAAGTTCAGCTTACCCTCGTACCTGCCTGCCGGTAAGCAGGGCTCAATCGGATATTAATTATTTATGCCTTGCCCTCGTAGCTCAATCGGATAGAGCAGCGCACTCCTAACGCGCAGGTTGTCCGTTCGATTCGGACCGAGGGCATAAAAATCATATTGAATAGTTTTTAATTTCTACCTAGAATAGGAGAAAGTGTCATCCGGGGTGGCTATGGTGTAGTGGTAGCACAAGACCCTGTGGAGGTCTCAGGGAGGGTTCAAATCCCTCTAGCCACCCCAGATTACACTTATATACACTTGATAAAAATGTATCGCGAATGGTATGCTTTTATTGTGCAAATAAATAAATATTTAGACAATTTTAATGCCCACCTTTAATTTGGAAGAAGAAATAAAAAAGAGACTGGGGAATAGCTGGATATATAAAAGTGAATATCTGGAGTTTTCTAAGACGAGCTTAATTCATGCGTTAGAGGATCTCCATCATGACTTAAAGAATAGTATTTTTGGTGAGGAGGAGCCGGAGGAGGATACGAGTGTTGCTAGAGAGATAGAAGAGTTTATTGATGAACTGAACGAGCTGCAAAAGCCTATAGAAGAATTTGAAGGATCTAAAGAAATAATAGATATTGATTCACTGGTTGTTATTCTGGTTAAGGAGTGCAACGTTGCGAGAAAATGGGCTGAGGAGAAAAAAGTGGATTTTGGTGGGCTAGATTTTTATCTAGGTTTGGAAAGAATGATTAATAAAAGACGGAATGAAATTCGTGAGAGGGAAAGGGAGGTAGGTTTAGAAACAGAAGCTCGCCAAGGTAGTGAGGGGGGAGAAAACGAAGCCAAGATGATTTCTAGCTCTAAATTTCCAAAAAAGTAATAAAAACGTGATGGCTATAGAAGAAGCCGAGAGAAAAGCCTGCGGAGTTTTGGGAATTGAATACCCCCCTTCTTTGCAAGCGATAAGAACGAGTTATCGTAGTAAAGCTAAAAAAGTTCATCCTGATTTAACAGGAACAAGGGATAGGGAGGACGAATTTAGAGAAGTAACTGAGGCTTATCAGCTTTTGAAAAATTCAGTTTCTAGAGGGGAAACTGGCAAGAAAGAGACTTGGAAAAAGACGGAAGCTGTTAAAAAAACAATGAACTGCCTGAGAAAAAATAAGAGGCAAAGAAAGAAAGAAGATGTAAAGAAAGAACCAGAAAAGAAACTACCTGATCTTTATACTAAGCGTGGTAAGCCGGATTATTGGAAAAGTGAAGGGGGAGAGAGCAGGGGTAGACTTTAGTTTTTTAAATACTATAGTGCGATAAAAAAGAAGAGGTGAGAGCCTCTTTTTTGGTAATAAAGGGCTACGCCCTTTGTTTGCTCGTTCGCCAACTTACAGACAAAGCTTCGCAAATAAAGGGCTACGCCCTTTGTTTGCTCGTTCGCTCGAAAGAACAAAAACAAGTTTTTGTTCTT
>JABMPQ010000026.1 GCA_013202585.1 Parcubacteria group bacterium | reverse complement strand
GGAGTTTTACCACTAAACTACACCCGCATGAATACTAGTTTATACGTTTTGGGGGATTTTTCAATCTATTTTGGGACTGTCGTCGAACACCATTTCTACCTTGCCTACCGGCAGGCAGGCTGCAATTTCTCAATTTCGGCCATAATCACTTCAAAACCTTTCGACTTATCTTAGCAGATAGGCCTCAAGATTTGTTCAGCGATTCTGTCTCAAAATTGAGAAATTTCGTAACGAAAGTGTGTTCAATGACAGTCCCCGCTTATCACGCAGCGCAAAAGCTACAATTCCAAAAGCGACAGACACATTCAACGATTCTTTCTGGCCTTGCATAGGGATTTCCAGGATTTTGTCTGCCTTGTCTATAATTTCCGTCGGCAAACCTTCCAACTCATTACCTACTATCAGAGCTGTTTTAGCTAGTTTGGCAGTCGATAGTTGTAACTGATGATAGGGGATAGAATTAGACGCTTGTTCAATGGCCAGCAGTTGATAATTTTGTTTTTTCAGGTCGGCCATAACTTCCATAGTCGATTTCCGTTGTTCCCAGGCTACATTCTGCTCCGCGCCCAGTGATACTTTAGCAATTTTCTGTACCGGTTGTTTATATTTATCCAGCGGAGCCGGAGTGATACCACATAAATACAGCTTAGTTATGCCAACGGCATCAGCCGTGCGAAAAATCGAACCAACGTTATGGGCACTGCGAATATTATGAAGGAGAGCGATCATATTAATTTACTGGCAGTGGAGGCGGTGGTTGTGGTCCACCCGGTTCGCCTGGACCTGGTCCCTGAGGCGCTCCCTCCTGGTATTTGTAAAGCATTAGGTAAGATTCATCATCCAACTCAATCACTGAAGGATCAGCAGTGATCACCCCCATTTGGGTGCGGAATGATTTACCCGTATCAGTAAATGACTTGCCGTCGGGAGAAGTGGCGATATTAATACCGGCCGTGTATAAATAGTAAGTATCGTCTTGGTAAAATACATCGGGCACCGCTCCGCCGCTAAAAGCCGTTCCTTCTTTAGTGAAATTCAGCCCGTCTGTCGAAGTAGCGGAAATAGTGGAATCATTTTCTATATCACCGGTGTAAAGTCGCCAAGTAGCACCAACCTTGATTACATCTGGGTCAAGCGTGCCAGGGTTGGAGAAACGTATGCCATCTTCTTGAATAAAATTTACTCCATCCTGAGAGATAGCGGAATATATTTTGAAATCTTCTCCAGGCTCCGGAGTTGCACTAATGTCAAAGTAATATATTCTGATTCGGCCATCGTCTAAGAGGATGGGGGCGGGGTCAGCCGTCACCTTGGTGCCCAAATCCTTAATGTAAGCTGTCTCTTTAGCTGACCAAGTGGCGCCATTGTCAGTTGATTTAATTAAACCTAACGCCTCTGGGTAACATTCCTCAGAAACGTCAACGAAATAGACATAAATTATACCATCCCGATAAACTGCGCCGGGGACAGAAGCATGTTCGGCTATAGTTTCTTCGGAATCAGTCCAACTTAGTAAATCTGTGCCAGTAGCGTAGGAAATTTTATTATTATAGGGACCTTCTCGGTTGGGCCAGTTGTATCTTTGGCAATCTTTTTGCTGAGCCCTGTTTTCTTCAAAATCTTGTTTGGCAGTGACGGCCAAATCTTCTTCTTCCTCCACTTGCTCAGTTTGCTCTTGGGCTTGCTCTGGTTCCGATGTTGATGTCTCTTCTTTTTCGCAGCCAGCACCGAGTAGGAGTAGGCCAGCCGTAAGGATCAATAGGGGAGTTAATAATTTGGACATTTTATTTTTAATTTATTTATTATAAATATCGCAACCAAACATAAACGCTACTTATTGCCACGGAGATCACCATCACTACCAGACCAATTTTCATAAACTCGACAAATTTTATTTTGTAACCAGCTTTGCCCGCCATATCGGCGGCAACTAAGTTGGCACTAGCGCCAATCAGAGTCCCGTTACCGCCCAGACAGGCGCCAAGAGCCAATGACCACCAGAGCGGGTTAAGATTATCAAATGTTCCACCCATTTCTTGTACTAGTGGAATCATGGTGGCGACGAAGGGAATATTATCGACAAAAGCGGAAAAGATGGCACTACCCCAGAGGACGATCATAGCAGTAGCGGCTAGATTACCAGCTGTTAGGGACAGCAGCTTATCGGCACCCCAACTAATTACTCCAGTATGTATCAGACCACCAACTAATACGAATAAACCGATAAAGAAAAATATTGTCGTCCATTCGACCTCGTGCAAAGCTTTCTCGGGATTTTTATGATCAAGTAGAAGTAGTAAGCCAGCGCCGAAAAGGGCAATAGTGGCTCCTTCCATTCCTAGCCAACCGTGTAAAAAGAATCCGAGAACCACCAAAGCTAACACCGCTAGCGATTTGCATAGCAATTTCCGATCGGTGATACTTTCTTTTTCGTCCAGCCGCATAATTTGCTTCATACTAGCCTTATCAGCTTTGATTTTTTTACCGTAAACTATTTTGAAAAAGGGCAAAAAGACTAAGAATAATAGAATGGCAATCGGAGCGAGGTTAATAATGAAATCCAAGAAAGACAGCCCGGCGGCGCTACCGACTAGAATATTAGGTGGATCCCCAATCAAAGTGGCTGTTCCGCCGATGTTACTCATTACTATTGTTGTGATCAGGAAGGGAATAGGCTTAACCTTTAAGTTGTTACAAATCACCAAGGTGATCGGCACCATTAGTAGAATAGTGGTGACATTATCGAGCAGGGCGGAAAAAACGGCAGTGATTAGGGCGAACATCACCATGATTTTCCAGGGATTGCCTTTGGCTAATTTGGCTGCTTTGATAGCTATGTATTGGAAAAGGCCAGTATCTTTAACAATACTGACAATAATCATCATGCCCACTAGTAAGCCGATGGTGTTGAAATCAACCGCCGCCACCGCTTGATGTTGGTCGTAGAAGTTTAGTAGGACGCCGACTACTACCATTAGAGCTCCACCAAAGATGGCAATAATAGTTCGGTGGATTTTTTCGGAGATGATCAGGGCGTAGCTGCCGAGGAATATCAAAAGGGCTATCAGGATAGTAGCTGGACTAATGCTAGATACGTGTTGGGCGACTTCACCGAGTAATATCATTGAAGTGGATTAAGTTAAATTGGCAAAATAAAAAAACCGCTCACGCGGCTGGTTTATCTAAGTATGGTTACGACCACATTTGCAATTATGTTCACCTGTTTGCGGGTCAACTATGTGATCATCAAAAATTGCGTTGTGCAGAGCGTTTTTAATGCAGGTTCTAGTGATAACTCCTGCCAATTTTCCATCTTCATCTACCACTGGTAGAATTCGCTTGGCTCCCTCAGTAGCATGAGTAGCGGCTTCGATCATGGTGTCGTCCAGAGTGAGGACGTGAATATCTTTAAACATAAAATCAGCCACCTTTTTGTCTTTAGCTTGTTCAGCGTACTTTTCAAAAACACCCTCTGCGTCGTAGGCAGCTGCCTTAGGGCTGTCCTTTAAGTATTCTGGGACAGTCTCTAGTATTAGTAAATGCGAAGAAACAATTCCTACTGGTTTTTCATTTTCCACTACGATCAGACTGTTAGTTTTATCAGCTACCATTTGTTCAGTCGCCTCTGCTAAGGTTTTGTCGGGGGTAATAGTCTTAACTCTGCCGCACATGTAATCTTTGACCCACATAGGTTTGATTTAGATGTTTATTCTCACTTTAAGAGATTATTTCTCATCGGACCCACTAGTTTCAAGTCCTTGGATTTCATCTGCTGCCGTACTTTCCATTTTTTTCTGTTTATCTTGACGCCACTTAGCAAAATCACGGAAGTGTTCAAGGGGTACTTTTTCAGTTGTCAAAAGGTATTTACGTGCTGTCATTAGTTCGTAAAATCTATCTTTATCAGTGGAATCGGAGAAAGCTTCGTCTTCTAACAACTTGCAGGCCTCATCAATTGAAGATGTACCTTGTTCTGCCAGCTGGCGTAATATTGGCATTATCTCTTTACACATTATTACCCGCTGTTCATTTGGTTGTCCCGGTCCTGCTAGAACCGTGTCTTTACTTTCAAACTCGGCCAGGTCAGCTATATCAGTTACTGTATTTATATGTTGTTGTTCTGACTCTTTTCCTGCATCTGGAGCTGCTGTCTTCGTTGAGTCTTTTGATTCTATGCTCATAGACTTAGTAAATATTGTAATTGGAAGGGCAATAGTTGGTCGCTTGTAACAATATCGGGGCACTGGGATTCGAACCCAGAGTAAATCCTCCCAAGGGACTCGTGCTGCCATTACACTATGCCCCGATGTTAATTTGTATTATATGGCTGCGAGACTGATAAAGCAAGGAGATATTGAGCCTGAGAAGCGCTCATGCTATGTTAAGTGAGCTATGTTTCTTTCTCATATCAAATTACAAAACTTTCGTAGTTACGATGATTTCACCCACACGTTTAACCAAAATGTGTTGTTTCTAGTGGGTCCGAACGGAGCCGGCAAGACAAATTTCCTGGAAAGTCTACGCGTGCTAAGCTTGTCCAAGTCATTTCGGGCGCGGCGGGATATGGAATTAATCCAATTTGATAAAGATTTTACTCGTGTTGCCGGAGAGGTAAAGCTAGCTAAACGGAAAGTGGAGTTGGCAGTAGTTATCGAGCGAAATGGTCGCACCGCTCCAAAATCAATTCAGATAAACAAGAAACCAGCTCGAGCCATAGATTTAGTGGGGAAGATGACAACGGTGCTATTTGCCCCTGATGATCTTAACCTAGTTTTTGCTCCACCGGCCAATCGCCGCCGCTATCTTGATATCACTATTTGCCAAATAGACCCCGCCTATTGTCGGGTTCTGAATGAATATAAGCAGGTTCTTCTTAGCCGCAATCAATTGTTGGCTCAAATTAAAGATGGCCAGGCGACAGAGGGTGAGCTAGATTTTTGGGATGATAAGCTGCTCGAAGGGGGCCGGAAGATTACTAAGGCTCGACAAGATCTAGCCAGTTTTTATAATGATTGTTTGCCAGCCATGTATGGTAAAATTGATAGTAAGAAGCAAGATTTGCAATTGAAGTACAAACCCAACATTCTATACAAGAGTGGCGAAGAATTTACGGCAGAATTCCGGGCGCAGCTAGTAGCTAAGCGGGAGCTAGAAATCCAACGAGCTTGTTCGTTGGTTGGACCGCAGCGCGATGATTTTAGCCTAGCTCTGGCTGGCCGAAATCTGGCGGCTTACGGCTCGCGGGGGGAAGTGCGCTCAGCTATTATTGCTTTGAAATTAGCCGAACTAGACTTTTTTGCTCAAAAATTAAGCGAACGGCCGATTCTACTGCTAGACGATATTTTTTCCGAGTTAGATCAAGAACGGCGACAGCGTTTAGTAGAAACATTTGACCAACAACAAACAATTATCACTACCACCGATTTAAGTTTTATCGATTCGGAAGTGGTAATCAAAGGAGAAGTATTAAAAATCGATGGCTAAACCAATCAAACTTGATGGCTTAATCGCCAAAACCATCAACCAGGCGGGCATCACTAAGCAAGTGGAAGCCGCCCGGATTTGTGATACTTACCAGAAAGCGCTAGCGCAAACGGATATTAATAAAAAAGCCTTGGAAAAATCGCAGGCTATTCGTTATAAGTACAAAATTTTGACGGTGGCGGTAATCGGATCAAGCTGGGCGCAAGAACTCCAAATGCGGCGGCACTTGATTATTAAAGGGATTAACGAAGATATTGGCCGGCCAGTAGTACATCGGATCATATTTCAAATTGGATAATTAAATCAAAAAACATGCCAAAAACATTTAGTACTCTCGGTATTCTCGCCGGTGTTCTTATAATCGCCTGGCTAATATTTCCGGTCAGCCCTACCAACCAAGCCCAAGCAGCTAGCGTCGATACAGTCTACATGATGGGTCGTTCAGTGATGGAGGGCTGGTTTGATCATTGGAGCTGGAGTTGGGACGACGACGACCCGGTTAGCCGGGAGGGTTATACTTTATATCATCGCTACGTCGATGGTCCGAGTGGGGACGGGCAAGATATGGTGGATAGTGCTACCAGTATCGCGCAATCTTTACCAGCTAGCTCTAGCACGGCTGTTTTTTTCAAATTTTGCTTTGTCGATTTCGAAGGCAGTGATCAATCCACCGCGGCTAGCAACCTGGCGCGGAATAAAAGTGTGGTGCAAAGTGTCTATGATACAGTGGTTACCCAACAAGGCTTCAAGCTGATCATTGGCAACGCTCTCCCCCAAGTATCAGCCGACACCGACAGTTATTTAGTGTGGAATCATCAGCAATATAACGAATGGCTTGATAATTTTCAGAGTCAGCATAGTAGTCAAGTAGCAGTTCTTGATATGTACGGAGCGTTAATAGACGATAATGGCAATTTAAGTTCCTCTTTCGCCCAGAGCGCTTCTGACTCCCACCTCAACAACGCGGCTTACAACGTTTTGGATTCTCGTTATTTTGCTCTGCTGGCGGCTGGCTTTGACGATGACACTGATGATACGGATGACACTGACGATGGAGATACCGATGACGGCGATACTGACACCGACACGGACGATTCCGATTCTACTACTCATCCTAACGTGGCTTTTAAATCTTATCTTTCCCAGGCTAATAAACTTATCACTTCTCCGGCTTCCAGTGGCGGTCCGCAAGTCAGAAAATTCTCGGCCAAAGGTGTTTATCTTAGTAATGACTTCTGGGCCTATGATCAATCTTTTAACGGTGGGGTGCGGTTGGCTTTAGGTGATGTTGATGCTGATGGCACGCCGGAAATTATCGCCGGGGCAGGCGCTGGCGGCGGTCCTCAAGTACGAGTGTTCGAATATGATGGGACAGCTAAGCCGATTCAATTCTTCGCTTTTCATCCTGACTTTCGAGGTGGGATTGACGTAGCAGCTGGTGACACTAATGGTGACGGTAAGGATGAGATTGCGGTTTGTCAATTCTCTGGCGGCCAAGCGTATGTCAAAGTGTACCGTTACGACGATAACCAAACAGTAGTGGGCGAGTGGAATGCCTTCGGCTCACCCGAGGTAGGGTGTACGGTGGCGATGGGGGATATTGATGGCGATAATCGAGCGGAGGTGATCGTGGGAGCCGGTACGGGCGGCGGTCCCCACATTCGGGTCTACGAGGCCGACGGCACTCTCAAGCCGATTTCCTTTTTCGCCTTTCACCAGGATTCCCGAACTGGTGTGGATGTGGTAGCAGCTGATTTCGATCTCGATGGCAAAGATGAGATTGGCGTTTCGCAGCTCAAAAATGGCGAGGCTTGGTTTAAAGTCTACGAATATAATAATAGCCACACCGTCATCACTCAGGCGAGGGCTTATAGCGCTGGGGTAAATTCTGGCGCCAATATCGAAGCAGCCGACATTGATGGCGATGATTCCCCGGAGGTTTTGATCAGCGCCGGGCCCACGGGCGGTCCTCACGTGCGCGCTTTCGAAACCAGCGGTCAAGCTACTTCTACGATAGCGGACGGGGCTGGTTTTATGGCCTATCATCCTTCATTTAGGGGAGGAGTGACGGCGGTGGGAGGAAGTTTTTAAGCCAAGCTTTCTAGTAACAAAAAACTGCCCTAACGTAGGCAGTTTTGGATTAGAGTGAATTTGGAACTCTACTAAACATCATCAAGCGATGTTTTAATAGTTTGCTGCTGACTTTCTTCTATCCGTTGCAAGGTCGTTTTATATGCCTCGCTTAATCTTTTATCTAATTCTTTCATTTTTTCTCTATATTTTTGCTGTTGCTGCTGGATATTTTTAGCGGTTCGGCTGTTAATAATATCAATGGCTAATTTATTCTTAGCTATCTCCTGCTTAATCTTTTTCATCTCAGCTAGTTCGGCTTGAGTCGTCTGTTGGTGACGACTTTTTTCGGCGCGGACAATTTTAAACACTTTCTGAGCAGTTTTTTTAGTTAGTCCTTTCTTGTTTATAGTGGCAACTAACTTCTCTTTTTCTTTGGTTGACAAATCAGCTTTTTTGACGAAGGAAATAATTTTTTGTTTATTTTTGTCCATATGGAAATTTTATGCTTCTATTGGAAGTTTATTCGCTTTATCTATAGCATATCTCAGAATATCCTCCGCATTTTCCGCTTCTAATATGCCTCTGTGTTCAGCGTTGTATTTTTTGCGAAGTTTATAATAATCCTTCATTTTTTGGGCAATTAACTCGCGTCGTTTTTTCACACTTCGAGGATATATTTCTGTCATCTCTGTAAAATATGCGCCTAAATTGCCAAATAGAATTTTTTCTGATTCGCGAACAATTTCTGGCACTTCTTTGGCTAGTGGTTCAAGTATTTTTTGGGAGAACTCAATTGGTCGGACAAGGGCGGTAGTTTCCATACCCGCGAGCCTTTTAAGCGTCCTTCCCGCTCTCGACATTAAATTTTTCCAGTCTGTTTTGGAATTATTGGAAGCAGTTTCAGCGATTTGGCGCAGCTCAGTGGCAGAAGCATCTACAGATTCTAAAGTTTCCATAGGCGCATCATCCATTTCGAGAAATACACCGTCGGTAAAAATGGGATCCTCAATTTTATCTTTATCGTCCTCTCGAGCTAATTCTTGTAAAGTAGGGCTGTCGTCTTCATCTTCATCAAATGAAATATCAACACTTGATGAGTTATCAGGTTCTTCAACAACGCCCGTATCGAATTCTAGATTTTCGTTTGGCTCTGGTTCATCATCCATTTCGAGAAATACACCATCAGTAAAAATGGGATCTTCATCGCTATATCCTTTGGCCTCCTGCACCAGTTCTTGCAAAGTGGGAGTGTCATCATCGGGTTCTTCAGCAATGTCTATATCTGGGTCTGTTTCTGCCACTTTTTTTGTAGCTACTCTATCCGACTTACTAAATAAACCTCTAACACCTAAGGGGCTGGTTCTTTCTGACGCGATATCTTGAGGTTCATAAGCTATAGTATCCGATTCCAGCTCATCTTCTTCTAAATCTTCTGGATCCAAATCTATAATGTCATCACCAGCTTCTTCCTCGTCAAAATATTCTGCTACTACAGCTCCTATCACTTCTGCCTGAGCCGAGATAGCCGTTGGTTCAAAAACATTTATTGTTTCTTCGTCTAATAAAGCTGCTGAGCTTTCTTTTACGCTATCCAACACCCGATCAAAAGCTGATACTTGTGCTCCTGCTTCTGTTCTAGCTTGTCGCAAAGCTTCAGGTCTTTGGTCTGGTTGCGACTGTTGTCCAGAATCTTCTCTCTCATATCGAGCGATGTCTGCCTCTATCTCGGCCATAAATTCCTGGTAGCCTTTTTCCTGTTCTTCTGGCGTTGTTCCAAAGGCTGTTTTTACTTCGGCGATCGCTTTTTGCTCATCTTCAAAACTCATAATGCCGCCTGGCTTGTCGAACCGAGTTACTTCTAACGGACTTGTTCTGTCTTCTTCTGCTGGGAGTTTTATATGTGGTCTTGTTTCAGCCATTTTAATAATTAATTTTACCTTTATATTGTATCATAACAGAGCCTAATTGTCAAGATTTAATTTAAACAAAAAACTGCGCTATTATAGGCAGCTATAGACTAGAATGAATTTGAAACTCTATCAAGCATCATCAAGCGACGCTCTAATTCCCTGCTGTTTGCCTTCTTCGGCCGTAGCAGCTGATTTTTTTACAGCAAGATCCATCAACTTCTCTAAATTTTGGGTACGCTCAAAATGTATTTGATTCAATTCACGTACTCTTTCACCAACTAAGCGATCGATTTCTTTCTTTTTAAATTCAGCTGTTTTTGTATCGGCTGGTTCGTTTTCTTGCTCGGGGGCAACTTGCTCGGTTTCAGCTTGAGCGAGAGATTGCTCAAGACTTCTTTTGTCGTCTTCTAAAATTTCAATTATGTCTTTGATAACTTCAGGAGTTGCTCCTTCTTTTTCCACCTTAGCAATTAGCTCCTCTTTAGTAGTGGGTGCTAGATCTGATTGCTGGATGATGTCTATTAGTTTTTGTTTTTCCATATATTTCTAGGGGATGAAGCCAGACAATTATTTTCCTTTTCCTTCGGCTATATTAGTAGCCTTTTTAACACTGTGGTCGAGTAAAAGAGCTACTTTTTGTAAATGACGTAGATGTTGACGGCGAAGTTGACGCATTCTTTCGCCTGCCAGGCGATTAATTTCCATTGTTTTAAATTTCGCCTTCTTTGTTTCTTTAAGAGTTTTAGTAACGTGATCAAGAATATCAGGAGTTTCTTCTTTATCTTTAATTTCAGCCAGCAGCTTTTTTTTGCTATTGTCCGGCAATTGAGATGATTGAATAATGGAAATAATTTTTTGTTTGGACATTTGTCTTTAGTTAATCTAAGGAGTCAGTCCCCGCAATTGATCCAATGTATTGTCTATCGCCCTTAATTCTGCGACTTCCTTTTTTGATTGTTCTATTGGCGATCCTACTATCGCTGTTTCAATTTCGTCTCTTGTATTTTTCAATATGTTGCTCAAGGCTTCTTTTTGCCGGGACAGCCAATCAATACTGGCTATACCTAAATCGAGTAGAGCGTTTAAATCAATCTTAAATTCACTAGCTGCTTTTTGACGAGCAGGATCGCCCTGCTGTAGACCGATTGATTGCCCATGTTCTTGCAATTTGGCAACAGCGGCTTGTCCCAGATCATTTAGCATGGCTTCGGGTCGATCATTTAACCAAGCGTTGTAATCCTGTTCTTGCGGAGTAGCATCGGAAGGGAGCTGGAGCTCAGTTATGGCTTCACTGTCTGTTAAGTTAATGAAGGGCTGTGTTTGATCCAATTCATACACTGCCTCCGGATCGTCGCTTTTTAGCATCTGTGCAAATCCATCCGTTATCTCTAGACGAGAGGGAGTATCCACTTGCGTGTTTTCCATTTCATCAGGGCCTTCTTCCAGATCTCCCGGAAGTAATTCGACAACTTCATCGATTTTTTCATCATCACTTGCTTCCGTTGCTTCAGCGCTCTCGGCATCTTTACTATCGGGACTCTTGCTTTTCTTCTTCCCCTTTTTCTTCTTTTTCTCCTTCTTAGTGTCTTCATAGTCCTCGTCTTCATCATCTGGTATCTTAGCTGCTTCGGCGTTTACCCTAGCAACAAAATCTTTAAACCAGACTAGTCCTTCTTCTTTGGAGAGCGGCTTTATTTTTGAATTTAATTTGGCCACTATTGGTTTATTAGGGTCAAATTCTCCTATATTTATAATAGCTGTCTTTTGTTCTCCCAGCCATTGTTGATGTTCCTTTTCGTTTTTAAAAGCCCCAGCAATAGAGGCGTCGTATTGTTCTTGAGACATATTTGGAAAAGGAGATTGCTCTTCTGTTGTGACGGGAGCAGCTGCATCTTCGGCGATATCTACAGTTTCACCCTGAGCATCTTTTACAAGTCCATCTTCTGGATTGAATGTGTATCCTTCAGGCGCACTCATAATTTTAGATTAATTATTCTTCTAATTAAATCTTCACAAACTTATCTGTATTCGTCACAAAAATAGTTGCTCCACCGACTTTAACCTTAGTCTGACCTTCTGGTATTACTACTTCGCCTGGTTGACCCTCCACAAACCAGGGTGACTCGGCTATTTCATCTTGGCTGCGGCAAGTTTTTTTAGTTATCTGCAAAATTGATTCCACTTTATTGTCCTCAATGCCAACAAAATAAGTATAATTCTTTTTGCGTAAAAATCCGCCCGTTGTTTCCATCTTAGTGAACTGGATTTTTTGTTTAATAAATTCTTCTTCCAACTGCTTGGTGTTTTTTTGGTGGGTGATGATAATTAGGAGTTTCATGGTTAGATGTTAGATTGTTATTCTACTGTCACACTTGCTCGCGCTGTACTAGTTGTCCGATCCTGAGTATCCAAAACAGTAGCATAAACTTGATAACTACCAGCTCCTGGGTAAGACCAGCCAGTAGAAAAAGTTGAGCCATTTTTTGGCAGCACAGTACCTACCAAATCACCGGCGGCATAAAACTTTACATTTTTGATACCAGCGGCGGCTACTGCTTCAGCTGTCAGAGTGTAAGGAAAGTCACTTTTGGTTAAAGTAATAGCTGGTGGGGGAGTGATCGTTTCAATTACTGGCGGCTTGTCCAGTTTAATATTAACAGTAACACTGGTTTGACTAGTGTTGTCAACAATATCATATATTTTAGCCGTCAGGGTATGGTAGCCGTTGGAAACAGCACTGAAATTATAAGTGTAGGTGTAAGGCCCAGTCGAGTCAGTTCCTACCTTAATATTATCGACATAAAATTCTACTTTTTTTACTCCCATAGCAGATGATACCTGAACGGCAGCAGCAGCGGTACTAGTAGTGATAGTGCCATTGTCCGCCGGAGCAGAAAATTCTATCGTTGGTTGCTTGTCAGGAGTATGCATGTCGTCAGTTTCGGTGGGTGGATCCTCTAACTTATATCCCTGGCCTTCTGCCCAGCTGCGTACCGGTCCTTCCCAGCGGTTGAATTGAGGATCAGCCTGCGGATTTTTAGGGTAAGCTCCTTGCGGGGTTTCTTTGTCCACGTAATAGAGAATGGTGTGTACTTTTTTGTAGGTCTTTTCTTCGATCAAGTGTTGGGGGCAATCTGCGGTAGCTAATTTCATTGACGGCTTACATAGTTTGACAGTTTGTTCTTCAGATAAATGTCCGTTAAGAATAGCTTTTTTAGTTTTGGGCACTTGGGCTTTATCAAATTGTTCTACGTCAGTACCGTCGAGTGCTTGCGACATGAATGAATTCCAAATTGGTGCCGCCACGTAAATACCGGCCGCTCCGGACTTCATCGGAGTATTATCATTGTTACCAGCCCAGACGCCGGTTGCCAAACTGGGGGTATAGCCAACTGTCCAGCCGTCGCGATATTCTTGGGTAGTACCAGTTTTAGCGGCCACAGGGCGAGAGCCAAGAGTGAGAGATGAACGTGAGCCGAAAACGCCGGAGCGCGCGCCGTTGTCTGACAAAATATCATTAATCATTTTAGCTACCTCAGCATCTATCACCTGACGTCCTTCTCGATTATTATTATCTTCCACTACTTTGCCGTCTTTGTTCACAATTTTCAGGATTGCCGTTTTTTCGTGTTTGCTACCATTATTGGAGAAGACACCAAAAGCAGCTGTTTCATCGAGCAGCTTTACTTCGCCACCACCTAACACCAGTGATAGGCCGTAGCGATCAGCACTGCCTAAAGTCGTAATACCCATATTACGAGCCAGCTCAATTGTGTCTTCTACTCCGGCTAAGTATAGAGTCTTAACGGAAGTGACATTCTTCGACATCGCCAGCGATTTACGCATATTGACTGGTCCGCTATGACTGCGGTCATAATTTTCTGGCTTATAACTATCGCTAAAGCTAGTTGGTAAGTCGAAAATCATAGTATTCGGGGTGTAACCTTTTTCAAAAGCTTTAGCATAGGCAAAAGGCTTGAATGAAGATCCTGGCTGCCTGTCTCTAATAGCTACGTTAACGTTGCCCTCGCTAGCTTTATCCCAGTAATCTTTCGATCCTTGCATAGCCAAGATCTGACCATTTTTAGGATTGACAGCTACCAGAGCGGCGTTGCTGGCGTTGTATTGAGCGTTTTTAGCGATGCCCTCGGGGACTACTTTTTCGGCGATACGTTGGAGGTTCAAATCGAGAGTAGTATAGATTTGCAATCCACCCTGTTCGATAGTGATCTCGCCATATTTTTCTACCAGCTGTTCTTTAACGTACATGACGAAATGGGGCGCGATTATGCCACCTTGAGCTTCGGCGTAGTTTAACTTTTCGTTTTTGGCGCTCTCCGCTTCTTCTTTAGTAACGTAGTCGTCTTCGGCCATGCGGTCGAGTACCCATTCTTGACGTTCTTTGAGTTCGTCAGTGTGAGAGCCATGAGGTGAGAGGTAAGTAGGTCGTTGGGGAAGAGAAGCTAAGAGAGCCGCTTCTGCTAGCGTTAAATCTTTAGCCGATTTGCTAAAGAATTCTTGCGAGGCAGCTTCGATGCCGTAAGCGTTGGCGCCGTAGGGAATCTCATTCAAGTACATTTGCAGTATTTCTTCTTTAGAAAACTTGAGTTCAATTTCTAAAGCGAGAATAAGCTCTTTTATTTTACGGGAGTAGGTTTTTTCCGAAGTGAGGATTGAATTTTTAACAAATTGTTGGGTGATAGTAGAGCCACCGACGCGGGTGTCCTTAGTGACGTTGGAAAAAAGGGAACGGGTGATGCCTTTAGGGTCAAAACCAAAATGTTTGTAGAAATGTCGGTCTTCGGCGGCGATGGTCGCTTTTTGAGCGTTATCAGAAACCTGGTCAAGTTGTACCAGTGTTCGTTTTACTTCCCCGTGCACTTCGTATAATAGGGTGTCGCCAGTGCGATCGTAAATTTTAGTCGATTCAACTACGTCTCGCTTATTGATTTTGTCGGGGCTAGGAAGGTCTTTAGCAAAGTAAGCGAAGATGCCAATTGTAAATACTAAACCAACACTGCCAGCGATAGCGACAGCAATTAATATTTTTTTCTTGAGCGCTTTTTTCTCAGTGACCGACCGTTTTTTTTGCCGGCGTTTATTTTTCTGAGATGCTGGTGTTCTTTTTCTGATGTTGCGGAATGATTTGTCTTGCATAAAATTATTTTAATGTTCTCCTGACATTTTTCAAATCAATCACTTTATTAGATCTAGGCTTAGTTTCAGCTGGGATGGACTTGTTTTTCTTGCCCGGCCGCCTATGTATTTCCCGTTTCAACCCTTGGAAAATAAAGAAATTAATTACTATCACTGATATTACCACTATAAAAGGAATAGCTTTTTCGTTAAAGAGCTTTTTGCTGAAGGTGGCTAAGGTAGCTTTTATTTTCTCCGAAGACCTATCCAAAAAGCCGGTGGCTCGGCCGATACTTTCTTGTTTATGCGGGTAACCAATGGCGTCTTCGCCACGGGCACTCTCATTACCGTGAGTATCAATAGCTGACAGGCTGACATAGTAATTATAATTGTTGTCTAGATCGCGGATAGTGTAGTTAATTTTGGCTGGGTCGATTTCCACTACATTGTAGTGGCTCTTTTCTTGCCGGTAGAATAATTTGTAACCAGCTAAGTCTTTATCTTCGTTTGCTTCCCAGTGTATAAATAACTCGCCGTCTAGGGCAGAAATGCCGGGAGCAGCCGGAACTTGGGGCGGTATATTGTCGATTGTTTCGGTGGAAACTACGTTGGATACATCGGAAACATTTTCGGCCTCGTCGGCTGTTTTAATAGCAAAGTAATATTTTACTCCGGGTTCTAGGCTTTCCACTCGTTGCTTTTGAATGGTGTGGGGTTTTTCGGGCGTTGGCAAGCCCTCGTACTTGGTAGCGTTCTGGAATGTTTCGGCCGTAATTTCTTGGTCGGAATAGCGCAGATCAAATTTAGTCGCTTGACCCTCGAATTGTTCATCACCGGGTGTTTCCCAGCTCAGCTCAACCGTATCGGTGCCGGTATCTTCTATTTTTAGCGTATCAATCTGACCGGGGTAGTGGAGATCAGCCGGAGCAGCAATAATTGGTTGGCTAGTGCGATTTTGCTTTTCCTGGTCAGACAAAAAAGCTTCCGAGTCATCTATGCCCCAGGTGAGGGGGGCCACTGACAAATAGTATGGCTTGTTGTTTTTCAGGCCAGTTAAGAGATACTCGTTAGCGTCAAAGATATCAAGGTGTTTTTCTTGCCAGAGACTAGTGCTATCAGGTTGCTTGGTTGTAGAAGTTGGGTTATCGGTGGGGAGAGCAATGTCACTGCTATCAAGAGAAGATTTTTGTCGAATAAATAGGCGATAACCTTTGACATTAGGATCGCTGGATTTTTCCCAGCTGAGTTTGATAGCGTTATTTTGGGGAATAGCTTGAATACCACGCGGTGGCCTAATTTTTTTCTCTAGCTTATCTTTGATAGTAGGAAAATTTTCCGGATCTTCACTACCCAAACGCCAAATGGCAATTCCAGCGACGTCTAACTCTTTCACCGCATCTAGTTTAGCGGCTAGACTCTTATGATCTTCGTAATTAACTACTTTAGTATTGTCGTCATCGTCAACGTAAAGAAACCAAGGCGTTTGGGCAACATCATTCCATTCAATAATAGGTTCGTATTTAGCAATGAGGTTGTTAACTCCCTCCCAAGTAAGACCCTTGTTCTTGCATTCTTCTTTGCTGCCAGTGGTGCACCAGAGATAGCCGTAGAAAGGAATACCAACGACAATTTTTTCCTTGGGTACTTTTGATTTGGCGTATTCGATCACTTCTTTCATCCAATAGATGGGAGCAATCGGGCCAGGAGCAGTATTAACGCGGGAGTAGTCGTAAGTCATAATCCGGAACTGGTCAGCTGCCTTACCTAATTTGGTGAAGTCTGAGGCTCCGACACCACTCCAAGATTGTATGTCTGATTGTTTAGCTTGAACGGTGACAGAAATAATTTTTTCTTTCTGGTGCAGTTGCTCAGCCAACGTTGTAATGAAATCGGTAAATTTATTTTTAACCGCCGGATCGAGATTCTCGTAATCGATGTCGATACCATCATAGTTATTAGCGACTACCTCGTTCAAAATAACAGCGATATGATGTTTAGTGGCGTCGTCGTTTTTTAATAATTTAGATAGCTTAGAGTCCTTATCGAAATTATTAGTGATGGAAGGGATAATCTTTACTCCCTTAGCTTGAGCCGCACTTTTCATTTCCTCATTGAGAATATCACCACGTTTTTCGATTGAGCCGTCTTCCTGGGCAGAATACCAGAAGGGACTAATAGTGGCAAAAATTTCTGCGTTGTCAACGAAAGATCGTCGAGCATTATCTAAATCGGCGGAAGCTTGGATCCAAGCGTTAACGCCAAAGTTTTGACCGAGAGGATTGTCAGGAGTGAAGCCGATCTCGGACGTAACTTGGCTTTCGTTTTTATCTTTATCGCGGGCAGCTAGACTGATATAGTAAGTTGTATTTTCGTTCAAGTTTTCCAGCTTGTGGTAGTTGGTTTTTCCCAACATGATCGGTTGACCACTTTCTTTCTCCTCGCCAGTACGAAGATAGAGAACATAGTTGAATAAATCCGCTTCATTGTTTTCTTGCCAGAAGATTTCGGCCGAACGCGTCCCCACTTTTACCGAGAGATCTTGGGGAGTGCGGGGAGCGGTCTGGTCATAAGGCTGGGAGAAAACATAAAAATTATCAATTGATGAGAGACCAATGACTAGGATAAAAATAAGCAAATACAAAACCACCGCCGGAACGATTCTTTTTGTTTTAAATCGCTTAGACATTCAGATTATTCATTAACTTGTACACCAGGAACTGTCGCCAAACACCATTTCTACTGCAATTCCTCAATTTCGGCCAGAATCGTTTCAAAACCTTTCAACTTATCTTAATAGATAGGCCTCAAGATTTGTTCAACGATTCTGTCTCAAAATTGAGAAATTTCGTTACGAAAGCGTGTTCGGCGACAGTTCCTATTAATTATAGCAGGCTGGGTAATTTTCGGAATGTCTTTTTTGAGAGGTACAGTAGGATAGCCGTTAATTTAGTCCAGATTGACACCAGTTGATTTAAGTAATACAATGGCTATACTGGGATCGTCACCAAATACCATTCCGACTGCAATTTCCCTATTTTGGTCAAATCTTCTAAAAATCTTTTCAGCTTAGCT
>JABMPQ010000025.1 GCA_013202585.1 Parcubacteria group bacterium | reverse complement strand
GCGCTGGACCTGGCGGTGGACCGCAGATTAGAGCTTTCAAATATGATGGCACAGTCATTAACACTCTCGATAAGTTCTTTGCCTACGATGAGAACTTCAGAGGTGGAGTTGATGTGGGGGTGGGGGATTTTTAGGAACACAATTATAAACTGATTGAAAGACACATTCTCACATAACTAGAGGGTGTTTTTTGATTAAGAGAAGAGGATTCTCTGGTAAAATTTACAGTAACCACAGTTCATTTCCCTTGCCCCCGCCCTGAAATATTGCTACCATCTCCTTACAAGGAGACATTTATTGATTATTTATAACATGAAAGTAACCAAGAAAGACCTACCAAAATCGCAAGTAGAGCTTACTATTGAAGCTTCCGCCGAAGAACTCGAGCCTCATCTCGACAAAGCCGCTCAGGCGATCTCCAAAGATGCCAAAATCCCTGGTTTCCGCCCGGGAAAAGCCCCTCGAGACGTTGTTCAGCAGCAAGTGGGTGAATTTAAACTGTGGCAAGAAGCCGTTAACGCCGCTTTACCCGAACTATATATCAAAGCCCTCGAACAAGAAAAAATCGAAGCAATTGGTCAGCCAGAAGTAAAAGTAGATAAAATAGCTCCTAATAACCCTCTTATTTTCAAGGCAACTACTTCCTACTTACCCGCCCTAAAATTACCAGATTACAAAAGCATAAAGGTCGCCAAGAAAAAGGCAGAAATCGATAGCAAAAAGATTGATGGTTCCCTCAAAGAACTACAAAACAGTCGCGCTAAATTAGCTAAAGTAGATCGAGCTGCTAAAAAAGGCGACGCAGTCGAGGTTAGCTTTAAAGTTTCCCGCAATAAAGTACCTATCGAAAACGGCGAATCAAAAAACCACCCTCTTATTATTGGGGAAGGCTATTTTATTCCCGGCTTCGAAGAAGAAATAACGGGCTTGAAAGCAGGCGATAAAAAAGAATTTTCCCTACGCTTTCCTAAAGAATATCACGAGAAAAATTTGGCCGACAAAGACGTAGACTTTGAGGTAGAGATGAATGAAGTCCAGAAGCGAGAATTACCTAAGCTCGATGATAAATTTGCTAAGTCCCTTGGTCAATTCAAAGACATGGCTGATATGAAGAAAAAAATCGGCGACAACTTAAAGACTGAAGCTGATGAAAAAGAAAAATCGCGCCTGGAAATGGCTATTATGGAGAAAATTGATGCCAAAACTGAGGCCGAGTTGCCGGAATTGATCATCAATTCGGAATTGGAAAAAATGCTGGGTGAACTCAAAGATAGTGTGACTACTTCCGGGGGAGAATTCGATAAATACTTGGAGAGCATTAAAAAAACTGAAGAGGAACTGAAAAAAGAATTCCAACCCAAGGCCGCCAAAAGAGCCCTTTTTGGCCTCATTATGCGAGAAATCGCTAAACAAGAAAAAGTGACCGTAACTGATAAAGAGTTGGCTGAAGAAGTGAAACAAACTACCGCCCATTACCAGCATGACAAACAAATGGCGGAGCGAATTCAGTCAGCTGAGTATCGAGACTATGCCCGCAGCTTGTTAGTGAATCGAAAAGTGTTTGAGATGTTGCGGAAGGAATGCGTGGGGAAATAAAGGATTGTGTAAACAAACATATAAAATAAAACCATGAAAATCTCTGAAATAATGCAAGCTGACGTCATCACTGTTGCTGCTGACACATCAGTAAAAGAAGTGGCGCAAAAACTAATCGACAACAACTTGACTGGTATGCCGGTGGTCAAAGGTGACGAGGTAATCGGTATCATCACCGAAGCCGACTTGATCATGCAAAAAGCAAAATTGCACATGCCGATGTATATTCAGCTGCTCGACAGCGCCCTCTATCTCGAAGACACCACTGAAGTCGAGGAAGATTTACACAAAATCCTGGGCATGACAGCCGAAGAGGTAATGACTAGCGAGGTAGCTACCATCGAAGTTGACGACACAGTTGAAAATTTGGCTACTTTGATTGAAGAACATCATATTAACCCTATCCCCGTTACGGCTGATAAT
This sequence comes from Parcubacteria group bacterium, assembly GCA_013202585.1. Lineage (GTDB taxonomy): Bacteria > Patescibacteriota > JABMPQ01 > JABMPQ01 > JABMPQ01 > JABMPQ01. Next base: position 5,287 of record JABMPQ010000025.1, on the reverse strand, counting down.
AAATTAGTCGGCATTGTCGCCCGGGCTGATATTGTTAAATTGCTGGCTCGCGAATAAATAGATCGCATGAAGTTTGGCACTCATGTTTCTATCGCCGGGGGTATTGATCAAGCCCCATCCCGCGCTCACGGTCTCGGCTGTGAGTGTTTTCAGCTATTCACCCGTTCGCCGCGCGGTGGTCAGCCGCCGAAATTAACGACTGACTTAGTTAAAAACTTCAAGGCTGAATGCAAAAAATATAAGCTGTCCGATTATTATATCCATGCCCCTTACTTTATTAACTTTGGTTCCAGCAATAAGCGTATCTATCACGGTTCGATTGCCGTTGTTCGCCAAGAACTCGAGCGTGGCTCGCAGATTGGGGCTAAATGCATCATGACGCACCTAGGCTCAGCCAAGGATATGGGCTTAAAAAAGGCTCTAACCCAAACAATTACTGGTCTTAGCAAAGTCCTGGCAGACTATAAGGGCAAAACCAAGCTCCTGATCGAAAATTCAGCTGGCTCCGGTAAGATTATGGGTGATTCGTTCGAAGATATTGCTCATATTCTTAAAAATATCCCGCGCGGCGTTGGCGTTTGCCTCGATACCACGCACGCTTTTGTTTCCGGTTATGATCTGCGTACTGTGGCCAGCGTTAAAAAAACGTTGGCGGAATTTGACCAGGCGATCGGACTCGCCAAACTAAAATTACTGCACGGTAATGACTCCGAAGTTCCGTTAAACGCTCGCGTCGACCGACACGAAAACATCGGCCAGGGCAAAATCGGTCGAGAGGGATTCACGACGTTGGTTAAAAATAACAAATTACGCCGGGTTAATATGATTGTTGAAACTCCGTCCGGCGAAGGAAAAATTGATGCGCGGGTGAAGGATATAAAGCTGCTGAAAAAATTGCGGAATCATGAATAATAAAGCCAAGTCTCAATTATCAAGTTCAGCTGAGCTCCACGCCCGAGAGCATTTTTATGAACATGCTTCTACTTTTGACAAGATTAAAGCAATGTTCCCCTCGACGACAAAAACGCTTAACATCTTAGACATAGGGTGTGGAGATGGCCGGTTAGCCGAAACACTTACTAAACAAGGTCATACTGTAACCGGTCTAGACATCAACAAAGCGGCTCTAAAAAAAGCAGCTCAAAGAGGACTAAAGTCAGTAAAAACAGATCTGGAGATCACTTGGCCACTTCCAGCTGCGCAATATGACGTCGTCCTGATGCTGGACGTGCTCGAACATGTAGTCAACCAAGATCACATGTTAGCGGAAAGTTGGCGGGTTCTCAAAAAAGGAGGTTGGCTAGTTATTGCTTACCCGAACCATTTTGATATCCGTAATCGATTTAGGATGCTATTCGGAGGAGGAATTGTACACTGGTCCCACACTCAACATGAAAACGCTAGCGCCTCCGATTATTCACACCTGCGATTTTTAAGACACAAAGAACTTTTGCAGCTGATAGGGCACCATAAATTTTCCCTTGAGCAAGAACAATTCAATTTTATGGGCGGAGGTATTATCCCCCGGCGCCTGCTACCTTCGTTTGTTAGAAAATGGATGCTCAGACGATATCCTAATCTTCTCTCTGGTAAATTTATTCTACGAGCAGTAAAATCGGACAAGAAAAATCTGCCGCGGCAGAAAACTATTTTGCTTGATAAGACAGAGTTAGGTATTTAAAGCAGAAAAACCTATAAATGTAAATCTATGCGCCAAAAATACTCTCGAGAACAGATCAAACAAGCACTGACCCCCTACGATATAGGCACTATTCAAAAAACCAAACTATTCACTACTGGTATCGATAACACCAATATCTATATCAAGACTGATCGAGACGAAGGGGTGCTCAAGATTTACGAAACGTACACCACTAAAGATATTGCCTGTACTCAATTTGAACTTTCCCTAATGGATAAGGTCAACCAGTGCAATCTACCCGCCCCGCAAACTTACAAAACTGCCGCCGGAGAATACGTTTCGCAATTAGGAAATAAGCCAGTCGCTTATATCTCATTTCTCCCGGGGGATAATATTTATCGAAAACAAGTATCTCTTTCGCTAATCAAAGAAATTGGCCGTGCAGCTGCTAAGATAGACAAATGTTTGCAAAATTTTCAGCCTCAGGGACAAGAACGCTCTCAGCACTATTGGGATGTTAAGAAATTTCTCGAGACCAAGAAATTTTTACCCCAATTAGATAGAACAGATATCGATCGCGATGTAATTGAAGCTATTTATGCCGAATATGAAGAAACTACCCAGCCAACTTTAAAAAATTGCCGCTCCGGTCACATTCATGACGATATTGCTGCTCATAATATTTTAGCTCGCGATAATAAGCTAACGGCTATCCTCGATTTTGGTGACGCCGTCCATTCCTATTGGATATATGAGATTGCCGTAATGATTACTCAACTTTGCATGTACCAACAAGATTGGAAAAGTGCTACTAAAGAATTAGTGAAAGCTTATCAAGCCATAATCTCTCTCAATGAGCAGGAGAAAAGTGTTTTGTACTATTTAGTAAAATGTCGGGCGACTACCATGATTGTCGTTTGCAACGGCTTGTATTATACTGAATCTGCCCACAACGACTTAGCAGAAATCCGAGAAGCCGGTTCAGGCCATCTGGACAGATTGATAAAATTGGGAAAAAGTAATTTTGATTTATTAATATGATTGAAGGATCGCCAAAACCATCGGTTGAAACAGGTGAAAAACATGCAGAAACACTGGCTAGCATCCGCGATCTGCGCGGTGATTTACACATGCATTCTCTCGCTAGCCAGGAGGCAAATGATGATCGTGGCACCTACACCGTAGAAGAGTTGGCTAGTTACATTAGAGACCATGTCGGAATTAAAGAAGGTGACCAGCCTGGTGTAGAATATATCTCCATTACTGATCACGCTACTGATGACAAAGCCATCCCTCACGGTCCGGAAGAAGCTGTCGATCGTCGGATATTGGCTCAGAAAGCAGAAATTGATCGCCTAAACGAGAGTGGAAAATTCCCCGGCCTAACTATACAAGCGGGAATAGAAACAGCTCTCACCCCCACAGGCAATCCAGATGTCAGTGATCATGTCCTCGAGCAGCTCGATGTAGTAATAACTTCCATTCACGAACCACCTGATCTACCAGGCGATAAAAGAGTAGAAATGTATCGCCGCGTGGTAGAGAATCCTTACGTTGATATTTTAGGGCATCCTTTTGGAGCTACCTGGTGGGGAGAAAATTTTGACTGGCTTTCAGATGAACAGGCTCGAGAGGTAATTGATTTAGCCAAAGCGCACGACAAAGCCATTGAAATTAACGCCGCCCAACTCGACTACTACTCACCAGCAATAATGCAAGCTATCGCTGACAGTGAAGTTAAGGTATCATTTGGCACTGATACTCACGATGATCCTAAAATAAAAGTTAACGAACCGTTAGGAACATCAGGTTGGCGACCGTATGTCAAAACAGCAGAATTGATGAAAGAATTTGGCATCAGGAAGGACAACATTCTTAACACCTATCCCCTAGCAGAATATCAAGCCTGGCGCCAAGCCAGAATTGAAAAATTTACTACCGCGACAGAATAAAAAATTATGTTCAAAAAATTCCTCATCAAAACCGCCAGAGACGCTGGCAAAATATTGCTCAAGGATTACGGCAAGCTGAAACACAAAGACATTCAGCGTAAAACTAATCTTGAACTGGTCACTAAAACTGATCTTAAATCAGAGAAATTTATTATTAAACAAATCGAGAAAAAATTTCCCAAGCACAGTATTCTCAGCGAAGAGTGCGGCTTGATCGATAAAAAATCTGACTATTTGTGGCTAATTGACCCGCTCGATGGCACCAATAATTTTATTATGAGTAATCCTTTGTTTGCCGTCACTATCTCGCTAGCTTATAAGGGTGAAGTGGTGGCTGGTGTCGGTTACGCTCCTCGTCTCAAAGAGCTTTATTTTACCGAAAAGGGGCAAGGTGCTTATTTGAACGGCAAAAGAATTAGAGTTTCACGCGAAAACAAGCTAAGTGAATCGATTTTGCTATTTTGTCACGGGCACAAGCGGCGCGATTACCAGGAGGTAACGAGGATCTATACGGCCTTTAAAATGCGCTGTCGAAGTCTCCGTCAATTGGGCTCGGCTTTACTCGAGCTAGGCTTTGTGGCTGCTGGGCGCTGTGAAAGCTTGATGATTGATGGGCTCACTACCTGGGACTTGGCCACGGGAGTGCTCTTAGTCAAAGAAGCAGGTGGAAAAGTAACTGATTTTCACGGTAAAGAGTGGGATTTGAAAAGTACCAGCATTGTCGCCACCAACAGTAAAATTCACAACAAACTGCTGCCAACTTTGAAAAAAATATCGAAACAATATGGCAAGCCTGAATAAAATTGCGGCCGAAATTAATAAATGCAAAAAATGTTCTCTCCACGAAGATCGTACCAACGCTGTCCCCGGCGAAGGTGATCCTAAGGCAGATTTATTATTCATTGGCGAAGGGCCAGGTAAAAAAGAAGATGAGTTAGGCCGACCTTTTATTGGACCAGCCGGAAAATTATTAGAAGAGCTCCTAGGTACCATCGATCTTACCCGTAAGGACGTCTTCATTGCCAACGTAGTCAAATGCCGTCCACCAGGCAATCGTGATCCCCTGCCGGAAGAAGTGGAAGCTTGCTGGCCTTATTTGCAGCAGCAAGTTAATGCCATCAATCCTAAGTTGATTGTTCTGCTTGGCCGTCACTCGCTCGATCGTTTCCTACCTAATATGAAAATATCTACTACCCGCGGCAAACCGATGCGCCGGGAAGTAGAAAATCTCGGGCGCTACGTCTTTTACCCTATTTATCATCCAGCGGCGGCCTTACATAACCCGAATAATCGCCAGCCGCTGATGGAGGACTTCCAGAGAATCCCAACAGTGTTAAAAGAAGTTGCTAAATTGCCGGAGAAGGATGCGGCGGAAGCTGAGATAGAAGATGACGTAGATGAGCCGGAGGAGAAGCAGGCGCGGTTGGAATTGTGAGCCTGTCAGTGGTGAGCTTGTCGAACCATCCTTCGACTCCGCTCAGGGCAAATTAAAGTAAAAAAAGAAGCTGTAAAGGAAAGCCCTTGCAGCTTTTTTGGTGTTTTGATGTGCGGAAAATCGCGGTGATGCCCCCCCCTCGAGTGCGGCTACAGCTTGACAGGTCGAGACTTAAAAAACCACAAAAACCTTGACATTCTGCCATCTTTGGGGTATACTAACCCTGTTGGAACAAGAGTAGGATAGATTGTATTAAAT
>JABMPQ010000024.1 GCA_013202585.1 Parcubacteria group bacterium | reverse complement strand
TGTTATATAAAATATATTAGACATTGGTTATTTTAAAATTTTCAATTCTTTGCCTATCTTCATTTTCCTGCTTTGCTTTAAAATAAATTTCTAAAAATACAATCTTTTGTTTAATTGGGAAATAAGCATAAATAACACGAATTCCACTTTTTGCCCCACGACCTTTCAGGCTCTTGCATTGAAACTTTTTAACTTTATAAAATCTTAATTCTTCGGTATTGCCGGCTCCTTGAATTTCAAAAATACTTCTACTGTCAATCTCCTCACAATGAAAAAGTTCTATACGATATTGTTTATTTACCTTTAAATCCTTTACTAGTGATGGGAATTTTTTCAGTAGTTTCTTAAAATCGCGTGTAAATTCTTTTGTTTCTTCATAATTCATCGTCATATTATCTTACAGAAAATTCATCAGTACGCGCAAAAACAGCTTCATATTCAATCGGTTGCAAGTCTTCAGTACCAATCCACGGTACATCCCTATGAGAATAATCACGCATTTTAGTTGCGTTGAAATCTTTGAATCTCTCTATTTCCCAGTCAATTAATTCTTTTTCACGTGCTGAAAAACTCGATAAATCAGCTTTTCGACGAGGAAGATATTTTTTTTGATCATGTTGGAAGTATTTTTTTACTACTGGCACTAAATCATCATCTTTTTCCATTTGCTTTACAATTTCTGGAAAAGCGACAGGAGTTGGTCCAAAATGATTTTTAATATATTTTGCACCAATTAGTTGCTCTTCAAACTTTTCATAAAAATCAAAGTCGATAAAATACATCAGCTTGCAGACAACCGCTTCGCCAACATTAGGACGTGCCCCAATACGTTCCAAAATATACAAAAGCACCTCTTTAAATTTCTCAACTTTTTCTTGTGGTACAGAAACACGCATTTCTGGTTTCTGTTTTTTTGTAGTCTTCTTGCTTTTTTCCAATTTTACTTTTGGAGTGGGTGCTTCTTTGCCTGCTAAAAAATCTTCCAAAGACAGCTTAAAAAACTGTGCCAATTTTTGTGCTTCTTTTACTGATATATCGCGTTTCCCGTTTTCAATTTGGACATAGGTTGGTCGCGACACATCAATCTTTTTAGCCAAAAACTCTTGGCTTACATTGTTTTTTTGGCGAAGTTTTTTTAAGAATGTAAACATAATTTTAAAATCTATAATTTAACATTTCTCACCTTCATATTATCAAATGTAAAGAAACCTGTCAAGTAATAAGTCATTAATTTTCACATTTAAAATTACCTCTCTCAGACCCCTGTTAAATTTTTCTCAATTTATTTTCCTTCATTAGCTTGATCTAATAGCTTTTTATAAGCAAAGCCTTTCTTTAACATCCTAGCGGCGGGCGGCCAAACAAAATCATAATTTTCTAGTTCATCTTCTGTCGCCCATTTAAGCTGACTATGTTCGTGACTAAGCTTTATTTCATCCTCATCGTTCTCTATCAAATTGGCAATGCCACAAAGTGGGGTGCCCGTTTTCATATCTGTAGATCTAGGAATATGCCAGGTTTCATAATCGACTACACCTAAATTCTCAAAATTCGCCAGACCCAACTCTTCTTCAATCTCTCGACGCAAAGCTGGCTCACCCACTTCGCCAACATCTAATCGACCACCCGGCAATCCCCAGCGACCTGGCATATCAGAAAACTCCAAAATGAGACACTTCTCGTCTCTAATTAAAACTGCTACCTGACTGATAATAAATTTTTCGAATTCTTTGGGCATATCTTAAGTTCCCTCTACTATCACCACAAACTCTCCCTTGATCTTATCGGTCCGGAGCTGCTCCAAAACTTCCTGTGCATTCCCCCGGTAAATACTCTCAAACATTTTTGTTAGTTCACGACAGACGACTACGGTGCGCTTAGAATCAAGTACACTCGCCAACTGCTCCAATGCTTTCTCTATTCTGTGTACCGATTCATAGAAAACCACTGTCAGCTCACTATCCGCCACCTGGGTAAAAAACTTTTCTCGTCCTTTTTTAGTCGGCGCAAAACCGAGAAATATGAATTTGTCGCTCGGCAATCCCGACACGCTCAGCGCCGCCGTCACTGCCGAAGGACCGGGAATCACCTCTACTTTTACACCCTTTTCATAAACTGCCTCTACCAGCTTACTGCCTGGATCAGAAATCCCCGGCGTCCCGGCATCGGAAACCAACGCCACCGACTTACCAGATTCCAACAAACTGGCAATATAATCAATCTTAGTCGCCTTACTGTGTTGATGATAGCTAACAGTCGGCGTAGAAATATCATATCTATCCAACAACCTTTTCGTCACCCGAGTATCCTCACAAGCAATCATGTCTACTGCGCGCAATGTCTCCAACGCTCGCTCGCAAATATCTGCCAAGTTACCAATCGGGGTAGCTACTACATAAAGCGTTCCAGTTTTTTCAATCGTCATACTTAGAATATTGAATTTTAAATCTGGAATTTGGATGTTCTATACCCAAAATACCAAATTCTAACTTTCTAACTCTTACTTCCTCCTTCTTCCTCACATACCTCTTCTCGCAACTCCTCGCGCAATTTCCGATCCTTACCACTCAAACCTGATGAATCACCCGCCCTCGCCTTGCAAATTTCCTCTTTTAGCTTCTCTTTATCTTTCTCGTCCTTGATTTCGAAAATATCAGACAAAAACACCTGAATGGCCGTCGCAATTGGTACGGCCAAAATACCACCAATAATACCAGCTACTTTTACTCCTACCAAAATGACAATGATCGTAACCAAAGGATTAAGACCCACCACTCGTTGCATTACCTTGGGCACGAGGATATGATTTTCCAATTGCTGTACCGCAATATATAAAATCAAGACAAACAGGGCCAGAATAGGCCGCTGAGTGAAGGCTAAGAAAACTGCCGGCACGGCTGAGATAATCGGTCCGAGATAAGGAACAATTTCCAGTAACCCACCCAAAATGGCTAAGATCAAAGCATATTTAACACCCAGTAAACTCAACCCGACATAAAGCATAATACCAACTACCAACCCCAACATAATCTGACCACGCAACCAATAGCCAATTTGCTTCTGGATACGACCGGCTAAGTTTTCAATGTAGGGACGATGTTTCATCGGCGCCAGCGAGCGAATAAATTTTTTCAGGCTATCTTCTTGAACAGTGAAATAGAACGAC
>JABMPQ010000023.1 GCA_013202585.1 Parcubacteria group bacterium | reverse complement strand
ATAACTCTCCGCAACTGTGACTTAATTTTAGCCTCTGAGGGTACCTGATTGATTAATGCGATCATAGGACAAGAGATTATTTATTACTACCCGTATTATACCTCTTGTTCCATTTGATGGGGATTACCCTTAGTTTGCCTTATTTTAGGGTAAAAAACGGCTAAAATACCACTATTTCGCCGAATCAAACTAATTAAAAATGCCCTCAATATTGAGAGCAAAAATGAAAAACTAGTATTTTACGATCAGGAAGTTATTCCCGTTTATATAGCCGTACTTTTTCTTCGTCACCTATCCCCTGGTAACTATATTCGTGAATAATTGTAAAATTATCGAAGAAAAAGCTGGAAGACTCGTTTGCTTCTGCAGCTGCCACCTCGTAAGCTTGCAGCGCCCACGCCTGCGGCCCTTGATCGCCAGTCTTGGTAATCACGTAGTCAGCCGCAAGTAGCGATTCTCGCCAATCATGGACTTTGAGCTGCCGGCTCAGTTGATAGTTGGCTTTCAGTCCTCTTAACCCGCCCTGATATTGAACCTGATTAGCTGTTAGGAAAATGCTATTGGGTACCACAGCAATCATACTGACTGCCTCCGGATCAGATTTATCTTCGCTGATTTTCGTTACCAGCTGTGACAATTGAGTATGATACTGGGTGGGATAGGTGAAGCCATACTGCGGATCCTTCTCTTTAACCTCGCGCAAACCGTAGACTTGCATAGCCGCTGGCCAGGCTTGAAAGTCTGTTCGCACAATCGGTACTGCCCACGACGTTTGCAGCCAAAATACACCGGCGATTAATAGACTGACGGCAGCTGTCCCCCAGCGTAGATATCTATTTTTAAATTTGAAAACGAACATGGCGATAATCAACGCCAGCAGCGGATAAAGGGGCAGAAAAAAGCGACTTTCCTTAGCGTAAAGATAGAAAGTGAGAAAGAGATAACTTAAAGTGAGGACAGAAAACAGGAAAATAAATTTGCGATCGCGACGGATAGCCAGAGTGACAACTGCTGCTAAAAATATCACCATCTGCGGCCAGCTTAGACCAGCGCTGATCGTCTTGAAATAATAAGTGAAATTGCTCCAACTGATGAGCTTGGTAAACTTCACAAAAAATTCATTGGCGTTAGTCTCCTCGCCGACTGCTAGAACTGTCTCGTAATGAAAGTAATACCAAGGACCAGCAATTAGGACGAATATAAGGAAAGCTAAGGCTCCATTGCGCAGGACTGTTTTGAGCAGCGGATAATCCTTTTTCTTGCGACCAATAAAATAGTAAGCCAAATAGACTAGAATTAGTGGCGCGATAAAAGCGGGTAGCATGAATTTCGTCAAAAAAGCTAAACCTACCGCCAAGCCAAAAAGCAATGACCACTTGGTTTCAGAGAAAAATTTCGTTTTCAATAAGCAAAAGAAACTTAGGCCGAACATCGCCATCAGGGGGTAATCCAAATCGTATGTACGAGAGAAGTGAGCTGTCAGCGGAAACAACGCCAACAAAATACTGGCAAAGAAAGCAGCTTTATCTGAACCAGTAAATATCTTAGTGATAGCAAAAATCGAAAACTGAGCAATCACCAAAAATAACAACAGGGAATACTGCGGCACATCCGTCAAATAGCCAAAAAATAAATAAAAAACACCCGTAACTAAGTAGGTGAAAAAAGGATAATGCGTTTCTTGGCTAATTAGCAAAGTCTTGAGTTGGCCACTAAGAACCAGCTCGGTGTCGTAGACACTGCGATAGGAATGCCCGGCCATGTCCCAAAGAGGGGGGCTCTGATCTTGGACAATCCAGACAATGTTAGTAGCGACCAAAACAACTAGCAGTCCCAAAAATAACCAGCCAGTTCTGGCTGTAAATATTCGGGGTAGTTTAAGAAGGAAATTTGTATTCGGCAAGTTGGTTGATCAATTGGCAGGGGTGGAGAGAATCGAACTCCCGGCTTCTCTTTTGGAGAGAGATAGTTTACCACTAACCTACACCCCCATATTTATTTAGCAAACCTTTACTTAAAATGGACATCTCCTTTGCCAGAGTTGAATCATGATATTTAACATTGACGCAACCAGGATAATTCTCTCTCTTTCTTTTACCAGTATGTGGCTTTATGTACGGTTGAGAAAATTGATCCTGTGGAATTTTCATTACTTTTGACCAGAATTTAATTTGTCTATCAATAGAATGATATTCATGCAGCTGCAGCAATACTCTAAATTTTTCTTCTTTAACTGGAAAAGATGCTCGTAGGCAATAGAGATAGGTTTTCTGTAATGCTGGATCCGAATTTGAGAATACGAGACCTTCTTGAATATCCTTACCACCTTCACACCAATATAGTAAAGAACAAAACATCTTTAAGTGATCATCATTAACCTGTGTTCTATCTAGCAACCTCTCGATCTTTTTCCCACACATCCTTTCAAACTCTTGACGTCTCCTCGCCCTGGTCTTCCCCGAATTAACTCGCCCCAGATTGCCCCTCTCGGCCAGCCTCTTTATCGCCTTTGAAGAAAGCTCTACATCCCTAAGCCACAAAGAAGCTGTGCTCTTCGATATGCCGACCTTTCGCTGTATTTCACTAAGAGAAAAGCCCTTTTGGCGCAACCTGAGCGCTTCAGAATATTCATTTTTTAGCCTCACCTTCATTGATCCCCTCCTCCTTATTTTTCTACAACCCTCCCTCTACTTCGTCTCCTTATGCGCCGTATGCTTATTGCAAAACTTGCAAAATTTCATCAGCTCCAGTCGATCTTTGATGTTTTTTTTATTTTTCCGCGAGTGGTAATTAACATTTTTACACTCGGTGCACTCGAACTTGATCATGCTATCTTGAGACATGTTTTTATTCTAAATTAATATATTTCGTAAAAGCACTATCAAATCGTGTTCCTACCTAAGAAACTTTAGCCAAAAACTGATATTTAGGCAAGCCTATTTCTCTTCATTCGCGCAGACTACCGCACAGTCTGCCTGTCCGACCTGCCTGCCGGTAGGCAGGGCAAACAGGCCCGCCTACTATTTATCCTGCCAATCAAGCGATTTAGGTAAATCCAGCTGTTGGAAAATACGCAAATGACTATCCCCTTTCTCGCCCGCCAAGTACCGCTCCAGAACAGTCAACTTTTTATTACGCAAATCTAATGCCTGCACTAACGAATAAGATTGGGGTAGACGCTCGCCGAAGAAAATCGATCCGCCATCCTGATTCCAATGCAGGTCATAAAGCATCGCCCCTCCTTCAGCTGTCTGATAAACCACCAAGGGGTCATCTCCATTACTCTTCATTAACCATAATTCAGCTTTGTTTCTTTGGCCATCTTTATCATGGGTAGCTACGTTGAAAACTACGTGCTGACCATTGGGCGACCAAGCAATTTCATAAACATCCCCGGGCGCCGTTAACAAATTAGTCACCCCACCACCTTGATCAATAATATTAATGTCAGTTGCTACTACCAAATCACCCACTTGCTGCCGATCAATATACAACGCCGTCATCCCGTCTGGCGAAACAGCTAGCGGTTTAACTTGCCACATATCCTGCCAGTCTACCTGATCCCAGCGAAAGGCCGGAAAAGCCGGAGTTACCACCGAGCCACGAGCCTCATATAATACATGGGAATCAAGACCAACATTTTTCGTAAAGTAAAATCTATCCCCCTGAGCTCCCCAAGCCTGATACGGTACCGGATAAAAACCTTCGCTCGGAGCTATAATTTCTTTGGCTATATTATTTTCCACATTATGGCTCCAATAAGACGCCTGATTTTCGTTAGGTTTAAACTGCTGATAGATAAGATCCTCGCCCGTTGGCGCCAACCACATCCCCCGCAAACTATAATCACGTCCGGAAGCAGCTACTATTTTGTCATGTCCATTGCTGTAATTGTAAGAACGAAGAGCTAGTGTTTCTTTGCCTTTGTTTTTATCTAGCGCATAATAGAACAGCTGCTCCTGATCAGCCACTGGCGTAGCTATATTCGAGGCATCGTGCTTGGTTTCAAGCAAGTAAAACTTGCGCTCATCTGTCCGCAAGAAATAGAAATCCCCCCAGCTTGTATCTTCTGCTTGGCCACTAAGTGCTTCCCCGATCAACAAAGAAGATGCCTGACGAGAATTAGTTTTAACTTTCGGCGGCAAGGAAGCTGCCAACTCTCCCAACGTCGCTTTTTCTTCTACTCGACCTTGATATTCCTGATCAAAATGCTGGAAGCCAACAATAAAAAAAATTGCCATTGCCGCTAGACTAGCAAACAAAACAAAATTCAAGAAAATAATTTTGATTTTCTTCAACATGTCTGTATTATAGCAGGAATATAATTTCGGCTCAATTCCAAATAAAGATTAAGAATCTTTGTTTACTTGCTCGTTCGGCCAAGCAAAATAAATTTTGCTTGTCACTCACTCGCTGCGTAAATAAAAAATCTCCACTCATCAAGAACCTTGTTTTGGGCACATGTCCCGCACCGCCCAGCCGAAGCAAGGGCAGAATCGAGCAAGCCATATTACACTAGACATAATCTAGCATAGACATTGCTCAACTAAGGTCCTTTATGAGTAGAGATCTCGTCGGCAGAGGTGAACAACTAATTTATTCACTTTAACTACCTCAATACAGAATATCATACATTGACTATCTTGTCAATACCTTTTATAATATAAAGGGCATCCACCATCAAATGGAACAAGAGGTATAATACGGGTAGTAATAAATAATCTCTTGTCCTATGATCGCATTAATCAATCAGGTACCCTCAGAGGCTAAAATTAAGTCACAGTTGCGGAGAGTT
>JABMPQ010000022.1 GCA_013202585.1 Parcubacteria group bacterium | reverse complement strand
TTCCCGTCCTTAATCCCACCTCTATTACCTACCTCTCGAAGAATGTTATCCTTTGCATATTGGCATTATTTACTTTAATCTAGCCAATTATGCTCAAGGCTCTAGGGTGGGGCAATAGGTTTTGAATGCGGCCACTGCTAAAAGGGGCTGCCTTCTGCAGCTTTTTGTTATAGAATTAAATAAATGTTTCTTTAAGTTGCTAAAAATAAAATGGTTAGCCTATTTGATGCAAAAAAGAATAAAGGATTTACGTTAGTAGAGCTACTAGTAGTAATAGCTATCGTTGGCATCCTAGCCGCCTTAGTCTTGGTGTCAATGGTGCGTACTAGACAAAAAGGGCGAGACTCTAATCGTAGCAGCGATCTCCGCCAAATAAGCCTGTCGATGGAAATGGCTTATGATGATAGTCAAGCTTATCCCACCTCCATTGCTATGCCCGCCACAATTGCTACCGCTGACGGTACTTACATGGATGCCGTACCAACCGACCCCCAGGGAGGAAATTATACCTGGATCAACAACACTGGTGATGATCAAACATTTTGCGTCGGAGCAAACCTAGAATTAGCCGATTTCTTTATCTGTGATCCAGATGGCTGTCGAGCCAGTGCAGCTAATTGTACGTAGGAATAAATCCAATGCTTCTCTCTTTTGTATCAATATTTGTAGTAATCTTCGGACTGCTGGTCGGCAGTTTTCTTAATGTTGTTATTTATCGTCTCAAAGTAAAAAAAACAGTGGTGCGAGGGCGGTCTTTTTGCCCGCATTGTCAACACACACTGCGACTAATTGATCTCATTCCTCTTTTTAGCTTTATTTTTCAAAAAGGCCGGTGTCGCTACTGTAATAAAAAGATTTCTTGGCAATACCCGCTAGTAGAGTTGGTGACGGCGACAACTTTTCTATTAGTTTTTTTCAAATTTCCGATCGCAAATGTTTATCTGAGTGAAGGATCTGAATACGGAACACTTCTTGCTGGTTATCTGGTATTTACCGCCGTTCTCATTATTATTTTCACCTATGACCTCAAACATTACCTTATTCCCGATCGCATCGTTCTGCCCGCGACAATCCTAGCTTTGGCTTTTAGCTGGATCAATCCTAATGTCGATTGGCTGCCAGCTCTGATCGGCAGTGTCATGGTAGGCGGTTTTTTTGCTCTAATAATATTTCTCACCAAAGGTAAAGGTATGGGCTGGGGAGACGTTAAGCTCGGGCTTTTTGTGGGTGCTTTATTGGGCTGGCAAGTTTCTTTGTTGGCTTTGCTAATCGCTTTTGTGAGCGGTTCAATAGTGGGTGTAGGATTGATTTTGGCTAAGAAAAAAGGCTGGAAAAGCCAGGTGCCATTTGGGACATTTTTAACTGTCGCTACTTTTATTTGCCTATTGTGGGGTGAGGAAATTGTGCAATGGTACGTAGGGATGTTGGAACTAGGATAAGCTTATGAACAAATCCACTGCTAAAAAACGTATCACCAAGCTCCGCACGGAAATTAACCATCACCGCTATCTTTATCATGTCCGTGACACGCAGGAAATCTCGGATGCCGCTTTGGATTCACTTAAAAATGAACTAGAGGAATTGGAGCGAAAATATCCTGATCTAATCACGCCCGACTCCCCCACGCAACGTGTTAGTGGTGAACCACTGGGGAAATTCCGGAAAGTTGCCCATGATATCCGTATGCTTTCCTTTAACGATGCTTTTTCTAAACAGGACATGGAAGGCTGGATCGAGCGCCTGCAGCGTCACTTGGGGCGTGAAGAGCCGTTTGACTTTTACTGCGAGCCGAAGATTGATGGGTTAGCTATCTCCCTTATCTACGAAAATGGTGTGTTTGTCGAAGGCTCCACGCGTGGCAGTGGCAAGGTAGGTGAAGATGTAACCCATAATTTAAAAACAATTGAGAGCATTCCATTGAAAATAACTCCTGAAATATCATCGGGGAAACCGGATG
The DNA here is from genome assembly GCA_013202585.1 of Parcubacteria group bacterium. GTDB lineage: Bacteria > Patescibacteriota > JABMPQ01 > JABMPQ01 > JABMPQ01 > JABMPQ01. Next base: position 12,865 of record JABMPQ010000022.1, on the reverse strand, counting down.
ATCCTGGCGTCACTCAGCTCCTGCAAAAATTCGACGTTACTAAATCCCGCCTCGAAGTTCGCGGCGAAGTCTATCTCGACAAAAACGATTTCGACGCACTGAACAAAAAACGTGTTCAGAAAGATTTACCGCCCTACGCCAATCCCCGCAACGTAGCTGCCGGCTCGATCCGCCAGCTTGATCCTAAAATCGCGGCTGCCCGTAACTTAAAATGCTACTTATACAGCGTCGCCACCGACCTCGGTCAAACCACCCACGAACAGGAACATATTATTTTAGACCGGCTCGGTTTCCGCACCAACCCTCTAACCACCCACACTCAGAATCTTACTGAAGTTTTTACTTATTATGAAAAGCTCGGCAAAAAGAGAGATGGCCTTGGTTATGAAATTGACGGGGTAGTTGTGGTCGTTAACGATAATAAGCTACGCGATGAATTAGGAGTAGTCGGCAAAGCCCCGCGCGCGGCCATCGCTTACAAATTTCCCGGCGTCGAAGCTACTACTACTGTCCAGGACATTAAAATCCAAGTGGGGCGCACTGGTACGCTCACGCCCGTGGCCGTACTCGAACCAGTAGCTGTCGGCGGCGTAACCGTTTCTCACGCTACTCTCCATAATGAAGACGAAATTGGACGACTCGACGTACAAATCGGCGATACAGTTATAATCCAGCGTGCGGGTGATGTCATCCCTGATATTATCAAAGTGCTGCCTAAAATGCGCACGGGTGCTGAGAAAAAATTCACCATGCCGCGGAAATGCCCAGTTTGTAGTTCGCCCGTGAAAAAACCAGAGGGCGAAGTTAACTACTACTGCACCAATCCAGACTGCTACGCTCGTTTTCGCCGTAATTTAGCCCATTTTATTTCCAAAAAAGGTTTCGATATCGAAGGACTGGGACCAAAAATTATCGACCAGCTAGTCGAAAATGAACTCATCCAGGACGCAGCTGATATTTTTACGCTCACCGAAGGAGATTTGGTCCCCTTGGAGCGCTTCGCCGAAAAATCGGCCGCCAATATTGTCGTCGCCATTAACGAGCGAAAAAAAATCGAGTTTGGTCGCTTTCTGTACGCTCTTGGTATCCGCCACGTTGGTGAAGAAACAGCTTATGACTTGGCTGAACACTACGGCAGCCTCGAGAAACTACAACAAGCCTCCCGGGAAGAATTGGCCGCTATTCATGATATCGGCGAAGTGGTCGCCACTAGCCTTCACAAATATTTTCAAGATCCAAAAAACCAAGCCCTGTTAGCTAAATTACTCGCCGCTGGAGTTTCCCCCCAAAAAACTAAGCCTACCGTCAAAAAACTAGCTGGCCAGACTTTCGTCCTCACTGGTTCGCTAAAAAACATGAGTCGCGAAGAAGCAAAGAAAATGATCCGCGACGCGGGTGGCAATATCTCCAGCTCGGTCAGTAAAAAAACTGACTACGTGGTCGCCGGTAAAGATCCCGGGTCAAAGTATGAGAAGGCAAAGAAGTTGGGGGTGGAGATCATTGGAGGAAAAAAGCTTAAAGAATTGATTTGATATTTCCACCATGATATACTGGCTTAGTACAAGCTAGAACTATGAGTAAAATAACCGACACCAAAATCTCTACTTCCGAAGTCGAGCACATCGCTAAATTAGCCCGTATTGAACTCGACGAAAAAGACAAAAAAACCTTCAGTACTCAGCTGACAGAGATTTTGCAATACATCAAAAAACTGGAGGAAGTCGACACCGATGACGTTGAGCCCACTGCCCACGTCACCCAACTAAAAAACATCATGCGGCACGATAAAGCAAAAACTTGCGTCGGACAAGCAGATCTGATCAAAGCCGCTCCCGCTAGCCAAGATAATTGCATCAAAGTAAAAGCGGTGCTGAAGTAGATTAGAGGGTAAATATTGTTCTTTTTCGCCAGCCTGCCTGCCGGCAGGCAGGCTGCGGATGTCTGAGGAGTCATCCCGGTCTTACCGGGAGGGCGACGAGTTCCGCAGCCAGAAAAAGAATAATGTTTGCCCTCTAACAAACTTGTAAATATTATATTTTACCTAATGCTATCACTACATACTCTCACAATTAAAAAAGCGCACGAAAAGCTTAAAAATAAAGAAATTTCGGCTGTTGAGCTCACTCAGTCTTGTCTTGATCGCATCGCCGAGACTGACAAGAAGCTTAATGCTTTTTTGACGGTAACAGGAAAAGAAGCCCTGGAACAAGCTAAAGCAGCTGATAAGAAAATTGCCGCGGGTTCAGCTGAACCTCTGACCGGCATTCCTCTAGCCATTAAGGACGTCATTCTGGTAAAAGATGTTAAAAACACAGCTGGTTCGAAAATTCTGGAAAACTATATCGCGACTTACGACGCTACTGTCATCCGCAAACTTAAAGAGGCCAGCGCCGTAATAATAGGTAAGACTAATTGCGATGAATTTGCCATGGGCTCTTCAACTGAGAATTCGGCCTACGGAGTAACGAAAAATCCTTGGGATCTAGAACGAGTGCCCGGTGGCTCTTCCGGTGGTTCGGCAGCGGCCGTTCGGGCTGATCAATGCTTGGGAGCTCTCGGATCTGACACGGGTGGTTCGATCAGGCAGCCAGCCGCTTTGTGCGGTAACGTTGGCCTTAAATTGACTTACGGACGAGTTAGCCGCTATGGTTTGTCTGCCCTCGCTTCCAGTTTTGATCAGATTGGTCCCTTTGGTAAGACAGTAACTGATACGGCTTGGATTTTTAATGCTATTGCTGGCCACGACGAAAAAGATTCAACCAGCCTAACTGAAGACATGCCTGATCTTACCAAGCTTTCCCCCCAAATTAAAGGTAAGAAAATTGGCATCCCGGAAGAATGTTTTGTCAAAGGATTAAATCCGAAAGTGAAGCAACTAGTCGAAGATGCTGTTAAAACTTTAGAAAAGTTGGGTGCAAAAGTGGATGAAGTTAGCTTACCTCACTTGCCATATTCCCTACCCACCTATTACATTATTATGCCGGCCGAAGCTAGCTCAAACCTAGCTCGCTACGATGGCATTCGTTACGGGCGAGCGGCCGAGACAGAAACTGATACTTTAATCGAAAATTACTTGAAAAATAAAGCCGAGGGATTTGGTGATGAAACCAAACGTCGTATTATGCTTGGTACCTATACCCTATCCTCTGGCTACTACGATGCTTATTATACTAAAGCGCAGAAGGTTCGTACTAAAATAATTGGGGATTTTAAACAAGCTTTTAAAGAATTTGATTTATTAATTACCCCAACTGTTCCTGATGTCGCTTTCAAAATTGGCGAAAAAAGTGACGATCCGCTAGCTATGTATCTCAACGATATTTTAACAGTATCAGCTAACGTAGCTGGCGTGCCCGCTATTTCTCTCCCTTGTGGATTTGTCAACGACCTGCCAGTTGGCTTACAGATGATCGGTAATTATTATCAAGAAGAAACAATTCTGGAAGCAGCATTGGCTTATGAGATGGCGACAGATTGGAATAGTAAAAAACCGAAATTTTAAAAATTAATTATTTAAACTATGCCCGAAAATATTCACCCTCCTAAACCACCAAAACCTCACCCCCATCCTCCACACCCCAAAAAACCCGGCTACTGCGGAGTGATTGTAGTGGCAGTGATTGTTGGCTTGATCACCAGCTTAATTGTTGGAATTACCACTAGTGGTCTCGGCAAGCTGGCGGTGGAAAAATTACAAGGCAAAGAGATTGAAAAAACCACTGAGCGCCAATTAGTAGAAGAAGAATCAAGCACTATCAGCGCCGTAGAAAAAACCCGGCCGGCCGTCGTCAGTATTATTGTTACTAAAGACCTCAATCAATACTACCAGCAATCTAGCTTATTTGATGATCCATTTTTTGAGCAGTTTTTTGGTGATATGGATTTTGATACCGACAGTGATTCCACCAAGCAAAAAATCGGTGGTGGGACTGGCTTTATTATCACCGCTGACGGTTTGATTCTTACTAACCGCCACGTGGTCTCTGACACCTCTGCTAGCTACACAGTCATCGACAACAATGACAAAGAATACGAAGCGCAAGTGATGGCCATTGACCCTACCAACGATATCGCTTTACTAAAAATTGACACCAATGATTTGCCTACCGTCGAATTGGGTGATTCCAGTAGCTTAAAAATTGGTCAGACTGTGATCGCCATTGGTTACACCCTCGGCGAATATCACAACACCGTTACTAAGGGTGTAGTCTCCGGCTTAGGTCGCGCCATTACCGCTGGCAGCTACTCCGGTCAGTCTACCGAGAGGCTAGAAAACATCATCCAAACTGACGCCGCTATTAATTCTGGTAACTCGGGTGGTCCCCTGTTAACTCTAGACGGTAAAGTAATCGGCATTAACACCGCCGTCGATTTCTCTGGTCAGTCAGTTGGTTTTGCTATTCCAATTAATGATGCTAAAAACGATATTGAAAGTGTCAAAGCCGAGGGCAAAATTGTCACACCTTATTTAGGCGTTCGCTACACTGTCATTAATAAAAAAATTGCCGAAGCTAATGGTCTCAAATACGAGTACGGGGCACTAGTTGCTCGCGGAGAAAGCGAGAGTGACTTAGCTGTCATTCCCGGTAGTCCAGCTGATAAAGCCGGCCTGGTGGAAAATGATATTATTTTGGAGATAGACGGTGAAAAAATCGACGAAGACAATGGCCTAGCTAAGGCGATACAGAAACACAAAGTTGGCGATGAAGTGAAGTTAAAGGTTTATCATAAGGAAGAAGAGAAGGAAGTGACAGTGAAGTTGGAGGAGAGAGAGTCGTAAAATTTATAAATAGTTGTTCTGGCACACCTCGAAAACACGTCAGTTTTTCCCAGCGTGAAAAACTGACTCGGGTTTCGGCCTCGCTCCCTCCCGCCAAGGCGGGAGAACCATGCCCACTCGGCCTGCAAACGGTTTTCGAGTGCATACCAGAACAACTATTTCTGCTCAAATAACTAAATGAATATTATGTCCAAACTAGAAACACAACTAAAAGACGATTATAAAACTGCCCTTAAAAGCAAAGAAGAGCTCACCGTCTCTGTCTTGCGGATGTTAATGGCTGACATCAAAAACGCCGCCATTGAGAAAAAGGATGAATTAAATGACGAGGAAGTGACACAGGCTATAAATAAAGCTGTTAAACAGCGCAAAGATGCCATTGCCTCTTTTAAAGAAGGTGGACGTGATGAATCAGCTGATAAAGAGCAAAAAGAAATTGAGATTTTGCAAAAATATTTACCCGAGCAGCTGGGAGAAGAAGAGGTTGTCAAAGCGGTCGATGAAGTTATTAAATCAACCGGGGCTAGCTCGGCCGCTGATTTTGGTAAAGTTATGGGGGCGGTGATGAGTAAGCTAAAAGGTCAAGTTGATGGCGAAGTAGTAAATAAGATTGTAAAAGATAAATTAGGCTAAAGCTCTTTGTAAAAAAATAAGCTTGCCGCGACAGAGTAAATCCGTCTGGGCAAGCTAGGAACTAGTGAGCGGGGTAGCAGATAGCTACTACGGCAGGACGCCAAAGTTGACATCCTCTTCTTCGCAGTTGACCGGCTTGACTGGTGGGACGGTCAGCCGCTTGTCGTGCTTGCGGCACTCACAGAGCTGCTTGCGGAGTCTTGCGTTATCCGCCCTAAGGCGACGGCTGATCTCCGTCACCTCAATCAGCTCCTGGAGATCGAGACTGGGTCGAGTCGAGACCTGCCGTGGCGAAGTCTGCGGCACCGGCGTCTTGCCCGCGCAACCAGCGGCGGTGAAAACCAGACACAGCACCACGATCAAACATGCGATTCGGTTCATTTCCCTCTCCTTGATTAACGTTCAGGTTCATAGCTTCAAGAGTTTCCAGTAGCCCGCAACTCCCAGAAATTCTCGAAGCCATAAACTAGCCATTTCCCTGCTTTTACCAAAGAACTAGCCACTCCATAAACATTATTTTATACCATATTAATATATATTTGTAAACCCAAAAGTACGTTTTTGCCACTTCTACCTATTAATAAGCCTTTTTGAACATCTTCAAATACAAATTACTTATCCTCGCTTTCCTGATACTCATTATCGGTACTGTTGTTAATTATACGCAAAAAAATGAGCCTGTAGAAACTAATAATGACATTAAAGACTCAGCCGCCTCTAGTAGCGCAGGAGAAGACACCGCCCCTGCCGAAAAAACCCCCGTCGAATTCACGCTCGTGGCTGGTGGCGACGTCATGCTCTCGCGCCACGTTGGCACCAAAATCCGCGAAGCTGATGACTCAATATTACCCTTCCGCAAAATCGCTGACACGTTCAAAGAAGCTGATATCGCTTTTGTTAATCTCGAAGCTCCCTTCTATGATCAAGGCCCACCCGTTACCGAAGGCATGATTTTCAAAGCTGAACCGGAAACTATCGCTGGTCTCACCCACGCCGGAATTGACATCGTTTCGTTGGCCAACAACCATACCCGCAATAAAGGTGAAGCGGGACTGCTTTACACAATGGATTATTTACAAGAAAATAATATTGCCTACTCCGGCGCTGGTAAAAATTTTACCGAAGCTCATTCCCCTACCATCACAGAACAAGATGGCCTAAAAATTGCTTGGCTTTCCTATACTTTCAGCGATGGGGTTAGTAATTATTCGCGCGTCGAAGCGGAAGATCCAGACGTAGCATTCCTAGAAACGGAGCAAATGAAAAAAGACGTCCAAGCAGCCAAAGAAAATTCCGACCTGGTCATTGTCTCCATGCACGCTGGCAACGAATACACGACTGTTCCTAGTGTCCAACAAAAAGAATTCGCTCATGCCGCCATCGACAGCGGAGCGGAGTTAATAATCGGGCATCACCCCCACGTTGTTCAAATTACGGAAGAATATAATGACAAATACATTATTTACAGCCTCGGCAACCTCGTTTTTGATCAAATGTGGTCGGAAGAAACACGCGAAGGGGTTATCGCTAAGTGTAAATTCCAGGACACTAACGTTAAAAGTATTGAGTTTATCCCGGTTAAAATAGAAAACTACAACCAACCTCGATTGGCAACGGACGCGGAATCTGCTAAAATATTAAGCAGAATGAGGCTAGAAGATAGCGTCGTCAATTTTTGATAAAAGTATGCAAAAAGAGTGGAGAAATTTAGCGCCGGAGATTATTAGACAAAGGTTAATCATTGAAGGTACCACAGAGAAAATAGTTAAGCCACCGCAGATTGGAAAATATCTACTCGAATTGTCAGAAGTAACTGGAATGGAAGCTATATCAGATCCGATTACTGGCGATGCCCACAAGCTCGGATATGCTGGCTGGATTCACTGGCGAACCTCCGGCACCCATTTTTACAGTTATCATGGTAATCCTCCCCTATTTACTGTCGATACTTATACCTGCAAACCATTTTCTATTGAAAAGACGGTCAAATTCACCGAAAAATATTTCAACGCAATCGATATTGTTTGGCAGGAAGTGAAGGTTTAATTATAACCATGACCCTAGAAATAAAATTCCACGCCCGCGCCGGGCAAGGATCAAAAACCATGGCACAATTTATGGCTGAAGCGGCAGCGGAGCAAGGACAATTTGCTCAGGCTTTTCCTTATTATGGACCAGCTCGTGGTGGTGCACCGATGGATGCTTTTACCCGTATATCTGATAAGCCAATCCGGATTCATACTTTAATTATAGATCCTGATATTCTAGTGGTAGTTGACGAAACTCTGCTCGCTTCACAAAAAATGTTGTGCAATATGAAGAAAGATCAAGTTTTATTGATAAACAGCAAAAAGACAGCTAAAGAAATAGCGACCGAATACAAATGCCCGGCTACCAAAATCTATGCTCTCGACGCCAGTGGCATTGCTATTAAAAATCTCAAACGCGACATGGCTAATACTTCCCTCCTCGGCGCCCTGGTAAAAATTGTTGATCAAGTAGAATTAAACGACCTTAATAAAATAGTCGAGCAGAAATTCGGTAAGAAACTCGGTCCAGAATTGACCGCGCTCAATATTAAGACAATTAAAGAAGGCTATGACTCAATCGAATAAGAAAAAAAAGTGGGAGCAAATCTTGCCGGGTGGCAATCTAGATCAGGCTGGTTATTCGAAAAATTACCACACCGGCGATTGGCGCAACCAAATTCCCGTTTTAGACAAGTCTAAATGTGAAAATTGCCTAACTTGTGTCGGTTTTTGTCCGGAAGATTGCATTCTAGTTAAAGAAGGTAAAATTTCTCATGTCGATTATAAATACTGCAAGGGTTGTGGCATTTGTGCCAAAGAATGTCCCATGAAAGCGATAACTATGAAGCAACAAAAATAATATGTCGGAGCAAAATTCCCAGCGAAAAATAATGACTGGCGGTGAAGCGGTCGCCGAAGCGATGCGGCAAATTAATCCCGACGTTGTATCGGCCTATCCGATCACCCCCCAAACCCCCATCATCGAGACTTTTTCCCAAATGGTAGCTGATGGAAAAGTGGATACTGAATATATTTTAACCGAATCCGAGCACTCGGCTCTAAGTTGTGTGGTGGGAGCGTCGGCCGCGGGTGCACGCTCGATGACAGCTACCGCTTCACAAGGCTTAGCCTATATGTGGGAAATGCTGGGAGCGACTTCTGGTATGCGTTTGCCAGTGGTAATGGCAATTGCTAACCGCGCTTTATCCTCGCCCTTAAATATTCACTGCGATCACTCCGATTCAATGGGCGCCCGTGACCAAGGTTGGATCCAAATTTTCTCGGAGAATATTCAAGAAGCTTACGAGAATATGCTACTCGCTCTCCGTTTATCAGAACATCCCGAGGTGTTATTGCCGACCATGGTGATGCAAGACGGTTTTTCTACTAGTCATAGTGCGGAAATAATTGAAATGCTCGAGGATGATGCCGTCAAAAAATTTGTCGGTGAATTTAAGCCGCACAAACCTTTGCTCAATTTCTCCGAGCCGATGACTTATGGTCCAGTCGCTTTGCCTGATACCTATTTTGAAGTCAAGCGCCAGCAAATCGAAGCCATGCGGACAGCTAAGCAGAAATATTTAGAAGTTGGCAGCGAGCTGAGCAAAATTACCGGCAACAAATATCCCTATTTTGAAGAATATAAGTTGGCTGACGCCGAGGTCGCCCTAGTTACTTCTTCTTCGACAGCTGGCACTATTAAAGAAATTATTGACGGCTTGCGGGCTCAGGGTGAAAAAGTAGGTTTGCTTAAAATAAAATTATTCCGACCTTTCCCTTATGCGGAAATTGCGGACGCGCTAGCTCACATTAAAACTGTTGGCGTTCTTGACCGCTCCCCTGATTTTGGGGCGGCGGCTCCGTTTTTCGGTGATATCAAAATCAGTTTCGCTGATTCTACCAAGCCGCCTCAGCTACAAAGTTATGTTTTTGGGCTCGGTGGTCGGGAGATACAGCTAACAGAAATTGAGAAAGTGTTCGCCGATCTGCTGGCGGGAAAAGTGGAGCCAAAGACTAGGTATATTGGATTGAAAGAATAAAGATTAAGAATCTTTGTTTGCTCGTTCGTTCTAAAGAACAAAAACAAGTTTTTGTTCTTTGCTCACTCACTTCGCAAATAAGTAATTTTTGCATTTTTAAAGACTGCTTTTGTTGGGGCAGTTTTTTGACAAAAAAAAGCCCCTGAGTGAGTCGCTCGAAAGCGCTCAGGGGCTTGGACGATCGAAGAAAGGTGCGATCTATTCGTCTTCGTCGTCAGAATCGTCGTCGTCTTCGTCGTCGTCCTTGGTCTCGGTCTTGGCCGGAGGCTCAGGCTTGTCCTTGGACTCTGGCTCGACTTCGGGGGTAGGCAGGGATCCAGAGCCAGACGACGGCTCGACGTAGAGGCTGTTGCCCTTGGGAGGCGGGGGCATCTTCTTCTGGAACAAGGTGCTGATGTACCAGCTCTTGTACCAGAGGGAGCTGGCGCCCTCAAACTTACTCGCCACCTCGCTCGCCCACTTGTCAGCTTGGGAGTGTCCCACTTTGTAGGCCAGCATGACCATCCAGAACTGCCGGACAGCCAGGAGCTCGTCAGCCCGCCGGGAGTTATGCTCGCCGCCATCACGTAACCAGGTGCGGAGGAAGTGGGTCGCGACGAGTGACTTCGGGTACTTGTCCCAGTAGTTGTAGTACTCCTCGTCTTTTCCCCTAGCTCCCTTTCCTGCCTCTAGGTTATCCCAGACCCGAACCTTCCTAAGCAGGTTCGGCATGTTCGCTTTGCTTGCCCGATAGAACTGAGGAAGCCAGGCCTTAACCAACGCCTGACGTTTGACTCTCAGGTTCTTCCACATGGTGTCGTTGTCCAGAAGCCAGCCGGAGGCGCGCATGACGGTTTCGTTGGAGAAGGCCCTCAGGAAGAAGTTGCGCAGTCCACTGGCCTTCATGACGGAGCCAAAACTGTTATTCCGGAATTGCGACAGGAAGTATCCGATGGCGTCGGTCCAGCTTCCATCCTTCCCTTGCTTCAGCCACTCAGGATCGGTTGCCAGCATGATGATGTTAGGCATGTCGCAGTCTGACTCGATACTCACCTCATAGCAAACCCGCTTTCCAACAACCTTCAGCTTGCATACACCTGTTTTGTCAAAAACGGCCGCAAGTGTATACTGGTCATATCGAACATCCCAGCCGCTCTCCGCTATTACTGACGGATTCTTGATATCCGGGTAGCAAATCCCTCCCCCCTTCCTGTCCTGATCGCGGGGCCCCATGATCTTGGTGGCCGTGGCCGCGTGCTTGGCCTCCTCCAGCTTGGTCGCTGCGTCTTTCTTCTGGTAGTCGGCCAGGACGGCCGCGTTGTGGGACATCGCCTTGGCCGCCTTGACCGTGCAGCCGGACGACTTGGTCTCGACCGTGGCGATGGCCGGCTTGGTGGTGGCGGTGACTGGCTTTTTCCATAAGACACCGAAGATCAGGTAACTAATCCCCAATCCAAGAAAAACTACAGCTACCGCACCCAGTGCCAATTTTTTCCAAAGTTTCATCTTCTTCTCCTTGGGCTCCGAACGCCCTATCTTGTTGTTTTCACCGTTGTTTTTTAGGTACAGACAAACATTTGCCAATAAAAAGCTTTAAATTAAGCACTTAAAGCCTTTTGCCGGCACATGAATCCCAAATTAAGAACATTACATAATACCATAAGCAGCTATATTTGTAAAGGGTTTTTGCTTGTTAACGCTAGTTGGCTTATTTAAGGTAAAAAGGGGTGTCATTGAACAATGTTTTACAACCAAAAACTGCCCTAGCAGGACAGTTTTATCGCTCAAATTAAAGTCGTATTTAGCTTATTCGACTTCTGTTTCCCCTATTTCTTTTAATAGATTAGCCATCTCAATCGCATCGACAGCTGCCTCAGCTCCCTTATTGCCGTGCTTGGTGCCAGCTCGCTCGACTGCTTGTTCTATATTGTCAGTGGTTAAAATACCTAAAGAAATTGGTACACCATAGTATTGGCTCAATTTGGCGATACCCTTAGTGGACTCTGATGCTACGTACTCAAAATGAGGTGTCGCTCCTCGCACTACACAGCCAAGCGCAACAATAGCGTCATACTCTTTACTCTCCGCCATTTTTTTAGCGATGAGCGGAATTTCAAAAGACCCGGGTACCCAGGCTATTTCGATGTCATCCTCAGTCACCCCGTGCCGCACTAAAGCATCCTGGCAGCCACTCAATAACTTTTGGGTAAGAAATTCATTGAAGCGAGCGACAACGATGCCGATCTTCAATCCTTCGCCATTTAGTTTTCCTTGGTAGGTTTTCATAAGTTTTTTTATAATTATATAAATCCTTCTTTTTCTAATTTATTCTTATCCAGTCCGCCACCCTTCACATTCATCATCCGCTCCACATACCGCGCCAGAATATCAATCTCCAGATTCACCAGGTCACCAACTTTCTTAGCGCCCAGAGTCGTCTCTTGCAAAGTGTGCGGGATAATCGCCACCTTAAATTGCTCATTATCACATTGTGCTACAGTTAAGCTGATGCCGTCAAGAGCAATTGAGCCTTTGTGGGCAATGTATTTTACTAACTCGACTGGGGGTTTGATTTTTATCTCGGCTGTTTCTCCTGCCTGTTTAATATCTGTTATTTTACCCGTACCATCAATATGTCCGGTTAATAAATGTCCGGAGATATCGTCGCCGATTTTCATGGCTGATTCCAAATTGACCTTATCGCCCTTTTTAAATTTACCTAGGGTCGTCAATTTAAGTGTTTCGGGAATGACTTGAATCGTAAAGCTACCATCTGATAATTCTACTACTGTCTGACAAGTGCCATCAACAGCTATACTACTGCCAATCTCTAAGTCTTTAATTGCATTCTGGGAAGATATTTCTAAATTCAAAACCTCACGCTCTTGTCGTGTAGTTTTAATTTCGCCTATTTCCTTGATAATACCGGTGAACATTTTATTTGCTACTTAAAATTTTTCGTGCTTGTTGACAATCTTTCTCTATTTGTTCAACCAACTCGCTCTCATCCGTAAACTTCTCCACCGGTCGCAACCACTCTACAAAATCTAGTTCCACTATCTTATTATACAAATCTCCTTCGTAATCAAATACATGCACTTCTATTTCCTCTTGATCCCCACCAAAACTGACCGACGCTCCAACAAAAGTTGCCGCCGGATACTTCTGTCCATCAATTTCAACCATAGTCGCCCAAACTCCTCTTTTGATATTATCTTCCGGCTTTAATTCTAAGTTAGCCGTCGGGTAACCTAGTTTTTTACCCCGATTTTCCCCTCTGACCACTTGCCGCTTTATTTTACTATCTTTATTCATGACTATAGACTTTAACACAACAATATAGCAAATTCAAGCCTCTTTCCTTATTGGGGCTGTCACCAAATACGCTTTCGTAACGAAATTTT
>JABMPQ010000004.1 GCA_013202585.1 Parcubacteria group bacterium | reverse complement strand
TATCCTACCATACTGTCTGAATTATGGGGTCCATTATAGAGATCAGCGTGGTTGGTCCCGTCGATGTTCAGCATAAGGAGGAAGGAGGAGACGGCACAGAAGACAGCTACTATGACTTGCTGATTTGTCAGGTGCCGAACCGACCTGGCTTCATGGCAAGGTGCGAGTGTGGGCAGGATCTTTTCTCCACGATCTTCCGATTCGGCAACAATCCCTTCAACTTCAGTCAGACCTACCGTTGCCCGGAGTGCCAACGGCATTTTTTTCTCATTCTGGCGGCAAACATGCCTGCCGGCACTGTCGAGATGCTGCATGAGATCGACCAGGAAGGATCTGCCACTGCGCTTAGCAACACGGGAGCTGTTCTGATTACGAGCGCCGATGGTCAGTTCGAAGCACAGAGTGATGTGATGCTGGTAGTGGTGTCGTTGTCGCAAAGATGACCAACAGGGGATCTTCCCCCATGTTCCTTGACCAACAGCAGGATCATTCCTCGCTGTTTTTTTATTTACCCCAAATCCCCTTCCCATCTCCCTTAAACCATGCTAATGTGTCCCATTAATTTAATTAGTTATTATGTTTGCCGCGGCCGAAAAACGTGACAGTGATGTGATCAAATATCACCTGCGAGCCACTTTAACTAAGCTAGAAGCTAAGGAAGCTTCGCTCACCTTAGAAGGCGGGCAGAAAATCAAGTGGCCAAAAGATAAACTCCCTGCTAATCTAACGGTAGGTGAGTCCTTTTATTTGGTGGTCTCCAAAGAGATCAACACAGCCAAACAAAAAAAGGAAATGGCCCGGACAATTTTGGAGGAAATTTTAAACGAGGGGTAACAAGCTCTAGAAATCTTAGTCTAAATTTCATGACTAAGTCAAAAAAACAAAAAAGCAGAAAATTAACAAAGTTCTCCCACGGAATTGGCTTTGTTTTTTTTATTATTCTCGTTTGTTTACTACTCACTGGCATTTATCTTCTTAGCCTCGATTTATTTTACAAAGATCGTTTTTACCCGCAGACTTTCATCGCTGGAACCGATGTTTCTGGCCAGACTAAAAATGAAGTGCGCGATATTTTATATCCCAAGGCAACTGCTTTCAACTCAGGGTTGAAATTTGTCTACCAGGAAGAGATAAAAGAAGTAAAGCCAGATAATATTGGTATTTATATTGATGTTGAGCAAACACTAGAGCAGGCTTTCCAAGTGGGGCGGGAATCGTTCACTTGGTGGTCGACTGCCGATCGTTTGTCTTTATTCTACGACGACATTTCATTCGATCTCTCATACAAAATAGACGAGGAAATATTCAATAACTTTATTGAGAAAGAGCTAGCTTATGGTCGAGCTAGTCGTGATCTTAATCTGTCTTACGCGGACGGTGATTTTGCCTTAATAGAAGGTGAAAATGGCGAAGGAGTGAATAGAAAATACTTATTGGCCTTATTAACGGAGAATATTCTCACCAGCTCCACTAAACCGATCATTATCCCAACCAGCACGATTTATTCACGAATAGCTCTAGACGAACTTCATCAGGCTAAATTAGAAGCGCGCCAGATATTTTCCTCTCCTTTCCAGCTGCATTTTACTGACAAGCACTGGGAAATTTCGCCGGAGGAGCTAGCTGATTGGGTGGATTTTACAGTTAGGAGCGATGCCGAGTTGGAGCCGGTCGATTATTTAGACAAGGACAATTTCGATCTCGATAATTTTGTTCTAGTCAGTTTGGGTCGGCGGGAATGGGTGAGCAGCCAAAACGATATGGTATTGATGGCTACCCTCAATCGGGAAAAAGCGGGTGAGCGTTTACAGGCAATCTCGGAAGAAGTCAATCTGCCAGCCCAAAATGCCAAATTACAAATGATTGATGATCAATTGACAGTTTCCCAGCCCTCGGAGAAAGGCCGAGAAATGCTGATTGATGGTAATTTTGGAATCTTGGCGCGGCGAGTGAAAACTGATAAACGCGAGTTGGCTTTACTCACCAGAGAAACTGGCGCGGAAGTGACAGCTGACAATATTGACGAGCTAGGCATCAAAGAATTGCTGGCGACGGGAGATTCCAACTTTGCTGGTTCGCCGTCTAACCGAAAGCATAATATTAGAGTAGGTTCGGATAAACTTAACGGTATTTTAGTGAAGCCGGGAGAAGAATATTCGTTAATAAAAAACATCGGCGAAGTTAATGCCGAAGGGGGATATTTGCCTGAATTGGTGATTAAAGAAAATAAAACTATTCCTGAGTATGGCGGCGGACTATGTCAAATAGCGACCACTAATTTTCGGGCGGCAGTTAAAGCGGGCTTGGATATAACGGAGAGAAAGAGTCACTCTTACGCTGTATCGTATTATAATCCGCAAGGGACTGATGCCACGGTTTACATTCCTCATCCCGATCTGCGTTTTATTAACGACACGCCAGCTTATATTTTGATTCAAACCAGAATCGACGGGAATAAGCTCTATTTTGAATTTTATGGTACTAGTGATGGGCGAGAAGTCGAATTGGTTGGTCCTACTTATTGGGATCGCAAGGAAGATGGGTCTTTTAGAGCAAAATGGGTGCAAATAGTGCGGCGTGACGGTCAGGAAATAATGAAACAGCAATTTATCAGCTATTACGATTCGCCGGATAAATATCATTAAAAAAAGCGTTCTCGGCGCATTGCTGTAAAAAAAATACCACCCACGGCTCTGTAGGCAGAAAAATCTCAAAAAGGGTTTATTAAGCGTGAGCCTAGCAAGCCTTTTAGAAAGATTCCCCCGGTGCCTACAGATCCCTAAGTGGTAATTACGTTCTTTATGGGTAAAACGATACATGGTAGCATGGGATGTACGCCTTGTCAAGCCATTTTTGTTGTTTTATACTACTATGAGGCTTGTAAACAATTAATATTTTCCCTTAATTAAGCCAAAATAATGATCATGGGCGGAGAGAGATTTAGTGAAAATCCAGAAGAGACCCCAGAAGAAATACCGGCTGCTCGGGATAGAAATGCCACTTTAGAATATATCGGCAGTTCTCGCGCATTTTTTGCGGATCGCTTTGCAGGTGATCAAGAAGCGCAGGAATCTATTACTCGTGCAATTGACTTTTTGGTAGTAGAAGACGACAAACATCACCAAGAAGTAAGCTATCACAATCCTGATCATGCTCTTAGTATGGCCCGTGGTGCTATAGCCGCCCTTGATAATATTGAAAAACAGAGACCAGACATCCCTCTTCCTCCAGATAAGCTAATGGCCACCGCAACTATTTTACATGATATGGGTTATTATTCGCGTGATCCAGAATTTGGCACAATGCGAGTAGATCACGAAACTCGTAGTCAGAATTACCTAGATGAACGGGTGGCTGATTTAAAATTATCTGATGATGAGTTGCGCAGCGCTAAGATTATGATCGAGGGTACTAGATTTACTACCCCACTGCTGAACGTGGAAGACATTGCTAATCCGGCGGAGACAGAAGTTCCCACTGAGAGCCAAGCTGATATCCTGTCACGTTATGGAATAGATAAACAATCGTTTTCCGAGCTTGATGATCAAGAGAGGGCTGCTTTGTTGGGAGCATCAGTTATGGGGGTGCTGGATATTTTGGGAACTGACCATAATTATTTAACGGGCGTGGTCGAATTGCAAAAGGAGTTTAAAGTTGATAAAGATATTTTGGAACAGCATCTCAAGAGCACAATGGACGGAAACGTAAATGAGACTACTATTAAAGCAGTAGCTGGTGATAATAGGGCCGCTCAAGAATATGGAAAGATCCCGTTAGCACCTACCGGACTTGATCAAGTGAAGAATTCCAAGTTCTTCTGGGGGTTTGTGGTGCCTAATCGAATTGCCCCGACTGGCTTGGTAGAAGTAGAGGGTAAAGAAATGTTGCTGTCGGCCGGTAGTTTATTGGGAGAGGAGATAGTAGCTGAGGCGAGAGCTAATCAGGACAAAGTCTATCAATATTTTGATGAAGGGATAGTGCCGGAGGAAGTTGCTCATCTGGCAGAGCAATAAAGGGCTTTGCAAACAAAAAAAAGACGGCTATGGCTTGAAGTTCTTTACTTCAGCTAGCCGCCAAATGCCTTGGAGTAGGTGCAGGTGGGATCGTCGATCGGTTTTAAGATGAACATCTTTTCCTAGCCGCCACACTCCTTGGCATAAGAACGTTTCAGCCAGGGGCTGGGATCCTCGATCGGTTCCGAGACGAATCGTTCCCCGGTTAGTGTCAGTGTTCCAATCAGACGGGAACCTTTGACGGGCTCGCCTAGGATCGTCTCTTCCGAGTCGGGTCCTGCTGAAAATCCCTCCACTTGAATGTTCTCGTAGGCGACGGTGCCCCCACCCTTTTTTGTCACCATGATCCGTTGTAGGTCGGTCCCTACTTTCATAAGGCCACCGCCTTGCGTTTTCATATCTACCAATTTTCTACCCTCCGTGGGTTTGTTTGCGAATGTACAGTGCTTAACTTTTTACCATAGAAATCCGCTGCCGTCAATGATAAATGCTTAAGTTTCAATCTTCTCAAGGTGAATTGCATTGCTTTGGAGCTAGCTTAAGCCAAAAGGTTGGTTGAAAACCAAAGTTTAGCGCTTTTTGAACATATTTCCTTAGATAATATACAGAAGAGAAAGCTTTGGCTATCC
>JABMPQ010000003.1 GCA_013202585.1 Parcubacteria group bacterium | reverse complement strand
TTTTATTTTAAGGGAGAAGGAGGGGTTTCCGGATTCAGGTTAATTGCATATTGTCCTCTTTGATTCAAGATAGTAAGATAAAGGCCATAAAATACGCTATATCTCATGGATAAGACCAAATTAATACAAATTATTTTCGTGGTAGTGGCTTGTATTATTGCTGCCGTTATTACCGTCTTTTTCGCTAATATTGCCCCTCTGATCGTTCTGGCAACGCTAATAGGGATGGGGTTGGTAGTTATCATCTTCCGCCAGCCCATTTTTGGCCTCTACTTAATCGCCTTCCTCCTCCCCTTTGAGCGCCTTGGCTCCTTTGAAGCGGCCGGAGTGACTATTCGCGCTTCGCAAATCTTTGCTCTTATCACTATTATTGCTTGGCTGCTTACTTTTCTGGCCAAAAAAGTGAATTTTTCCGCTCGCAACCCGCTTATCATTCCAATAGCTTTACTGACAGGTTTTTCCGTCCTTTCGATGATCAATGCCGTCAATTTACAACGAGCTGTTATGATATTGGCCTTCAATTCTTTCGTCATGATCATCAGTGTTATGCTGCCCAATCTTGTCGCCAGCAAAGAAACACTGCATAAAGTTATCAAAATAGTGTTTATTTCTTGTTTGCTAGTCAGTTTATTTGGAATCTATCAGTTTCTCGGTGACATGGCTGGTTTACCCCACGAGATCACTGGCCTACGCGAGCACTATACACAAAAAGTCTTCGGCTTCCCCCGCATCCAGTCAACTTCTCTCGAACCACTTTACTTCGCCAATTATTTATTAATTCCTATTTCGCTCGGCATTGCGCTGACCCTGCGACGCCGGAAAAAAGACCAGACACCCCTAAAACCCTTGTACATCGCCGCAATTTTGGGTTTGGCTGTTATTAATTTAATCCTTACTCTTTCGCGTGGCGGATTCCTGGGATTATTTGTGGTGTTGCTCGCCTCTTGCCTGCTGCTACTAAAATATCTACTCTCGTTTAAAAAAATAGCTCTCATCGTAATCATCGCTGCCATTGCTGCCACTTCTGCCTTCGGTTTCTTGAAAATAACGGGTGAAGATAAAAACGTGGACGTGTTCATTGAGCAAGCCACCTCTTACTCCGAGGGGGTGGGAGTAGAAGAACGTTTTTCTTCCTACGAAGATGCAACGAGATTGATCAAACAACATCCTATCATCGGCAACGGTATCGGTAATTTTGGCCCGCAGATACATAAAAATCCTTATCAGGCTCCCGAAGCTGGTTGGCCGATTGTCAATAATGAATTTCTTGAGCTCTGGGTGGAGATTGGTGCCCTCGGTCTAGCTAGTTTCTTGCTACTGATCGGCATTATCGTGATGCGCACTATTAAAGCTCTGCGCACTAAGAGTGATAACGCGACTAAAACCATTCTCATCGGACTTTTTATCGCTTTTCTTGGCATTTTAGCTCAATATCAAACATTTTCTATCCTTTATATTCTTCATATTTGGTTTTTGATTGGGTTATTGGTGGCGGCGCAGAATTTGATACTCCATAAAGCAGCTCGGCAAAAGTCTTGATTTATCTCCTATTTTATGCTACAATGTAATGAAGCCTAAAATACAGTATTTTTGCTAATTATGCCTTTTAAAAGGGAAAGGCAAGCCTGAAAACAAAAACAAAAATCACAAATAAATATGACTAAAGAATACCCGCGGGTGATGCTATATATTGCTGTCTGTTTCTTGTTTATAATCCCCTTGATCTGGCTAGCCCAACACCCTAGGATACAAAACGTCCTACCTTGGTTGGCTGGTAATGTAGGAGAAATTACTAATCGTCTTCAATCTGTCTCGCCGGCAGGCGGGCCCGCTGAGGACAAAACACCCGCCTACCAAGCAGAGTGGGTCGATCAAAGTCATACTCATCTGCAAATACAAGAAGATGAGGAGCTTCGCATTTGGGTAGATTTCAAAAACACCGGTACTGAAGCTTGGCAAAACGATGGCGAGAGTGAATTCATCGCTCTCAACACTAATAATCCCCAAGACAGGGAAAGTCTTTTTCGCACGGCCGAATGGGAGTATAAATCGAATACTCACACCTATCGTCCTGGGCGAATGAGTCATAGCCAGGTTGAGCCTGGTGACGTCGGACGTTTTTACATCAATCTCCACGCTCCAAACAAGCCTGGGACTTACACGGAGAACTTTAAGCTCGTTTCCGAATGGCGTGAGTGGGTACAAAATAGTGATGTTGCTGTCACTATTACTGTTAGCCCTTCACAGCGAGTGGCTATTCCAGCGAAACGTGGTAACTGGCTCCGGGTTGGTGTGCACAAACCGGAAAATGCTTCCGATCCGATTGAAATTAGTGCCAACGGGCCCTTCGAAGTAAGAGACGCCCAAGATAATTTGATCGCCCTCTATAATCAAGATGAAATTGTATCAGTTGAATATCTAAATGGTAAATACCGGCTGCGTGGTCCAGCTGCACCCGGTGGAGAATATAGTTTAACTGGCTGGCAACATGAGCTGTCTTCATATGTCAGATTCATACCAAAAGATCAGGCCATTCTTAAAGTGGTCAGTATGGAAGAGCGTCCTTCTGGAAAT